>NZ_CP151802.1:907621-1210162 GCF_038446665.1 Lysobacter sp. FW306-1B-D06B | reverse complement strand
CCGCCGATCACGATCCACCTCGCCGGCGATTCGACGATGGCGGAGAAGCTGCCCGAAAAGCGCCCCGAGGCCGGATGGGGCGAACACCTCGCCGCGCAGTTCCGCCCGGGCAGCGTGATCGTGGACAACCGCGCGAAGAACGGCCGCAGCACGCGCACCTTCATCGAGGAAGGCCGCTGGGCGGCGTTGCTGGAGGCGACGAAGCCGGGCGACGTGGTGCTGATCCAGTTCGGCCACAACGACCAGTCGGTCGAGAAGCCCGACCGCTACACGCCGCCCGCGGACTACGCACGCAACCTCGAGCGCTTCGTCTCCGACGTGCGCGCGAAGGGCGCCACGCCGGTGCTGTTGACGCCGGTGGCGCGCCGGCGCTTCGACGAAGCCGGGCATGTGGTGCCCAGCCACGGCGAGTATCCGGACCTGGTGCGGGCGCTCGCAGCGCGCGAACGCGTGGCGTTGATCGACATGGAGCGGCGCAGTTCGGCGGTATTGCAGGAGGCGGGCGCGGAAGAATCCAAGGCGCTGTTCCTGTGGATTCCGGCAGGAACCCAGGCGAACTATCCCGCCGGCTTGCAGGACAACACGCACTTCTCGCCGAAGGGCGCGGCGCGGATGGCGCGGGAGTTCGCGTTTGCGTTGCGGGAGTCGGGGCTGGCGCTGGCTGGAGCGTTACGCGCGGAATGAAGCGCTGCGCGCGGCCTCTCCTCTCGCGTATCGCCCTCTCCGCTTGCGGCGACCGTCGCTTACTTCAACGGCTCCCGACGCGGCAGCGCCTTCAACGGCTCCATCGTGTCCATGTCCCAGTCGGCGGGCACGAACGCCTGGCGCGTTTCCTTCTGCTTCGGATAACCGCCCACCTGCTCCTGGCTGTCGATGATGCGGCCACGGCCTTCGATGGTGTCGGCGAGGATGCGGCGGTCCACGTCGTCGCGATCCCACGGACGCGCACCGGCATTGGCGATCACCGCGTCCTGCACCTTCGCCGACGGCAGCAGCGTCACGCCGAACGGCAGCGCGGGTGCGCGCTTGGTCGCGGCGACGTCGATCGGCGTGGTGGTGTAGCGGCCCTGCTGCGGCAGCGGATTGCCCAGGCGATCGACCGCGAGGTTGTCGTCCAGGTAGACGTCCACGTCGCCGGAACCGCCCACGCTGAAGAATGCGACGTCTTCCGTCGAGATCCCCGCGCGCATCACGTTGCCGCGCGCGATCACCTGCCCGCGCGAGTACGGATGGCCCAGCCACTCCTCGGCGATGAGGTTGTAATGCACGCCGCGCTGGCCCGGATCGTAGATGAGGTTGTTGAGAACCTGCCCACGCGCGCCGCCCTTGAACAGCGGGTTGCGCTCGTAGTTGTGCGCGTAGAGGTTGCCAACGATCAGCACGTCGTTGACGTGGTCGTGGATGAGCGAGCCCTTGGAATGCTCGCCCTTGGGGTGCGTCGCATTCGCCAGGCCCTCGGCGATGATGTTGTTGCTGAAGGTGATGCGGCGCGAGGCCGCGTCCATCCACGCCTTCTCGTCCTCGCCGTGGAAGCGCGTGCTCGACGCCGACAGGTTCTCGTCCGTCGCCCAGGTCAGCGAGCAGTGGTCGACGATCACGTCGCGCGCACCGCGCACGGTGGTGATCGCATCGATATCGCCCGACCACTTCGGCATCGCGCCGTCGCCCGGTCGCATGCGGATGTGGCGCACCACCACGTCGTGCGTGGCGATGGTGAGGCCGCCCTTGATGAAGGTGATGCCCGGCTGCGGCGCGGTCTGGCCGGCGATGGTGAGGAAGGGCTCGGTGATGCGCAGCTCCTTCATGCCCAGGTCGATCACGCCGCCGACTTCGAACACGACGATGCGCGGACCCGGCGTCGCCAGCGCCTGCGCGAACGAGCCCGGCCCGCTGGCCGCGAGCGTCGTCACGCGGATCACCTGCCCGCCGCGACCGCCCGGCGTATGCGCGGCCCAGCCCTGCGCGCCCGGAAACGCCAGCGGCCCTGTCCCTTGGGACAACGAGGTCTGCGCCGCCTGCACCGCCAGCGATACGCCTCCGACCACCGCTCCGGCCAGCAGCGCCCCCGCTGCCGCCCGTGCAAACCGCGTAAAAACGCCCCTTCCGCGCTGCTGCCCCATCCGTACTCTCCCCGAGTCGTGCGCCGAGTGTAGACCCCGATTGTCAATGACACCGGTTTCCTATACAACAGTTCCAATCAGTCGATCTGCAGGGGACAGCCGCCGCATGGACAGACACGCGCCCGACGCGGGCAGCGCCGACAGTGCAACGATCGCCCGGCGGCTGGTGGACGCGCGCCGGCAGGCGCAGGCGCTGCCCCAGTATCCGGGCGAAGTCCCGCAGACGCTGGCGGCGGGCTATGCCTGCCAGGACGAAGCCATCGCGCTGTGGGGACGGCCGGTGGTGGGATGGAAGGTCGGCAAGATTCCGGCCGACTGGGAAGCGAAGCTGGGCGAGGAACGGCTGGTCGGGCCGATCTTCGAAGGCGCCGTGCAGGCGCCGGGCGCCAACGACAGTGCAACGCTCCAGGGTGCGACGTTCGCGGTGATTCCGGGGGGATTCGCCGCGGTGGAAGCGGAGTACGTGTTCCGCATCGGGCACGACGCACCGGCGGACAAGACCGACTACACGGCGCAGGAAGCCGCCGCGCTGGTCGACATGCTGATGGTGGGCGTCGAACTGGCCGGCAGCCCGCTGCCGCTGATCAACGTATTGGGGCCGCCGGTGGTGGTGTCGGACTTCGGCAACAACACCGGGCTGATCCTGGGCGCGGAAATCGAAGGCTGGCAGCGCCTGCCCGCCGAGGACCTCACGTGCGAAACCTTCATCGACGGCCACCTCGTCGGCGAAGGCGGCGCGGCTTCGATCAGCGGCGGCCTGCTCGCGGCGCTGGCCTTCGCGTTGTCGCGTTGCGCGTCGCGCGGATACCCGCTGAAGCAGGGCATGCTGGTGACCACGGGCGCGGCGACCGGCATCCACGACATCGTGGCCGGCCAGCGTTCGCGCATCAGTTTTGGCCGTTGGGGCGACATCCTGTGCAATGCCGTGGCCGCAACGCCTTCGCAGGAGCACGCATGAGTGCAGGCACGATGGGACGCCGCCGTTTCCTTGCCGGACTCACCGGCGCCTGTGCGCTCGGCGCGGCGCCGCTGCTGCGCGCCGACGGCGCCACGCGCGTGCTCACCGCCACCGACGTGCACGTCAAGGATTACCCGACCGTCGAAGCCGTGCGCTGGATCGGCGAGCAGCTCGAACGCCAGACCGACGGGCGCGTGCGCCTTCGCATGTACCACGCGGGCCAGCTCGGGCGCGAATCCGAGGCGATCGACATGGCGCGTTTCGGCGCCATCGACATCACCCGCGTCTACACCGGCGCGCTCAACAACGCTTTCCCGCTGACGCAGGCGCTGTGCCTGCCGTACGTGTTCGATTCGGTGCCGCACCTGCGCCGCGCGCTCGACGGCGACGTCGGCGCGCAGGTGCTGCACGGCTTCCAGGCACGCGGCCTGGTGGGCCTGGCCATCTATGACAGCGGCCCGCGCTGCTTCTACAACATCAAGCATCCGATCGTGGAGCCGGCCGACCTGCACGGTCTGAAGATCCGCGTGCCGGTGTCGGACATCTTCATCCGCATGATGCGTTTGTTCGGCGCCAATCCCACGCCGTTGCCGCTGGGCGAAGTGTTCTCCGCGATGGAGACGCACATGATCGACGGTGCCGAGAACAACATCCGCAGCTTCCAGTCCAGCCGCCATTTCGAAGCCGCGCGCTACTGGTCGCACAGCGATCACTCCTATGCGCCGGACGTGCTGCTGATGTCGCGCCAGACGCTGGATTCGCTGGCACCGCGCGACCGCGAGCTGCTGCTGTCGCTGGCACGCGAATCGGTGCAGGTGATGCGCCGCCTGTGGGCGCAGCAGGAAGAGCAGGCGCGCAACACCGTCGTCGAGTCCGGCGTGAAGTTCAACGAGGTGGACATTCCCGCGTTCCGCGCCGCCGCGCAGCCGCTGATCGCGCGGTACCGCCAGGATCCGTCCATCGACGCGCTGTACCGGCGCATCCGCGAGCTTGCCTGAGGACTCCATGGCCGACACCGCAATCGCGTTCCCTTCTTCCTTACTGCAGCGCGTCACCGGGCGGCTGGCCGACTGGGCCATCGCGACCGCCGCGCTGGCGTTGCTCGGCCTGGTGGTCGTGCAGGGCTGGCAGGTCATCGCCCGTTACGTGCTCAACGATTCGCCCAGCTGGACTGAACCGGTCACGCTGCTGCTGCTGAGCACGGCAATGAGCCTGGGCGCCGCCGCCGGCGTGCACACGCGCCGGCACTTCGCTTTCTCGCTGCTGGCCGAAGCACTCAAGCCGCGTGCGCGGCATGCGATGCACCTGCTGCAGTCGGCGGTGATCGTGCTGATCGGACTGGTGCTGCTGTACTGGGGCGCCGTGTTGTTCATCGACGGCGTGCACATCCCCACGGCGGGCGCGCCGATGCCCGAGAGCATCGAGTACCTGCCGCTGGCCGTCAGCGGCGCACTGATGGCGCTGTTCGCGCTGGCACAGATGATCGCCTCGCCCGATGCACCCGCCGCCCCGGAGGCCGACTGAGATGGCCATTGCGATCCTCTTCAGTGTGTTCGCCCTCCTGCTGGTGATGGGCGTGCCGGTGGCCTTTGCGCTGGCGGCGGCGTCGCTGGCGACGCTGATGTACCTGGACGTTCCGTCGATCGTGATGGTGCAGCAGGTCTCGGCCGGCTCGGGCTCGGCCAGCCTGATCGCCATTCCGCTCTTCATCTTCGCCGGCGAGATCATGCTGCGCGGCGGCATTTCCGAACGCCTGATCGGACTGGCGTCCTCGCTGGTCGGACGCATGCGCGGCGGGCTCGGCCAAGTGAGCATCCTGTCCTCGCTGTTCTTCGGCGGCGTGTCGGGTTCGGCGCTGGCCGACGTTTCGGCGGTGGGCGGCACGATGATCCCGCAGATGGTGCAGCGCGGTTACGACCGCGACTTCGCCGTGAACGTGTGCATCACCGCCGCGCTGGTCGCGCTGCTCGTGCCGCCTTCGCACAACCTGATCCTGTATTCGGCCGCGGCCGGCGGCGGGCTGTCGATCGCCGACCTGTTCGCGGCCGGCATCCTGCCCGCGCTGCTGATGACGGCCACGCTGATGCTCACCTGCTACGCGGTCGCGCGGCATCGCGGGTATGGCGTGGAGATCTTCCCCGGCTGGCGCGCGGTGGCGCTGCGCCTGGTGTCCGCGTTGCCGGGCCTGGGCCTGGTGGCGCTGATCTTCGTCGGCATCCGCGCGGGCATCTTCACCGCGGTGGAAAGCGCCGCGATCGCCGTCGTGTACGCGCTGCTGGTCACCAGCGTGCTGTACCGGCAGCTGCACTGGCGCGAGTTCCTCGGCACGGTCGTGCACGCCGCGCGCAGTGCGGGTGCGATCCTGTTCGTGATCGCCGCCGCCGCCGTGTTCGGCTGGCTGCTGGCCTACCTGCAGGTGCCGGCGGCGTCGGTGGAGTTCCTCACCGGCCTCACCCAGGACCGCAACCTCATGCTGTTGCTGATGATCCTGGTGCTGCTGGTGCTGGGCACCTTCCTGGACCTGGCGCCGATGATCCTGATCTGCACGCCGATCTTCCTGCCGGTGGCGCGCGCCATCGGCATCGATCCGGTGCATTTCGGCGTGATCCTCGTGCTCAAGGGCGGCCTGAGCCTGATCAGCCCGCCGCTGGGCTCGGTGCTGTTCGTCGGCACGGCCATAGGCAAGATCAGCATCGGCCAGAGCATGCGGACGATCTGGCCGTTCTGGCTGGCCGGGCTGTTCGTGCTGCTGGTGGTGGCCTTCGTGCCGGCGCTGTCGCTGTGGTTGCCGGCGGCGCTGAAATCGTGAGGGCCCGGGGCGGGCGCGAACCCGGCGGGCGGCTAGAATTGCCGGCATGACCGAACCCGCGCCGCGCTCCCGCCGTTCCCGCTCCGCCACCTCGCCGCTGCCCGCGCCGGAGGACGTGACGCTGACGGGCAAGGCGACGATCAACGACATCGCGCGGCTCACCGGCGTGTCGAAGAAGACCGTCTCGCGCGTGATCAACAACTCGCCGCTGGTGCATCCGGAGACGCGCGAGAAAGTGCTCGCGCTGATGAAGCAGCTGGGCTACGTGCCCGACCCGCAGGCGCGCGGGCTGGCCTTCCGGCGCTCGTTCCTGATCGGGCTGGTGTACGACAACCCGACCGCGCAGTTCATCGTGAACATGCAGTACGGCGCGCTCGACGCGCTGCGCGATTCGGGCTACGAGCTGGTGGTGCACCCGTGCGATTCCTCCAAGGAGGATTACATCGAGAGCGTGCGCCGCTTCGCCCAGCAGCAGAAGCTGCACGGCGTGATCCTGATTCCGCGCGTGTCGGAGGACGAGCAGCTCGCCACGGCGTTGCGCGAAATCGGCGTGCGTTACGTGCGCATCGCCTCCATTCCGCTGGACCAGGCCGCGAGCATGGTCGTCACGCACGACCGCCAGGCCGGCACGGAAGCGGCGAATTACCTTGAATCCCTGGGCCATCGCATCATTGGCCTGATCACCGGCCCGCGCCGTTACCGTTCCACCGTCGAGCGCGGCGGCGGTTTCCTGGGCGGCCTGGACGCGCGCGGCATCGAGCTGTCGCCGGATTACATCTACGAAGGCGGCTACACGTTCGATTCGGGCGTGGCCGGTGCGGAGTACCTGCTCGCCAAATCGCCGCGCCCGACCGCCATCTTCGCCTGCAACGACGAAATGGCCGCCGGCGTGTACAAGGCGGCGATGCGGCGGGGGCTGTCGATTCCCGGCGATCTGTCGGTGGTCGGCTACGACGACAGCCCGCTGGCGTCGCAGCTGTGGCCGGCGCTGACCACGATCCACTCGCCGATCCGCGACCTGGGCCACATGGCCGCGCAGATGCTGCTGTCCGACGAACCGGCCGCATCGGCCGAGCCGCCCGCCGCGCCGCGCACCGTGACGCCGCACCTGGTCGTGCGCGATTCGAGTCAGCGGCCGAAGGTCTGAGCGCCCCCTCTCCCCTTGCGGGAGAGGGACAGGCCGCCGGAGGCGGCCAGGTTGAGGGGTGGGACCTCTTGTAAAGGCACGCGCTACGCGCGCCCCTCTTCCGCCTTTTTGGCACCTTCTCCCGCAAGGGGAGAAGGGACAAGCGTGCCATGGCCAACCCCTTTTGACACCGGTTACCAAAACCCGGCTATCATCGCCTCATGACCCCGCCAGGCGCCGTCCGCACTGGCCCGAACCACCGGAGAGGCCCGATGTTCCGCAAGACCTACCACGCCACCCACCCGGACATGATGGCCGGCGCCAGCAACGACCAGCTGCGCGAGCGCTACCTCATCGACGGCCTGTTCGTGCCGGGCCAGGTGGTCCTGAACTACTCGCACAACGAGCGCTTCGTGATCGGCGGCGCCGCGCCGACGACCGCGCCCGTCTCGCTGCCGCAGCAGACCGAGCCGGCCTCCGCCGCCGGCAAGCCGTTCCTGGAACGCCGCGAACTGGGCATCGTCAACGTCGGCACGGGCACGGGCTCGGTGACGGTCGACGGCACCGCTTACACGCTGGAGCCCAAGGACGGCCTTTACGTGCCGATGGGCAGCAGCGACGTGCAGTTCGCGTCGAACGACGCCGCCAATCCCGCCAAGTTCTACCTCGCGTCCACGCCGGCGCATGCGCGCTTCGAGGCCAAGCACATCTCCATCTCGCAGGCCGTGCCGCTGGAGCGCGGCGCGCTGGAGACGTCGAACGAGCGCACGATCTACCAGTACATCGTCCCGGCGACGGTGAAGAGCTGCCAGCTGCTGCTGGGCCTGACCATCCTCAAGCCGGGCAGCGTGTGGAACACGATGCCGCCGCACCTGCACGATCGCCGTTCGGAGGTCTATTTCTACTTCGACCTGGGCGACCAGCGCGTCATGCACTTCATGGGCGATCCGGCCGACATGCGCCACCTGGTCATCGCCAACGACGAGGCCGTGGTGTCGCCGCCGTGGTCCATCCACATGGGCTCGGGCACGAAGAACTACTGCTTCATCTGGGCCATGGGCGGCGAGAACCTGGACTACACCGACATGAACCAGCTGGACATCTGCCAGCTCAAGTGAACCCGCGTCATGCCCGCGAAAGCGGGCGTCCGTTCGTCCTGAGCGTAGGCGCACAGCGCCGAAGTCGAAGGATGAACGGAGCGGTGCCTGGCAGTCCTTCGACTTCGCTTCGCCACGCCCGGGACGAAGATCGTCTTGCGCGCGATCATCCATTGCATTGAAAGGGGAAGTTTTCATGGCCAATCCGTTCAGTCTCCAAGGCAAGGTCGCGCTGGTCACCGGCGCCAACACCGGCCTGGGCCAGGGCATCGCGCTCGCACTGGCCGAAGCCGGCGCGGACATCGCCGCTGCCGGCATCGCGCCGCCGACGGAGACCGAAGCGAAGGTGCGCGCGCTCGGCCGCCGCTTCGTCGCCATCGAGGCGAACCTGTCGAGCCTGGAGCCGATCGACCGCGTCGTGCGCGAAACGGTCGAAGGCCTGGGCGGCCTGCACATCCTGGTCAACAACGCCGGCCTGATCCGCCGCGCCGACGCGGTGGATTTCACCGAGAAGGACTGGGACGACGTCATGAACGTCAACATCAAGGGCGCGTTCTTCATGGCGCAGGCGGCCGGCCGGCAGATGATCGCCAACGGCGGCGGCAAGATCGTCAACATCGCCTCGATGCTGTCGTTCCAGGGCGGCATCCGCGTGCCGTCGTACACCGCCAGCAAGAGCGGCATCGCGGGCATCACGCGGCTGCTCGCCAACGAGTGGGCCAGCAAGGGCATCAACGTCAACGCGATCGCCCCGGGTTACATGGCCACCGACAACACCGCGCAACTGCGCGCCGACGAACAGCGCAGCGCGGAGATCCTCGGGCGCATTCCGGCGGCTCGCTGGGGCACGCCGGCCGATCTGGGCGGTGCGGCGGTGTTTCTCGCTTCGCGCGCGTCGGATTACGTCAACGGCGCGATCCTGCCGGTGGATGGCGGCTGGCTGGCGCGGTGATGTGACGCCGTGAATCCTCCCCTGCTTGCAGGGGAGGAGCGAAGAGCAAGGGAGTGGAGTAAACGCCATGATCCGCATCGCCGCCAGCATCCTCCTGTCGACCGCCTGCGCCGCGACGCACGCCGCAGAACCGCGCCGCGACTCCTACGTCGAAAATGCCCGCGACGTCGCCGTGCAGCAACCCGGCCCGCACGAGGGCAAGGGCACGACCACCGCGTACCCGTTCTTCGAGGACGCGCAAGGTTTCGACATCGTCTTCCGCCAGCGCGCACTGCACAAAGGCGCGACCATCGGCGAGCACCGCAACGACAAGGACGAGATCTACTATGTGCTCTCCGGCCGCGGCGAACTGCTGCTCGACGGAGCGCGCCGCGAGGTCGCGGCCGGCGATGCCATCCTCACGCGCGACGGCAGCACGCACGCGCTGGCGCAGCGCGGTGAGGAAGACCTCGTCATCCTCGTCGTCTATCGCAAACGCACCGCACCCGCGAAGCCCTGACGTCGCGATCGACTCGCGCGAAACCGTGCGTTCATGGTGAAGGCACCGTGACGCAATCACGTCGAACGCGTTAACGATGCACGCATTCGCCCGGCCTTAACCCGCGCCCCACGAGCATGCAGCCACACCACCGTGGAGACCCAGGCCGATGGCGTCGAGCAAGCGCGAACTCATCTCCCCCAATGGCGACAAGCGCTACGTGCGTCGCGACGAGAAGGGACGTTTCAAGGAATCCGACGACGTCGGTCGATCCCTCTCGCAGGACCGCAAGCGCTCATCCGACACCACCGTACCGTCCGGACAGGGCGATCGCGGTGACCAGAGGCGACGCTGAGCGAAGCGGGCCGATGAACAGACGCCAGATCTTCTTCCTGATGGCGGCCATCCTCATCGTCGCCCTGGCCGGCTACCTGTACTTGAACAGCCGGCAGGCCGCGCCGTTGCAGGATGCGTCGCCGAACGCCACCGGTTCGCTCGGGAAAGCGCCGCTGCAGGCGTGGACGTAAGCGTCCGATCCGTCCTAGGCGATGAACTTCAGCCCGACACCCGGCTCGGTCGCGATGTAACGCGGCCGCGCCGCGTCGTCGTGCAGTTTGTGACGCAGCTTGCCGACCAGCACGCGCAGGTAATGTGTGTCTTCCTGGTGCGTCGGGCCCCACAGTTCGCGCAGGATCTGCGGCTGCGTCACCACGCGCCCGGCGTGCTGCACCAGCAGTGCGAGCAGTGCGTACTCCTTGCGCGCCAGCACCACTGCGGCACCGTCCAGGGTCACCTCGCGGCGGACGAGATCGATGTGCAGATGGCCGTCGTCGAATACCGGCGGCGCCTCGGCACTGGTCACACGCGTGCGCAGCAGCGCGCGCACGCGCGCCATCAGCTCCTGCGCGCCGAAGGGCTTGGTGACGTAGTCGTTCGCGCCGCCGTCGAGGCCGGCGACCTTCTCGGCTTCATGCGATCGAACGGTCAACAGGATCACCGGCACCGTCGACCACTGGCGCAGTTCGCGCAGCACCTGCTGGCCGTCGCGATCGGGCAGGCCGAGGTCGAGGATCACAAGGTCGGCACCATGCGCGGCCAAGGCCTCCAACCCGCCCTGCCCCGTCTCCGCCGTTTCCACCGCATAGCCCTGCGCGCGCAGGCTGATGTCGAGGAACCGGCGGATCTGCGGTTCGTCGTCGATCACCAGAATGCGCGGCGGCGTGGTGGCGGAAGGGTCGCTCATCGGTGCGTTGCGTTCACGGCTCCAGGCGGGGCAGCGTAATCCGGATGGTCGTGCCGCGGCCACCCGGCCCCGGCAGCGCCTCCACGCTGCCGCCGTGCGCGCCGATCATGCCCTGCGTGATCGCCAGCCCCAGGCCCGTGCCCTGCCGCCCGCGGTCGCCGCGCTCCACGCTGTAGAACATGTCGAAGATGCGCCGGCGTTCGTCCTCGGGAATGCCCGGGCCGCGGTCGCGCACGTCGATGCGCAGCGCGCCGTCGACGTCGCGCGCCTCCACTTCGACCGCTTCGCCGCCCGGCGAGAACTTCGCCGCATTCTCCAGCACGTTGAACAGCGCTTGTTCGACCAGCGCCGGATGCACCCAGATCGGCGCCATCTCCGGCTGCACCGACACCTCGAAACGCGCCTGCGGCTCGTAACGCGACAGGCGCGTCACCGCCGAGCCGATCAGCTCGTCCACGCCGATCCAGTCGCGATTGAGCGTGAGGCCGCCGTGGCCCAGGCGCGTCATGTCGAGCAGGTTCTGGATGTAGCGGTCCAGCCGCTCGCCCTCGATGCGGATGGTGTCGAGCAGGCTGCGCCGGTCCTGCGGGCCCATCGCGTCGCCGTAATGGTCCAGGCTGCTGGCCGAACCGATGATCGAAGCCAGCGGCGAGCGAAGGTCGTGCGACACCGACGACAGCAACGCCGAACGCAATCGCTCGGTCTCGCTGCCCACGCGCGCGTCTTCCAGGTCGGCGACCAGGCGCGTGCGCACCAGCGCCTGCGCGATGTCCTCGGCCATCGCCTCGGCGAGTCGGCGTTGCTCCGCGCCCAGACGCGTGCCGTCGGGCAGACGCAGGCCGACCACGCCGGTCTCACGCTCACCCAGCGCCAACGGCAGGAACCACCAGTCCGAGCCGGCCAGCGTGTCGGTGAAATGGCCGGAAGCCTGGCGATGACGCATCGCCCAGTCGGCCGCGGCGCGGTCCTTTTCGTCGAGCACTTCGAAGTGCAGCGACTGCGCACCGGCATGCAGCACGACGTCCGCGTCCAGCGCACGACGCAACGCATCGCGGCCGGCATGCAGCACCTGGCCCAGGTCGGCCGCGGTGGACAGTTGCCGGCCCAGCGTCTGCAACGCCGTCGCCTGCGCGTTGGCGGCGCGCAGCGCGAGCACCTGCATGCGCAGCTTCGACGCGAGCCTGCCCGCCACCAGCGCGGCGATCAGGAACAGCACGACGGTGATCGCACCCTGCCGCGCGCCGATCATCAGCGTGAAGCGCGGTTCGATGAAAAAGAAGTTGTAGGCGAAGAAGCACAGCACCGCGGCGATCACCGCCGCCGTCATGCGCGTGCGCGCGGCGACCAGCACGACGGCGACGATGAAGATCAGCGACAGGTCGTCCAGTCCGATCCAGCGTTCGGCGAACCACGCCAGCGCGGTCGCCGCTGCCGCGGAAAACACCGCCAGCGCCGCATCGCTGCGCGTGAGCAGGCTGCCCGTGCCGCGCCAGGAGCGTCGCGCGCGTGCACGCGCCTCCGGCGTGCTGACGATGGTCAGCTCGTAATGCGCGCCGCGCTGGATCAGCTGCTGCGTCAACGTGCGGTTGAACATGCGCGCGACCGGCCGCTCGCGCGTGCGGCCGAGCACGATCGCGCTGGCGCCCGAGCGCGCACCGTGGTCCAGCAACGCATCGACGATGTTGTTCCCGTGCAGCACCAGCGCATCGCCGCCGAGGCGCCGGGCGAGCGCGAACGCGCGGTCGAGCTCGCGCTGTCGCGCGTCGTCCGTAGCCTCGTTGCCCTGCACGGTGACGACCGTCCACGGTGCATCGCGGCGTTCGGCCAGGCGGCGCGCCACGCGCACGAGGTACTCCGACTGCCCGCGCCCGTCGATCGCCACCATCACGCCGCGCCGCAGTGGCACACCGGGCAATCCGCGCGCGGCCTGCGCCTCGCGCAGATCGCTGTCGACGCGGTCGGCGGCGGTCTGCATCGCCAGCTCGCGCAGCGCGGTGAGGTTGCTCGGCGAGAAGAACGCCTGCAGCGCCTGCGCCGCCTGCTCGGGCACGTAGACCTTGCCCTGCTGCAGACGCTCGATCAGCTCGCGCGGCGGCAGGTCGACCAGCACGATGTCGCGCAGCCGGTCGAACACGGCGTCCGGCACGGTCTCGCTCACCCGTATGCCGGTGATACGGTGGACGACGTCGTTGAGGCTTTCCAGGTGCTGGATGTTGATCGTGGTATAGACGTCGATGCCGGCGTCGAGCAGTTCCACCACGTCCTGCCAGCGGCGTTCGTGGCGACTGCCGGGCACATTGCGGTGCGCCAGTTCGTCCACCAGCGCCAGCGCCGGCTTGCGCGCGAGCAGTGCGTCGAGGTCGAGTTCCTCCAGCGCGCGTCCGAGGTACTCCACGCGCCTGCGCGGCTGCAGCTCCAGTCCGTCGAGCAGCGCCGCGGTCTCGCCGCGACCGTGCGTTTCGACGATGCCGACGACCACGTCGAGGCCGCGCCGCTGCAACTCGCGCGCACGGGCGAGCATGGTGTAGGTCTTGCCGACACCCGGCGCTGCGCCGAGGAAAATCGTCAGCCGCCCCGCGCCTTCGCGCCGGAGTTCGCCGATCAGGGCGTCGGCCTGCTGCTCGCGTCGGGCGTCGTGGGAATCGGTCATGCGGGCATTGTGCTGGATGGTGGCTGCGGTTGCGTCGCTCGGCATACGGAGTAGGTGCCTGCGTTCTGGACTGGGCGTTCGGCGCGCTCGGCCCGACCTCCGCGCCGGCCTGTACCGTTCGTCCTGAGCGTAGCGAAGCGGAGTCGAAGGACGGGCGGGCGGCAGCGCTCCAGGCCCGTCCATCCTTCGACTTCGCGGCTTCGCCGCTACGCTCAGGACGAACAGGGTGAGATTGCGCGATCCGCCACGCCTCAGCGTGCGCGATCCAGCGCCACATTCAACTCCAGCACGTTCACCCGCGGCCGCCCGAGCACGCCGAACGTCGCCGGCTCCGTATGCCCGGCGACCAGCGCGTTCACCTGCGCCTCGCTCAGCCCGCGCGCCTTCGCCACGCGGGCGATCTGCACGCGCACGCCTTCGGGCGACAGGTGCGGGTCCATGCCGCCGCCGGACATCGTGACCAGCTCGGCGGGCACCTGCGCGGGTGCGATGCCTTCGCGCTGCGCGACCTGCTGGCGCAGTTCGTCCATGCGCTTGCGCAGGTCCGGATTGCTGCGCGCCAGGTTGCTGCCGGCGGCGGCCATCGGGTCGTAGTTGCCGGCCGATGGGCGCGGCTGGAAATAGCGCGCATCGACGAACGGCTGCGCGACCAGCGCCGAGCCGCGCGGCGTGCCGTCGACTTCGACCATGCTGCCGGTGGCCTGGTGCGGAAACAGCACGCGCCCGAGGCCCGCGCCCGCGAGCGAATACAGGAAGCCGAAGCCGGCCAGGATGACGACGGCGAAGCCGACGCTGGCGCGCAGCGTGGAGCGGTCGTCGATGGTGCGGGCGGGTGAATCGTGTGAAGCGGATGCAGCGATTGCGTGGTTCATATTCTGGAGTCCTTCGAGCGGTTGGCGGGTTCGGGCGCGGCCCTCGCCCCAACCCCTCTCCCGCAGGCGGGAGAAGGGCTTTCATCACAGGCCGAGCGCGACCAGCGCCATGTCGATCAGCTTGATGCCGGCGAACGGCAGCAGCACGCCGCCCACGCCGTACATCAGCATGTTCCGGCGCAGCAGCGCGACCGCGCTGGCCGGTCTGAAGCGCACGCCCTTCAGCGCGAGCGGGATCAGCGCCGGGATGATGATCGCGTTGAACACCAGCGCCGCCAGCACGGCGTTGCGCGGGCTCGACAGCGCCATGACGTTGAGCGCCGCCATCTGCGGGATCGCCGCGGCGAACAGCGCCGGCAGGATCGCGAAGTACTTCGACACGTCGTTGGCGAGCGAGAACGTGGTCAGCGCGCCGCGCGTGATCAGCTGCTGCTTGCCCACTTCCACCACGGCGAGCAGCTTCGCCGGATCGCTGTCGAGGTCGACCATGTTGCCGGCTTCCTTCGCCGCCTGCGTGCCGGAGTTCATCGCCAGGCCGACGTCGGCCTGCGCCAGCGCGGGCGCGTCGTTGGTGCCGTCACCGACCATCGCGATCAGGCGTCCGCCGGCCTGCTCGGCGCGAATGCGGGCCAGCTTGTCTTCCGGCCGCGCTTCAGCGATGTAGTCGTCCACGCCGGCTTCCGCGGCGATCGCGGCGGCAGTGAGCGGGTTGTCGCCGGTGATCATCACGGTGCGGATGCCCATCGCGCGCAGTCGCGCGAAACGTTCCTTGACGCCGTGCTTCACCACGTCCGACAGCTCGATCACGCCGAGCACGTGCCGGCCTTCGCTCACCACCAGCGGCGTGGCGCCGCCGCGCGCGACCTGTTCGATGCGACCGCGCAGTTCCGCCGGCACACTGCCGCCAAGCGCCCTGACGTGGCGTTCGATCGCATCGCCCGCGCCCTTGCGGATCGTGCGCGGCGCACCGTCCTCGCCGTCGAGCAGGTCCACGCCCGACATGCGCGTCTGCGCGGTGAACTGCACGTAGTGGGCGCGCTCCGGATCCTGCATCGGTGCGCCCTGCTCGCGCGCCAGCTTGACGATCGACTTGCCTTCGGGCGTCGGGTCGGCCAGCGAGGACAGCAGTGCGGCGTTGCGAAGCTGTTCGGCGTCGATGCCGGCAAGCGGGTGGAACGCCGTCGCCTGTCGATCGCCGTGCGTGATCGTGCCGGTCTTGTCGAGCAGCAGCACGTCGACGTCGCCAGCCACTTCCACCGCCTTGCCCGACTTCGCCAGTACATTGGCGGCCAGCGCGCGGTTCATGCCGGCGATGCCGATGGCCGGCAGCAGGCCGCCGATGGTGGTCGGGATCAGACACACCAGCAGCGCGATGAGCAGCAGCGGATCGAGCGTGGCGTTGACGAAGCCCGCCGGCGCCGGCAGCGTCGCCACCACGATCAGGAACGTCAGCGTCATCGCCGCCAGCAGCATGGTCAGCGCGATCTCGTTCGGCGTCTTCTGGCGATTGGCGCCTTCCACCAGCGCGATCATGCGGTCCAGGAAGCTCTGGCCCGGTTCGGCGCTGACCTGCACGACGATTTCATCCGACAGCACCTTGGTGCCGCCGATCACGCCGGAACGGTCGGTGCCGGCCTCGCGCAGCACCGGCGCGGATTCGCCGGTGACGGCGGCCTCGTTGATGGTCGCCACGCCTTCGACGATCTCGCCATCGGCGGGAATGAACTCGCCGGCGGAGACGATCACGTGATCGCCCGGCTTCAACGTGGCGGCGGCGAGGCGCGACTCGCCGCCCACGCGGGTTCGACCGTTGAGGCGGCGCGCGATCAGGTCGCGCCGTGCCGCGCGCAGCGAAGCCGCCTGGCCGCGACCGCGCGCTTCGGCGATGGCCTCGGCGAAGTTGGCGAACAGCACCGTCACGAACAGGATCAGCGTGACGGCGATTCCGAAGGCGCGGCCTCCGGAAAGCGCATCGCCCGGCGTCACCGCCGTGATCAGCGCCGACAACAGCGTGCCGAGCAGCACGATGGCGATGATCGGGCTCTTCAGCGCCTGGCGCGGGGCCAGCTTGCGGAAGGCGTCGAGCATCGCGGCGCGCAGAACGGCCGCGTCGAACATCGCCGCCTGCCTGCGCGCGGTGCCGAGATGGGATTGGGTCATGTCGTTCATGGTTTCGTTTCCGTCTTCGTCATTCCCGCGAAAGCGGGAATCCAGTGCCTTCGTGCGGTGCGGGGAACGTCGCTGGATCCCCGCGTTCGCGGGGATGACGACCAAGGGTCATTGCGCCGCGAGCGTCAGGTGGTCCGCGATCGGCCCCAGCACCAGCGCCGGGGTGAACTGCAGCACCGTGAGGATCACCACCACCGCCACCAGGGTGAGCGCGAACGTCGGTGTTTCGACGTGCAGCGTGCCGCTGCTTTCCGGTGCGACGCGCTTGCGGGCGAGCAGGCCGGCGACGGCCAGCGGCACGATCAGCGCGGGGAAGCGGCCAAGCGCGAGCACGATCGCGCAGCTGAGGTTCCACCAGTACGTCGCATCGCCCAGACCCTCGAACCCCGAGCCATTGTTGGCGAACGCCGAGGTGTACTCGTAGAACACCTGGCCGATGCCGTGGAAGGACGGATTGGAGTTGCCCGTGATCGACGGGATCGCCAGCGTGACCGCGCTGAAGCCCAGCACGACCAACGGTTGCAGCAGGATGAGCAGCGCGAGCAGGCGCACTTCCGGCGCTTCAAGCTTGCGGCCGAACAGTTCGGGCGTGCGGCCCGTCATCAGGCCGGCGAGGAACACGCTCAGCAGCAGGTAGACGAGGAACTGCTGCAATCCGCAGCCGATGCCGCCCCAGATCGCGTTGATCAGCATGTTGACCATCGCCACGCCACCGGTGAGCGGCGCGAGCGAGTCGTGCATCGCGTTCACCGAACCGTTGTTGACCTGCGTGGTCAGGCCCGACCACAGCGCGGAGGATTCCACGCCCAGGCGCACTTCCTTGCCTTCCATCACCGCCGGATCGCTCGCCGTGGACGAGTACGCTTCCGACCACATCGACATTCCGGTGGACGCCACCGACATCAGCAGCATCGTGCCGAACACCATCGCGGTGAGGCGACGGCGTCCGACCAGCGGGCCGACCATGAAGGTGATCGCGATCGGGATCAGGACGATGCCGAGCATCTCGATGAAGTTGGACAGCGGTGTCGGGTTCTCCAGTGCGACCGCGCTGTTGGGGCCGTACCAGCCGCCACCGTTGGAACCCAACTGCTTGGCCGCGACCATCGGCGACACGGGGCCGAGCGGGATCTTCTGTTCCTTCATTTCCGCGCTGGCGTCGATCGGCGCGACGGTCGGGCCGCTTTCCAGCGTCGAAGGCACGCCTTGCCAGGTCAGCAGCGCCGACCACAGCAGGCACAGCGGCAGCATGAAGCGCAGCGTGGCGCGGGTGACGTCGGCCCAGTAGTTGCCGAGGTCGCGGTCGGTGTCGGAGGCGCTCACGGCCGCAGGCGATGCTGACGCATCGCCAAGGCGCGCGGCCGTTCGCCCGCCAAACAAGCCTCTCAGCGTCGCCACCGCGACCGCCAGCCCCATCATCGGCGTCACCACTTGCAGGCCGACGATGCCGACCATCTGCGAGAGATAACTCAGCTGCGCCTGGCCGGAGTAGTGCTGCTGGTTGGTGTTGGTGAGGAAGGACACCATGGTGTGCAGCGCCGTGTCCCAGCGCATGTTCGCGATGCCGTCGGGATTGAGCGGCAACCACGCCTGGGTCATGAACTGCACCCACACCACCAGCCCGACGACGAGGTTGCTCAGCGCGAATGCCTTCGCATAGCCGCGCCAGGTCATGCCGCGCGCGGGGTCGGTGCCGAGCAGTTTGTAGATCGCGCGCTCCACGGGACCGAACACCGCGTCCAGCGGTGAACGATCGCCGCGCATCACGCGCGCGAGGTAGAGGCCCAGTGGCCATCCCAGCAGGATGGCGAGCAGCAGTACGAGAAGAAATTCGGTCATGGGAACAGTCCCGTGGTGTTGCCCCCTCCCCTGCTTGCAGGGGAGGGTTGGGGAGGGGTTGCGAAGCCGCATCGCGGCGAGCTCGGACGCTGACGCGCCCTCACCACCCCCTCCCAACCTCCCCCTGCAGGCAGGGGGAGGAGCAGGTGATTAGAAGTCTTCGGGGCGAAGAATCACGTACAGCAGATACGCAGCGGCCATCACCACCGCGATGCTGCAAACGAAGGCAAGCCAGCCGGGCATGTCGGTGTCTCCGGTGAGATCAGAAGGAGGCCTGGATCGCCGCTTCGATGCGGCTTCCGGCGAAGTCGTCGCCAAAGATCCGCTTGGCGCCCGAATCGGTTCCGTGTGCGGTCACGCGCAATTCCAGCGGTGCCTTGACCGCCCAGATCGCGCTGAGCTGGCCGTGCGCGTAGCGCTCGTCGTACACGTCGTCGAGGAAGTAGTAGCCGGCAGCGGCTTCGAAACGCAGCGTGTCGTTGACGTGGAAGCGCGCACCGAGCTGCGTGTAGGTGCCGCTTTCCTCGCTACCGAGCGCTTCCGGCGACCAGCCAACCGACAGCCAGTAGTTGCCCGCGTAGGTCAGCGTGCCGTTGAGCTCGGTCCAGTTGAGGTCGACCGTGGTCGAGGGGTACTGGTAGCGCAGCACGTTCACGTCGACGGCCCAGTCCGGCGCGATCTCGCCGGCCCAGCCGACGGTGAAATCCAGTTCGCTGCTCGCGTGGGTGTCCGGCGCGAACTCGACGTTGGAGCCCCACACCGAGCCGTAGAAGCCGGAGTCGCCGGCGAGCTTGAAGCCCGCCTGCACGGCGGCGTCGCCCTGGGTCTGGGTGGTGCCGCGCCACACGTAGTCGCTGGTGAGCGCCGCGTTGCCGCTCAGCTGCGCCGCCTGCGCGGTCGCGCCCAGCGACATCGCGCCGACGATGGCGAACGCGGCAAACGGCAAGTACGCGCGCAATTCCTGCGCGCGGAAGATCGCGTGTTTCATAACCCTGCTTGGTATCGACGAGGCCATCCGGCCACGGCGCAAATTTTCGGCAGCAGGGGCGTAAAGCCTCTATTCGCGGGGCCGGCGGGGGCGTAAAGCGCGCGTAAATTCGCGGTTGCCCACCGGCATCCATGCGGTGACGCGAGGGAGGCGTGCATTCCCGCCTTCACGGGAACGCCTGCCATCGGGCTGCGTCTAGCCCGGCGGGTGATCCGCCCCGTCACCGTCCGCATCCGCGCGCCTGGCCGCTTCTGCGCGCGGCCCCAACCGCTCGCCCGCCTGCTGCGACACCGATCGCAGGTGCACGTCCTGCTGCGGGAACGGCAACTCGATGCCGGCCTTGTTCAACGCGATGAACATGCGCGTGACCATGTCGCTGCGGATGTTGGCCGAGTTGTCGTAGTCGTACGTCCAGGCACGGATGCTGAAATTCAGCGCACTCGCACCGAAGCCGGTGAACAGCACCGCCGGCTCCGGATTGGAAACGATGCCCGGCGTCTGCAGGATGGTGTGCGTCAGCACCGAGGTGACCTGCGCCGGGTCGGAGCCGTAGCCCACGCCGATGTCCACGTCGAGCCGGCGATTGCGGTCCAGCAGTGTCCAGTTGGTCAGCTTCTCCGACAGCAGCGTGCCGTTGGGGACGACCACGTCGGCGCCGTCGAAGGTCTTGATGGTGGTGGCACGCATGCCGATCTCGCGCACGCGGCCGGACGTGCCGGTGATGTCCACCACGTCGCCGGGCTGGATCGGCCGCTCGAACATCAGGATCAGGCCCGAGACGAAATTGTTGACCACGTTCTGCAGGCCGAAACCGATGCCCACGCCCAGCGCGCCGAAGATGAAGGCCAGCTGCGTCATCTTGAAGCCCGCGGCGGACAGCGCGACCAGCACGCCCAGCAGCAGCACTGCGTAATACGTGAGCGATGCCACCGAATTGCCCACGCCGCGCGGCAGCGACATGCGCGTGAGCACGGCCTCCTGCAACAGGTAGCGCGTGGTCTTGGCCGCCCAGAACGCCACGTACACCGACACCATGAACACCAGCACGTGGCCGAGGCTGATGGAGAGCTCGCCGAGCTGGAAAGCGTGCGTGAGGATCGACTCGGCGAAGGCGTACAGCGGCCGGAAGATGCGGAACCGGTTCGTCGTGAAGACGACCCAGCCGATCACCGCGACGAACGTGAGCAGGCGCACGGTCAGCGTCAGCAGCGGCGTGGCGTGGTCGCGCACGATCTGCGAACGCGCATCGCCGCCGCGCGCGAACAGCAGTTGCAGCAGCGCCACCGCGACGGTCATGCCGGCGTACAGCACCAGGCCGAAGTAGCCGCTGTCGATCACGCCGCTGTTGAGCATCTCGGCCATCGAGACGTTGCCGATGACGTTGGAGACGATCGACGCCGCCAGCAGCAGCACGCTCACCCAGGCCGCGACGTGCACGGCGCGGCCGATGCGCCCTTCCAGTCCGGAATGCTCCATCGCGCGCGCGCGCCACAGCAGCCACAGCGTCATCGTCAGCGCCAGCGTCGCCAGCACCAGGTGATACCAGCGATACACCAGCGAGTTGGAGAGAAAGAAGAAGCTCAACCGCTCCAGCAGGTACAGCGCAGTGGCGACATACGGCCAGCGACCGAGCAGCCGCGTGCTCTGCGGCGGCAGCAACCGCAGCACCGGCACCAGCGCGACCAGCATGGCGAACTGGTGCAGCAGCAGCGGCGCGTCGGGCTCGAAGGCCAGCACGCCCATCATCGACAGCAGCAGCCACGACGATATGGGACGTCGCAACACGCGCGTGGTGGCGTCCGTATCGACCGTCGGCGCCGCCGATGCATCGGGCGCATCTGCCGTATCGGGTGCAACCGCCGCCGCGCGACGCGTGCGCAGCGCCAGCCACAGCAGCACGGGCAGCAGCAGCAACTGCAGGATGTGCAGGAAGCGCTGGTTGCCGAAGTCCGCCGCGCCGTACTCGGCCATGAAGCGCGCTTCGATGCCGATGCCGTTGGTGATGGAGGTCATCGCGTCGCCTTCGTCGCTGGCGCGCGGCGCGGCCGCCCACAGCGGCTGGGCGTCGAACCGGATCAGGCGGCTGTCGATGAACTCGATCGCATCGGCCACGGCACGCAGGCCGGCCTGGATGCGCGCATCGATGAGGTTGGCGCGGCGCCCGAGCGCGATCTGCCGCGCCAGTGGCGTGGACAGCGACTGCTCGGCCGCCTTCAGCTGCGCCACCAGCGCGTCGACACGATTGGCCAACGCCGCGGGCATGTTGCCGGCGCGCGCGGCGACCTGCGTGGCCTCCCAGTCGGCGCGACGCTGCGCAAGCTGCGCGGCGTCCATCGCGTACGGCTGCGTGGCGCGGCGCATGTCGTCCTGCCAGCGCGCGAAGCGGCGGGCGTCGAATTTCCAGTGGCGCTCGAAACTCTCCAGCCGCATCACCGGCAGCGCGCGCAGCTGGGAGGCGCGGAACAGCTTGGCCTTCTCGTCCACGGACTTGGCGATGGCGTCCAGGCGCGGCGACAGCTGGTCGGTGGGATCGACCTCGCGCGCACGCAGGATCACCGATTCGGCGAAACGCTCGTCGGCATCGGCGCGCAGCGGGATGTCGGCCACCGGGATCGCCGCCGGGGCCTTCGGCACACTGGCCGTGATGTCCGGGAGCGCGGTCTTCTCCTGCGCGAACGCGGGCGCCGCGGCCATCGTCAGCCACAGCAGTGCGCACAGCCAGCGCGTGATTCCTCGCATCGTGCCTCCGGCGACGTCTGGGCGGAGTCTAGGCGAAATGGCCGTGGCAGGCGGTGCACGACGTGAGGACCGAGCCTGCCGCACCCCGGACGCGGTCGTGACCCACCTCAGCGGGCCTTCGCGACGGTGCCGCGCTGCGTGCGTATCCAGTCGTCCACCGATGCCTCCAGCACCGCCAACGGCATGGCGCCATTGCCTAGCACGAGGTCGTGGAAGGCACGGATGTCGAAGCGTTCGCCCAGCGCGGTGCGCGCACGTTCGCGCAGTTCGACGAACTTGAGGTGGCCGATCTTGTACGAACACGCCTGGCCGGGCTGTACCAGGTAGCGGTAGACCTCGATGCGCACTTCGTCCAGGGGCATGCCGGTGTGTTCGTGCATGTAGGCGATGGCCTGCTCCGGCGTCCAGCGCTTGCGGTGCAGGCCCGTGTCCACGACCAGACGCACGGAGCGGAACAGCTCGGCGCGCAGCCGGCCCAGGTCGCCCCACGGGTCGTCGCGGTACAGCCCCATCTCGGAGGCGAGCTGTTCGGCATACAGCGCCCAGCCCTCGCTGAAGGCGCTGGGATTGAGGCTGCGGCGCAGCATCGGCAGGTCGGTCAGCGTCTGCCCGATCGCGATCTGGAAATGATGGCCGGGCGAGCCCTCGTGGTAGGTCAGCGTCGGCAGGCTCCAGCGCGTATTCGCTTCCAGGTTGCCCAGGTTGATGAAGTAGATGCCCGGGCGCGATCCGTCCATCGCCGGCTGCACGTAGTACGCGCCGGGCGCGGTGGCCTGCGCTTCCTTCGGTACCGGGCGCACGTCCAGCGGTTGCGGCGGCGTGCGGCCGAAGTAGTTCGGAATGTGCGGCGTGAGCGCCGCGAGCGTGCGCTTGATGTCGCCCACCAGCTCGGCCCGGCCCGCGTCGGTATCGGCGTACTGGAAGCGCGGGTCCTTCACCAGCGCGGACATGCGTTCGCCGACGCTGCCGGTGCGCCGATCCTGCGCGACCAGCAGCGCGTCCATCGCCTTCTCGATGCGCGCCACTTCGTCCACGCCGATGCGGTGGATCGCATCGGCGCCCAGATCGGTGCTGGTGTTCCAGCGCAACGCTGCGTCGTAGTACGCATCGCCGCCGGGCAGCGCCCACATCCCGCGACTGCCGGGCTTGCGCGCGATTTCCTCGTCCAGTCGCGCCAGCAGGCGCGCATAGGCGGGATTGGCGTCCTCGCGCACGGCCCGCGCCGCCTGCGCGAGCAGTGCCTCGCGCTGCTGCGCCGTGAAGGCGCCCACCTTGTCGAGCTTGCGCCGGAACGATTGCACCAGCGGGCTCGATGCCGGATCGGGCTGCGTCAGCGCGCGGATCTGCGAGGCCGCGCCTTCCATCGCCACCTGCGGCGGCAGCACGCCGTGCCTGGCCTGCAGGTCGAAGTTCGCGCGCACCTGGTCGATCTTCGTCGCCACCGCATGCAGGCGGGAGATGTACGCGCGCGCGCTGGCTTCGTCGCGCACGGCGTGCTGGTTTTCGAGGAACGCGGGCAGTTGCGCCGGCACGCTGAACAACTGGTCCACCGCATACGTCGACGCGCCCACGGGCAGCCACGCCGGTGCCCAGTCGGGTTGCATCAGTTCGATCTGGCGCTGGTAGAACCACACCGCCAGCCCGTGGCTCCAGCGATCCTGCCCGGTGAGGCGGCTGGCATCGATGCGTTCGAGCGCGTCGAGATTGCCCTGCATCTGCGCACGCAGTTCGGCGCGGCGCGGCAGCGAGACGTCGGTGAGTTGCCCGGACAGGTCGATGCCGTCGCCGGACAGGCCCAGCAACGTGCGCAGTTCGGGATCGTGACGCACCGATTGCATCGTCTGCACGTCGATCAGCGCACCGACACCGGCCGGTGGCGTGTCCGCGCTCGCGACATGGACGGACAGGGCGAGACTCAACGCGGCGCTCAACAGCAGCGCTTGGGACGCAAGACGCATGGGCACTCCGGGGAAGGGAAGATCGGCGCGAGCGGACGCATCCGCGCAGGCGCGCCATCGTGGGCGCAGGCGGCGCGGCCGTCGAGTGTAGCGGTCACGTTCCGTGGTGCGACCCGTCGATCTCCTGCGTCGATGCGGTGCGCGCGGCGAACTCGCGCGCCGCCCAGTCCAGGAACACGCGCACGCGCGGCGACAGCTGCCGCGTGCGCGAATACAGCAGCGACACCGGCACCGACGGCGGCGGCATGCGCGGCAGCAACTCCACCAGCGCACCGCGGCGCAGGTCGTCCTCGACATGGAAGCGCGGCACCTGCGCCAAGCCGAGGCCGAGGCGGATGCCGGCCAGGTAACTCTCCGTGCCCGTCACCGAGAACGTGCTGGGCAGCGACACGGCCTGCAGCTGTCCGTCGACCATGAACTCCAGCGGCGTCACCGCGCCGGTGGTGATCGAACGGATGCCGACGACGCGGTGGCCGTCGAGGTCGTCCAGACTCGCGGGCGTGCCGTGGCGTGCCAGGTACTGCGGCGTGGCGCAGGTGAGGCGATCGAGCATCGCGACCTGCCGCGCAACCAGTTCGCTGTCGCGCAGGCGTCCCCAGCGCAGCGCGCAGTCCACGCCCTCCTGCACCAGATCGACCCAGCGGTCGCTCTCGCTCATCGACAGTTCGATGTCCGGGTAGCGCTCGAAGAACGCCGGCAATGCAGGCAACAGGAAATGACGCGCGATGGTGCCCTGCACTTCCACGCGCAGCAGGCCCTTGGGACGGGCGCCGAGGAAGGCGCCGTCGGCATCCTCGATGTCGCCCAGGATCCCCAGGCACCGGTGGTAGTAGGCCTCGCCGTCCAGCGTCGGCCGCACCACGCGCGTGGTCCGTTGCAGCAATCGGGTGCCCAGGCGGGTTTCCAGGGCGCGGATCACCGTGGTGCAGGTGGAGCGCGGCACCTCCATGTCGTGCGCGGCCTGGGTGAAGCTGCGCCGCTCCACCACGCGGACGAACAGGCGCATCGCGTCGAAACGGTCCACGGCGGGCCTCCGATTGTTCGAATTGATTGAACAGTCAGGCCAATCCTAGCCCGATTATCTCCGAACGACGGAGTTCCAGACTGTGCCCACGCCGCCGATCTCGGCCGGCGCCAGACCCGGAGCCCCCATGAACACCCCGACCCGAACCGCCCTCGTCACCGGTGCCTCGCGCGGCATCGGCGCCGCCATCGCCCGCCGCCTTGCGGCGGACGGCTTCACCGTCGTCGTCAATTACGCCGGCGCCTCCGCCGACGCCGACGCCCTCGTGGCGGAGATCGAACAGGCCGGCGGCCGCGCCGTCGCCGCGCAGGCCGACGTCTCCGATGCCGCCGCCGTCGCCCGCCTGTTCGACAACGCTCAGGCCGCGTTCGGTGGCGTGGACGTGCTGGTCAACAACGCCGGCATCATGCGCCTGGCGACGCTGGCCGAAAGCGACGACGCGCTGTTCGACAGCCAGGTCGCGATCAACCTCAAGGGCACGTTCAACACGCTGCGCGAAGCCGCGCGCCGACTGCGCGACGGCGGCCGCATCGTGAACCTGTCCAGCAGCGTGGTCGGCCTCACGCCGCCGACGTATGCCGTCTACGCCGCGACCAAGGCCGCGGTGGAAACGATGACGCAGATCCTCAGCAAGGAACTGCGCGGCCGCAACATCACCGTCAATGCCGTCGCGCCCGGCCCGACTGCGACGCGGCTGTTCCTGGACGGCAAGCCGCAAGACGTCATCGAGCGCCTGGCCAAGCAGGCGCCGCTGGAGCGCCTGGGCCAGCCGGAGGACATCGCCGCCACGGTCGCCTTCCTCGCCGGCCCCGACGGCGGCTGGATCAACGGCCAGGTGCTGCGCGCCAACGGCGGCATCGTCTGACGTCACTTTCACGCGCGCCGCCGCCGCGCGGCGCCCGTTCGTGGAGAACCACATGAACACCGCAACCAAATCCGTCGTCCTCATCACCGGTGCCTCCAGCGGTTTCGGCCGCCTCGCCGCCGAAGCGCTCGCCCGCGCGGGCCACACCGTCTACGCCTCGATGCGCAACACCGCCACGCGCAATGCGCCGGTGGTCGAGCAGATGCAGGCGTTCTCGCGCCAGTACGGCGCCGACCTGCGCACGGTCGAGATGGACGTGCAATCGCAGCCTTCCGTCGACGAAGCCGTCGCCCGCGTCATCGCCGACGCCGGCCATATCGACGTGGTGATCCACAACGCCGGCCACATGGCCTTCGGCCCCGCCGAGGCCTTCACGCCGGAACAGTACGCGCAGCTGTACGACATCAACGTGCTCAGCACGCAGCGCGTGAACCGCGCCGTCCTGCCGCACCTGCGCGGTCAGCGCGACGGCCTGCTGCTGTGGGTGTCCAGCAGCAGCGTTGCCGGCGGCACGCCGCCGTACCTGGCCCCGTACTTCGCGGCGAAGGCGGCGATGGATGCGATCGCCGTGCAGTACGCGCGCGAGCTGTCGCGCTGGGGCATCGAGACTTCGATCATCGTGCCCGGCGCGTTCACGCGCGGTACCAATCACTTCGCGCACAGCGGGCAGCCGGACGATGCAGCGCGTGCGGCCGAGTACGACGACGGCCCGTACGCCGGATTCGGCGAGCAGGTGCGCGAGGCGTTCGCCGAGATCGTGCCGGAGGACGCGGACGTCGCGCTGGTGGCCGAGGCGATCGTCGCCATCGTCGATGCGCCGCGCGGCCGGAGGCCGTTCCGCGTGCACGTGGATCCCCCGCAGGACGGCGCGGACGTGGGCTTCACGGTAACCGACCGGTTGCGTGCGGAGATGCTGCATCGCGTGGGCTTGTCGGATCTGCTGGCGGCGCGGATCGGGGCGCATTGAAGGCGCCGCCCTTCTCCCGCTCCGCCCTCACCCCAACCCCTCTCCCGCAAAGCGGGAGAGGGGTTTTCTTCCTTGCACGACGCCCTTACTGCATCGCGAACTCCAGCCCCACGTACACCGAGCGCCCGTCGCCCGGCAGGAAATTCGCCTGGTCCATGCTGCGCGCGTCGGCGACGACGTTCGTGCTGGAGATCCACTTGCGATCGGCCAGGTTGCGCGCATCCACGAACCACGACCAGCGCGATGCGACGCGCCCGCCCACGCGAACGCCCAGTACCGAATAGCCCGGTGCGCGAAAGGTGTTGGCGTGGTCGATGTAGTAGTCCTGAGGCACCCACTCCAGGTTCGGCGCGATGTACAGCGACTCGCCCGGCGACCAGCGCAACGACGCGCGCAGCTGCTGAGGCGGGATGCCGGCCAGTGCGTTGTCGCCGTACACCGCGTCATGGTCGAAGCGGAAATCGTTCCACAAGTAGTTCGCCGACAGCCGCCATTGCTCGGCCAGGCGCCAGCCCAGGCCGAGTTCCAGCCCCTGATGGATCGTGCGATCGGCATTCACCGTGCCCAGCGGATTGCCGTTGCCGTCGGTCAGCGCCAGCAGTTCGCCGTCCACGCGCGCGCGGTACAGCGCTGCATCCAGCGACAAGCGCTCACGCTGCACGCGCACGCCGATCTCGGCCGTGGTCTCCTTCTGTTCGTCCACCTGCGTCACGCCGGGGCCGCCGGTGAGTTCGCCGAAACTCGGCGGTTCCAGGCTGCGGCTGACGTTGGCGAACAGCTGCGCCGTATCGTCGAACAGATAGCGCACGCCCAGCTTCGGACTGAAGCCGGAGTAGGCCACGTCGAAACTCTCGTCGCGTCCGCCGGTGATGAAGCCGTCGCGTGAGCGGCGCGTTGAGTGCAAGCCCTGCGCACCGACGGCGAACGTCCACTTCGCATCCAGCCAGGTCTGGTCCTCGACGTAGGCCTTGGCGTTGCTTGCGCGCTGGTCGAAGCGGTTGGTGCGCGCGCCTGCGTGCCCGGCGACGTTGACGAAGCGGTCGTCGTCGATGTCGCCGCGCACGTAGGTGATGCCGGCGATCAGCACGTTGCGATGGCCGGCGAGTTCGCCTTCCTGGCGCCAGCGCGCATCGATGCCGACGTCGCGGCTGTCCTGGTCTAGCACCTGGTAGATCGGATGGTGCAGAGACTTGTCGGACAACCACGTGGAGACCGTCAGCGTGCGGCCCAGCGACGGCGCCCAGCCCAATGTGCCGGCGATGCGGTCCAGCCGAAAATCGCGGCGCTGGTCGAGCGCGACGTTGCCCGGGTTGGCCACGCGCGGATCGGACTTGGCCTGCGCGAGGGTGAGGTTGCCGGGCAGTTCGGAGCGCGTGTCGACATGCGTGAGGTAGATGCGCGCATCGAGCGTGTCGCCGAAGCGATAGCCGGCATTGCCGAAGAGGCGGTAGTTCTCCTGCTGCGAATGATCGCGGTAGCCGTCCTGCTGTAGTCCGGTGAGACTGAGGTAACCATCGGCGCGCAGCGAAGCACCGGCCAGCGCCAGCTGCTCGCGGCGATAGCCGAAGCTGCCCACTTCCATGCGCGCGTCGAGCATGGGCGCGTCGAAACCGGTCGGCGAGACGAAGTTGATCGCGCCGCCCAGTGTCGCCGCGCCGTACTCCAGCGCGTTGGCGCCGCGATAGACCTCGATGTAGCGGGCCGCCAGCGGTTCGATCGCCTGCATGTCGAAGGCGCCGTCGGCGAGGTTCAGCGGTGCGCCGTCCTGCAGCACTTCCACGCCGCGCCCGTGGAAGGTGCGCTGCACGCCGGAGCCGCGGATCGACAATCGCGCCTCTTCCGCGCCGAAACGCGACTGCACGAACACGCCCGGCGCATACCCCAGCGCATCGGTGAGCGTGCTGACGCGGCCGTCGCGGTACGCGTCGGCATCGACCAGCGCGGTGGCGCCGGCGCGCTGATCCAGGCGTTCACGCGCCTGTTGCAGCGATTCGACGCTGGCGATCGAGGGGCGGGCGCCGTGCACTTGCACTGCATCCAGCGTGGTCGCGGGCGCAGGCTCGGGTTCGGCGAAAGCGGAGGCACAGGGTAACAGGACCGCAGCGACGGCCACGGCCAGACGCGACGCATGCGGCGTCGCGGAGAAAGGAATAGGCATGGAAACTCCAAAAGCACGGGACGCGCGCGAACGACGTCGCGCACGCAACTCAGGGGATGAGGAACGTGACTTTCAGAGGGCGAGCGGCGGGCCGCGCGAGCCCAGACCGCTGGGATGCAGGAACGCGCGCAGCGGCGATCTGCGCCACGGCGGCAACGCGCGACACGCGGCCTGCGGCGCGACGAACAGCGTCCACACCAGCAGCAGGACCAGGCCGGCGAGCACCGGGCAATACGCGCAGTCTTCGCCCGACATTCCGGATGGCTTGGGCGTGGGCGGATCCAGTGGATGGGCGTCGCCGGGTGCGATCTTCACCAGCTTCAGCCCCGCCATCGTGCACATCTGCGCCCACACGCCGCGCGAATCCGCCGACGAGCCCGACAGGACGCGCCCCACCGTCGGCAACGCCAACAGCAGCAGCATGGCGAACAGCGCCAGCAGCGTCATGCGTCGGTGGAAGGCGGGGGTGCGCACGGGGCGCATTGTAATGACGCGATCGTCGTCGGTCCTGACGTGGGTCAAGAACACCCGCCTCGGCAAACCGCGCCGCGCGGTGCGGCGGAATCAGGCGCTGGCGAGCCGCGCCGTGCGCCGCAGGGCCTGCGGTGGTTGCCCGAACGCGCGCAGGAAGGCGCGGCGCATGCGTTCGGTGTCCGCGAATCCGGTTTCGGCGGCCACTTCGTCCATCGTGTGCCGGCTCTGTTCGATCATCACGCGCGCCGCCTCCACGCGCATGTGTTCGACCGCCTTGGCCGGCGACTGCCCGGTTTCCGCACGGAACGCGCGGCTGAACTGGCGCGGGCTGAGGTGCGCGGCGTCGGCGAGTTCCTCCACCGTCAGCGCCGCGCGCAGGTGGCTGCGTGCGTAGCTGAGTGCGCTCTGGATGCGGTCGGTCTTCGCATCCAGTTCAAGCAACGCGGAATGCTGCGATTGCCCGCCCGCGCGGCGATGGTAGACCACGAGTTTCTGCGCGACCGCGCGCGTGAGCTCGGCGCCGAAATCCTTTTCGATCATGCCCAGCGCCAGGTCGACGCCGGCGCTCATGCCGGCCGAGGTCCACAGCGCGCCGTCGATGATGAAGATGCGATCGTCCTCGACGATGGCGTTCGGGAACTGCGCCTGCAACTGGCGCGCATGGAACCAGTGCGTGGTGACGCGATGCCCGTCGAGCAGTCCGGCTTCGCCCAGCAGAAAAGCACCCGTGCACACCGACGCGATGCGGCGCGTGGATTGCGCGGCGCGGCCGATCTGGCGGATCAGGCCGGGACGGGTCGGTTCCGGATGCAGCAGGCCGGTGACGATCAGCGTGTCGAGCTTCTGCCGCGACAGCATCCGCGACTCGATCGGCACGCCCAGCGAACTGGGCACGGCGCCGCCGTGCTCGGAGACGATGCGGATGCCGTACAGCGCCTCCTTCGCAGTCACGTTCGCCAGTTCGAAGGCCGACGCCGCGGCCATCCCCATGATCTGGAAACCGGGCGGCAGGGCGAATCCGATGGTGAGCATGGCAGCCTCCGGGGGCATGGCCTGAAACGAGGTATATACGACATTTGAGACATGGGCAAGGCGGTCTAGATTTCAACCCGCACCCGGCATCCGCCGGACTACCGGACCTCCCCCATGAACACCCGCATTCATCAAGGCACGGCGCTGATCACGGGCGCCTCTTCCGGCATCGGCGCCCTGTATGCCGACCGCCTGGCCCGCGCCGGCCATGACCTGATCCTGGTCGCCCGCCGCGCCGACAAGCTGCGCGAGCTGGCGCAGGAGCTGACCACGCGCACCGGCCGCTCGGTGGAAACCATCGCCGCCGACCTGACCCGCCCCGAAGACCTGGCGCGCGTGGAAGACCTGCTGCGCCGCGACGCCAGCATCACCGTGCTGGTGAACAACGCCGGTGTGGGCGCGACGGCGCCGCTGCTGCAATCCGACGTCGCCGCGATGGACCGCATGATCACCCTCAACGTGAACGTGCTTACGCGCCTGGCCTATGCGGCAGCACCGGCCTTCGTCGCGCGCGGCACGGGCACGATCATCAACATCGCCTCGATCGTCGCGCTGGCACCGGAGCTGCTCAATGGCGTGTACGGCGGCAGCAAGGCGTTCGTGCTGGCGTTCTCGCAGTCCTTGCAGCACGAGCTGGCCGACAAGGGCGTGCGCGTGCAGGCCGTGCTGCCGGGCGCGACCGCCACCGATTTCTGGGACGTGGCCGGCACGCCAGTGACGCATCTGCCGCAGGAGATCGTGATGCCGGCCGACGCAATGGTCGACGCCGCACTGGCCGGGCTGGCGCAGGGTGAGACCGTGACGATCCCGGCCCTGCCCGACATCGCCGACTGGAACGCGTTCGAGCAGGCACGCAAGGCCATGGCCCCGGGGCTGTCGCGCTCGCGTCCGGCCGCGCGCTACGCCGTCGCCACTTCGTGATCCACGCCGATCGCCGGCGCGGCCGTACCGTGCCGGCGATCGCGCATCGCCTCTTCTCATGCCATGAACGCACAGGTCGCCACCGCCGTCTCCGTCGACGAAACGCGCTTTCCGCCCGCCGTGATGGTCGCGCTCGCGGGCTCGTTCCTCGCGAACATGACCGCGCAGTTCGCGTCGGCCAATCTCGCCGACATCCAGGGCGGCCTGGGTGCTTCCGCGGACGAAGCATCGTGGATCACGACGGTCTACACCGTCGCCAGCTTCGTCGGCATCGCCGTCTCACCCGTGCTGCTGCGAACGCTCGGCCTGCGTCGCTACTTCATCGTCAGCGCCGCGTGGTTCGCCGTGTGTGCCTGGCTGTGCGCGATGGCGACGTCGCTGCCTTCCCTGCTGGTGGTGCGCGCACTGCAGGGACTCGCGGGCGGCACGTTCGGGCCGATGGCCTTCGCCGCCGTATTCCTGCTGTGCAAGGGCACGCAACGACTGCAGGCGATCGCGCTGCTGTCCTTCGTACTGCTGGTGTCCGCGAACGCCGGCCCGGTCGTGTCCGGCCCGCTCGAAGCGATGCTCGGCTGGCGCGCCTTGTTTCTCGCGCAGTTCTGGGCGATGGCCTTGCTGGCGCTTGCCGCGCTGCGATGGATGCCCGTCGCGCCGGTGAATCGCGAGGGCCTGCGGACCCACTGGCCCGCGATCGCGCTGTTCGCGCTCGCATCGGGCGCGTTGATGCTGGTGCTGAGCCAGGGCGCGCGCCGGTTCTGGCTGGAAAGCCCGGTCATCGCGTGGTCGCTGGCGCTCGCCATCGGCGCGGCGGTGGGTTTCGCCGTGGTGCATCGCTTCTCGACGCTGCGCATCCTCGATGCCGCCAAGGTCGTCGAGCGCCGGTTCGGCCTCTCGCTGCTGCTGAACCTGCTGTTCCGCTCGACCTTCGCCGTCAGCGCCTATCTGATCCCGCTGCTTCTCGTGCAGACGCAGTCCGCGCGACCGCTGGATCTCTCGCAGACGCTGGCGTGGTCGCTGCTGCCGCAGATCGCGACGTTCCCGCTGGCATGGCGCCTGCTGCACCGCGTGGACAGCCGCGTGTTGATGGCGGCGGGCGTGACGTTGCTGGCCGGCGGCGTCGCGCTGGCGGGTTCCTCCACCTCGCTCGTCGCGGGCGAGCAGTTGCGCGCGAGCCTGGTGCTGATCGGCGTGGGGCAGATGCTGTTCGCGGTGCCGAACCTCGTCGTCGGCGCACTCACGCTCAAGCCGCAGGACGGGCCGACCGCGACGATCGCCTTCAATCTCACCACGCTGGGCGGCACGACGCTGGGCACCGGCTTGCTCTCGCATTTCACGATCGAACGCGAGAAGCAGCACTCCAGCGTGCTCGTCGAACACGCCTCGTGGCTCGCGCCGGATACGGCCGAGCGCCTGTCGCTGCAGGCGACCCCGTGGTCCTCGCGCTTCACCGACGACCTGGCGGGCGCGGCATCGCTGGCGCAGCTCGGCGGTGCCGTGCGCCGCCAGGCGTGGGTGCTGGCAGCCAACGACGCGTTCGCGCTGATGGCCGCCGTCGCACTGCTCGGCCTGGTCGGCATCGTACTGCTCGGCCGCTGCCCACCCCTCTCCCGATCCATTCCCGGAGCCGCTTCATGAAACTGCGAACTTCCACTCTCGCCGGTCTTGCGGCGGCCGCTCTCGCGACGGCCGCGGTCGGCACCACGCTTTCACCCGGCGGACTCGTGCAGGGCTGGGACCGGCATTACACCGACAACGCCTACGTGCGCGGTGACGTCACGCAGATCAGCCCCAAGGTCTCGGGCCACGTCACGCAGGTGTGGGTGCGCGACAACCAGCGCGTGAGGGCCGGTGAGGTGCTGTTCCGCATCGACGATCGCGATTTCCGCGCACGCGTCGAACAGGCGGAGGCCGCGCTCGCCGCACGCACGGCCGCGGTGGGCAATCTCGACGCCCAGTTGGAGTTGCAACGCGCGGTCGTGCGACAGGCGCAGGCCGCACTCAACGAATCCTCCACCGACGCCGCACGCGCCGCGCGCGATGCGGGACGCGCCCGCCAACTGGCCGGCGAGCGCTTGATCGCCGCATCGCAGTTCGATCAGCTGGTGTCCTCGGCGCAGGGCGCATCCGCGCGTGTAGCCGAGATGCAGGCCAACCTGATGGCCGCGCGCCAGCGCATCGAAGTGCTCGAAAGCCAGCGTCCGCAGCTGCGCGCCGACATCGAAGCCGCGCGCGCCAACGTCGCGTTGACGCGCATCGACCTGGACAGCACGGTCGTGCGCGCGCCGGTCGACGGCCGCGTGAGCGAACGCGCTGCGCGGGCGGGTCAGTACGTGAAGGCCGGCACGCCGCTGATCGGGTTGGTGCCGCCGGAACTGTGGGTGGTGGCGAACTTCAAGGAGACACAACTGGAAGGCATGCGCGTCGGCGCGGGCGTGGACGTGGCCATCGACGCAGTACCGGGCGTGGAATTCCGTGGCCGCGTGGACAGCCTGTCGCCTGCAAGCGGCGCCCAGTTCGCGCTGCTGCCTCCGGACAACGCGACCGGCAACTTCACCCGCGTGGTGCAGCGCGTTCCCGTGCGGATCGCGCTGGTGGATGCGCCGGCGCACCTGGTCGACCTGCGGCCGGGCATGTCGGCCACCGTCCGCGTGCGCGACTGAGCGCGACCGTTAACCGATGTAGTGGCGGTCGGCGATGTGCAGCGCTTCGTCGATGATCGCCAGGCCCGCGCGAAGGTCGGCCTCGTCGATGTTCAGCGGCGGCACGACGTGCAGGCGGTTGCCCATGACGAGCGGCCACAAGCCCAGGCGTTTGCATTCACCGGCGAATTCGGCCATCGGCGCATACGCCGCGCCCGACGCATTGAAGGGCACAAGCGCTTCGCGCGTGGCGCGGTCGCGCACCAGTTCCACCGCCCAGAAGGCACCGAGCCCGCGCACGTCGCCGACCGACGGGTGACGATCCTGCATCGCGCGCAGGGCCGGGCCGATGATCGTCTCGCCCAGCGCGCGGGCGCGCCCGATCAGGCTCTCTTCCCGGTAGATGCCGATGCATGCCACCGCGGCGGCGCACGCCAGCGGATGGCCGGCGTACGTCAGCCCGCCGGGATACGCGCGCTTGGCGAAGCTGGCGGCGATCGAATCGCGCAGGATCACGCCGCCCAGTGGCACGTAGCCGCAGTTCACACCCTTGGCGAACGTGATCAGGTCCGGCACCACGTTCCAGCGATCGATCGCGAACCACTCGCCGCAGCGGCCGAAGCCCGACATCACTTCGTCGGCGATCATCACGATGCCGTGTTCGTCGCACAGATCGCGCACGCCTTGCAGGTAGCCGTCAGGTGGCACGAGGATGCCGTTCCCGCCCACGACGCTTTCGAGCAGGATCGCGGCGATGGTCTGCGGCCCTTCGACCTGGATCGTGTTGGCCAGATGGGCGAGCGCGCGTTCGCCTTCCTCTCGCGCGTCCGAGGCGTGGAACGCAGAACGGTACGGATACGGCCCCCAGAATCGCGCAAAGCCCGGCGCGCCCGGTTCGGAGGGCCAGCGCCGCGGATCGCCCGACGCCGTGAGCGCAGCGGCCGTCGCGCCGTGGTAGCTACGATATGCGGTGAGCACCTTGTGCCGCCCGGTGTGCAGGCGTGCCATGCGGACGGCGTTCTCCACGGCCTCCGCGCCGCCGTTGGTGAAGAACACACGGTTGAGATCAGCGGGCGCCGCTTCTGCGATCAGCCGCGCGGCTTCGCTGGTCGCGGGGTTGGCGTGGTACGGCGCGATCGTGCACAAGGTCTGCGCCTGCGCCTGGATGGCCGCGACCAGCCTGGGATGCTGGTGGCCGACGTTGACGTTGACGAGCTGGCTGGAGAAATCGAGCCAGCGTCGTCCGGTCTCGTCCCAGAAGTACGCGCCCTGCGCACCGGCGACCATGGTGGGCGCGGGCATCTCGATGGCCGACCAGGAGTGCAGCACATGCGCGCCATCGTCGCGCCGCGCGGCCGACACCGCGAACGCATCACCGTCGGCGGGGATACGGGCCTCACGCATGGTGGCTTCCTCTAAGGGATGAAGGTCTGCTCGGGATCGTCGAACGACTTGAACTCTAGCGCATTGCCCGACGGATCGAAGAGAAACATTGTCACGTGCTGACCGGGCTTTCCCTTGAGGCGCAGATGCGGTTCTTCCTGGAATTCGACGCCGGTCTCCCTCAGGCGTATGGCCAGTGTCTCCCACTGCTCGCGATCGAGGTTCATGCCGAAGTGCGGCACCGGCACGGCCTCGCCGTCGAAGCGACTCTCGTGCAGTGCGCCACCGTCGGGCGCGATGTGCGCGACCAGATGATGGCCGAAGAAATCGAAGTCCTGGTACATCACGTCGGTGCGCCCTTGCGGGCAGCCGATCACCTCGCCATAGAATCGGCGCGCTTCATCCAGATCGCGCACCGGGAAGGCCAGGTGGAACTGGGTGATGCGGCTCACGAGGCGGCCCTCTGCGGCGGAACGCAGGCGTCGAAGATGTTCTGCCAGAACTGGTTCCAGGCGGTGATGCTGCGCTCGTAACCCTGCGCGAGATCGGGAAGCGCGCCGGGCTCGTCCTGGATGTAGCGGTCGATCGCCGCACGCGTGAGCTCGCCGTGGACGATGTCCTCCTCGCCGGTGTGGATCGTCCAGAACTCCCAGTCGATGCGGTCGGCGTTGTCGCGCATGTACGGATGCTCACGCAGATGCTCGAACATCACCGACAGGTAGGTCTGACACAGGCATTCGCCGCCCATGCCGCGCAGGCCCACGCCGAAGGCGGGATCGCGACGCCACAATTCATCGGTAAGGGTGCCGAGGATCTCGCGGTTCGCGCTCAGGCCGCGCTCCAGGCGTTGTGGCGCCACGCCGATGCTGGCGAGGAAGCGGTCGTAGATCTCCGGATGCGCACGTGCCGCGTCGCCTTCGCCGAGTTCTTCCGACAGGATCTGGCTCAGCAGGCTGCGCAAACCGCCGAACGGAAGCTTGGCGAGCAGCAGCGCGAGGTCGCTGATGTATTCGATGGTGAAGAATCGATACTGCGTGCAGAACTCGCGCAGCGCTTCCACGGGAAGGTGCTCAAGCGCCTTCATCTTCTGCGCCGCCAACGCTTCGGTCGCCTCCTTGGCCGCGTCGGCGAACTGCCAGAACGTGCGCCTGTCCCATTCGCCCGCATGCATCGCGACGGCGGAGAACGAAGGGGCGACGCGAGGGTTCAGGCTTCTTTCCAATGACATGCATCCGGTCCTGTTGAGGCCGACATGCGACGACAATGCATGCGGCGTGAGAGGGACGAACCACGAAATTCGGCTGGAGCATACTCTGCGGGAACGATGGCAAAGTTCACTCTCCCTTGACCATGAAGTCTCGTTTCTCCCGGAATTTCAGCCACTTCGCTGACGCTCATCACGTTTGCGAAGACGCGCTTCACGCCTGTGCGCATTCATGTTGTCGCGAGAACAGCGACGATTCATCTTCCTTTACGGACGACGTGCGAGGCTCGCATCAAGGATCGCCGCGCATGTGCGATCGCCGCTGGAGAACGTTCGCTCGATGCAGGCCACGCATGCCATCGGCGACGCAGGCGTGAACCTGCTGTGGACCGGAGGATGGGATTCCACGTTTCGACTGCTCCAGCTGCTGCTGGTGCATCGCGTGCCGATCGTTCCCTACTATCTGGAAGATCCAACGCGGGCGTCGACCGGTGTCGAGCTAGAGACGATGGCGCGCATCGCCGCGGTCCTGCACGAGACATACCCGCATACGCGCGATCTGTTGCATCCGTTGCGCCGGGCCGCGGTGACCGACATCGTCGTGGAAGCGGACATCGCCGAGGCCCTGCACGATATCCGCAGGCGCTCCTTCATCGGCAGCCAGTACGCGTGGCTCCCGGCGTTCTGCAGGCACCATGGCCTGACCGGCATGGAGCTGGGCGTGCATGTGGACGACAAAGTGCAGGCGCTGGTGCGCGCATTCGCGGTGGAGTTCGACCATCCTGCCGGCTTCCGCAGCGTTCGCGTCGATCCGGCGCGCGCGGATTCGGTCGAGTACACGCTGTTCGGCTGCTTCAGCTTTCCGCTGTTCCGCGTCGACAAGCGGGAGATCGAACATCAGGCGCGCGCCGGTGGATGGACCGGAATCATGGAAATGACGTGGTTCTGCCACACGCCGGTGCGCGGCCGGCCCTGCGGCATATGCGCGCCGTGCGTGTACACGATCGAGGAGGGACTGGCGCGTCGCGTGCCGTGGCCGCGACGCGTGCTGTCGTTCTTCTACCGGCGGCTTGCGCTGCCGCTGAAGGCACCCGCGCGACGACTTCGCGCAACGCTGCGCAGTGCCCGCGCACGACGGAGCCGCCCACCCACGCCGGGGTTCGGCGGCACCTGAAGCGCGACGCGACGGACTACGCCGCGCCGCGCGGCTGCATCACCAGATGCGAACGCGCTGCTCCGGCGGCAGGTAGAGCGCATCGCCCGGCTTCACGTCGAAGGCCTGGTACCACGGATCGAAGTTGCGCACGGGGCCGTTCGCGCGGTACATGCCGGGCGAATGCGGGTTGGTCTTGACCTGGTTCAGCAGCGCTTCGTCGCGGTACTTGCCCTTCCAGATCTGGCCGAACGCGAGGAAGAAGCGCTGGTCGCCGGTGAGGCCGTCGATCACCGGCGCGGGCTTGCCGTGCAGGCTGAGGCGGTACGCGGTGTAGGCCATCGAAATGCCGCCGAGGTCGCCGATGTTCTCGCCCATCGTCAGCGCACCATTCACGCACTGGCCCTGCAGCGGGCAGTAGCTGTCGTACTGCGCGCCCAGCGCCTTGGTGCGCTCGTCGAAGCGGGCGCGGTCGGCGTCGGTCCACCAGTTGCGCTGCACGCCATCGGCATCGGACTTGCTGCCCTGGTCGTCGAAGCCGTGGCCCATTTCATGGCCGATCACCGCGCCGATGCCGCCGTAGTTCACGGCCGGGTCGGCGTTCACGTCGAAGAACGGCGGCTGCAGGATCGCTGCGGGGAAGACGATCTCGTTGAAGGTGGAGTTGTAGTACGCGTTGACCGTCTGCGGCGTCATGCGCCACTCGTCGCGATCGGTCTTCTGGCCGACGCGGCGGTTCTCGTCGGCGCGGTCGAAGCGGCGCATCGCGATCACGTTGGCAACCAGATCGCCCGGCACGATGCTGACGCTGGAGTAGTCGGTCCACTTCTCCGGATAGCCGATCTTCGGGCGGAACGTGGACAGCTTGCGGTAGGCCTCGGCCTTGGTGGCCTCGCCCATCCAGTCCAGGTTCTGGATGTTCTGGCGCAGCGCGGCGCGCAGGTTCTCGACCAACTGGTCCATCGCGGCCTTGGATTCGGGCTGGAAGTAGCGCGCGACATACAGCTCGCCCACTGCATCGCCGAGACCGTCCTTCGCGCCGACCATCGCCACCGCACGCTTCCAGTCGTCCTTCTGCGCCTTCTGTCCGGCCAGCACCTTGCCGTTGAACTGGAACGAAGCGTCGTCGATCGCGCGGCTGAGCAGTTCGGCGTTGCCGTCGATGGCGTGGAACGTTAGGTAGTCGCGCCAGACCGGCAGCGGCGTGGCGGCGATCACGTCGAGCACCGGCTGCACGGCATCAGGCGTGACGACATTGACGCGGTCGGGCTGCGGCATTTCCTGCGCCTTCAGGTGCGCCGCCCAGTCGTAGGACGGGAACTGCTGCTGCAACTGCGCGAAGGTGGAAACGTTGTAGGTCTTGTCGCGGTCGCGGCGCTTGGCGCGCTCCCACTGCGGCTTGGCCAGCGCGGTTTCCAGTGCGAGCACTTTCTCCGCGCGCGCCTTGCCGTCCTTGACGCCGGCGAAGCCGAGCATGCGCTGGATGTGTTCGAGGTAAGCGCTGCGGATGGTGACGAAGCGCGCGTCCGGATTGACGTAGTAATCCTTGTCCGGCAGGCCCAGGCCGCCAACATTGAGACTGACCAGATGCTGGTCGGGGTTCTTGCGGTCCAGATCCACGCCCAGGCGGATGGGCGAGGCGCTCGCGTCGAGGTCGCTGTTGGCGAAGGCCGCGACGAGATCCGCCTTCGAATCGATCGCGGCGATGCGCTTGAGCACGGGCTTCAGCGGGGCGATGCCCGCGGCGTCGCGTGAGGTGCGATCCATGTAGCTGGCGTAGTAGTCGCGCACCTTCTGGCCGTTGCTGCCCGGCGCGAGATCGTTGCGCTTGCGCAGGTCTTCGATCAGGCCGTGCACCTGCTCCTCGGCGCGGTCGCGCAGCTGGTTGAAGGAGCCGTAGGAGGTCTCGTAATCCTTGAGCTCGTACGTCTTCAACCAGGTTCCACTGACATAACTGTTGAAGTCGTCACCGGGCTTCACCGTGAGGTCGCGCGCGCTCAGGTCGACGCCGAAATCGCCGAGCTGGGCTTTGCCCGCCGGACTGCCCGCGGCAAGGGAAGCGGTGGAGGCCAGGCCCAGCGCGATGGCGAGGCTCAGGCTCAGATGCGAAGACTTCATGGAGAGGTTCCGGCTGACAGGAAGGTCCCGAGGCTAGCGGCCACGCGGCGGGCGGTCGAGTGGCATTCGTCCGTGCAGGCACGGACGGGCCGGAGCTCGCGCGTGATGGACCGCTTCGGCAAAGCCTGCGGCGCACGCCCCGGGAGCGCCCTTCCCCGCCATTCAGGCGCGTTCGGCTTGCCGTTCGTCGGTCGGTGCCACCCTCGGCGTTGACACCATGGTGCATATACACCATAGTCCGACCCATGAAGACGAAGCCCAACCCTAAAGCGGAAGCACTGGCCGGCCTGGTCAATGAAGTCACCGGCGGTTGCCTGATGACGCGCACGCGCCGCATCTCGCGCGTCATCACCAACCTGTTCGATCAGGAGTTGCGGCCCTTCGGCTTGAATGCCTCGCAGTTCTCGCTGCTGGTGCTCATCGCGCGCATGGACGGCGCCAGCCGCGCCGAGATCGGTCGCGCCAACCATCAGGAACGCTCCACTTCCACCCGCAACCTGCAGCTCGTGCTCGATCAGGGCTGGGCCGACGAGCTCGTCCCCGACAAGGGACGCAGCCGCCCCATCGTGATCTCCCCGGCCGGACGCGAGCTTCTGGCCCAGGCCATGCCCGCATGGCGTGCCGCGCAGGCCAAGGCCAAGCGTCTTCTGGGCCAGCACGGTGCCGCCGCCATCGTGGATCTCGCCTCCGGCCTGCCAGCGGAAACGCTGGCCGGCTGATCCGCTCTCAATGTTGCATATACACCACATAGGAACCAACCCCATGTCGATCGTCAAAGCCGCCGCCGTCCAGATCAGTCCCGTGCTCTACAGCCGCGCGGGCACTGTCGAGAAGGTCGTCAACAAGATCCGCGAACTGGGCCGCCTCGGCGTGCAGTTCGCGACCTTCCCCGAGACCATCATTCCATACTACCCGTATTTTTCCTTCGTGCAGTCGCCGTTTCAGATGGGCAAGGAACACCAGCGCCTGCTGGAGCAGTCAGTCACCGTGCCTTCGGCCGATACCGATGCGATCGCCGCCGCTGCACGCGAGGCGAAGATGGTCGTGTCCATCGGCGTGAACGAGCGCGACGGCCACACGATCTACAACACCCAGCTGTTGTTCGATGCCGACGGCACGATCGTGCAGCGCCGTCGCAAGATGACGCCGACGTACCACGAGCGCATGGTATGGGGCCAGGGCGATGCTTCGGAGCTGCGCGCGGTGGACACCGCGGTCGGCCGCATCGGCCAGCTTGCATGCTGGGAGCACTATCTTCCGCTGGCGCGCTACGCGCTGATCGCCGATGGCGAGCAGATCCACTCGGCGATGTACCCGGGATCGTTCGCCGGGCCGCTGTTCGCGGAGCAGACCGAGATCAACATCCGCCAGCACGCGCTGGAATCGGCGGCCTTCGTCGTCAATGCCACGGCATGGCTCGATCCGGAGCAGCAGGCGCAGATCGTCCGGGACACCGGCGCCCCCATCGGCCCCATCTCCGGCGGCTCCTTCACCGCGATCGTCGATCCGGAAGGCCGACTGATGGGCGAGCCGCTCACCTCGGGCGAAGGCCACGTGATCGCCGATCTGGATTTCTCCCTGATCAGCGCGCGCAAACGACTCATGGACGCGCGTGGGCATTACAGCCGGCCGGAGCTGCTCAGCCTCATGATCGATCGCACGCCGGCCTCGCACGTGCACGACCGCAGCGTGCGCACCGACAATGGCAATGAGGGCAGGACGATCGAACTGCTGTGAACGCGATGCGCGCGGCCGCAGCCACGCGCATCGGACTCCGATCGGCTACTTTGCCGCCGCCGCGCTTCCTGTCGAGCTCCCCAGCTCGTACAGGTAGTCCACGTAGGACATCACCGCGCCGTCGAAGCCCTGCACTTTCGGATTGCTGGACTCGATGAGGAAGAACTCGTCCGGCGCATGTGCGCCGCCGCCGTGCCCCAGGCCGAAATGGCCCGCCGGAAGCGACAGCGGCGGCTGCGTGAACACGAAGCCCGGATACGAACCTGCCAGGCGCGGCCACATCAGCGGCTCCACACCGTTGCGTCGCAGCACGGCGACCTGCGCCTGGATCAGGCGCGAGTCGGCGTCGGTCGAAGTCGGGTCGTAGCCGCCGCTGACGTTCACCGCGATGTCGCCGTAGCCGCGCTTGGCCAGATGCGCCTTCAGCGCTGCGACGGCGCCGTCTCGCGTCATCGGCGGGACCAGGCGCATGTCGATCTTCGCCACCGCGCGATGCGGCAGCACGGTCTTGCCGCCCACGCCCGTGTAGCCGCCGACCAGGCCCTGGATGTTGACCGTCGGCTGCGAGACGAGGCGCTCGTTCGCCTTCTCCCACGACAGATCGTCGATCCAGTGCGGCACGCCCAGCGATTTGCGCGCCGTAGCCTCATCGCGTGCGCCGGTCGAGCGGGCGATCATCGCGCGGTCTTGCGCGCTCAGCGGTGCGGGCTTGGGGAAACCGTCGATCGTCACGGTGTTGCCGTCTTCCGAGACCAGCGTGTCCAGCGCCTTCACTAGCCGCCAGGCCGGACTGTCCACCATCGCCTTCAGCGAGGAATGCACATCCTTCGACGGCCCGCGCCCCCAGGCCTTGCCGTCGGCCACCAGCTCCAGTTCGACCACGCCCTTGGCGCCGAGGTTGACGGTCACCGCGCCGGCGGGATCCTGCAACCCCATCGGCATGAACACGCCGATGCTTTTCTTCAGTGCGGCCTGGATGTCGGGACGCAGGACCAGCTTGCCGATGTTGGGCGAGCCGATCTCCTCCTCGCCCTCGGCCACGAGCACGAGGTTGACGGGCATCGTCTGCTTCGCATCACGGATCGCGTGCAGTGCCGTCAGGAAGGCCATCTCGGGCCCCTTCTGGTTGGTCGCGCCGCGACCGACGACGGCCTTGCCCAGCCCGGGCTTGTCGATCAGTCGCGCTTCGAGCGGCGGCGAGGTCCATTCGGCCGGGTCGTACTGCTTCACGTCGTACATGTAATACACGCCGACGGTGGTCGGCGCGCCGGCGTCGAGCGTGGCGAACACGCCCGGCTTGCCGCCGGTGTCGACAACCTCGACATGCTGGAAGCCGGCTTCGCGCGCAAGCCGGGCCATGTACTCGGCCCCTTGTGCGGGGTTGCGGTCCTCGGCGGCGATGGACGGCAGCGCGATCCACTCCTGCAGCGCCTTCACCGCCGTGTCATGGCGCTGGGCCACCTGGGCCTTGATCGCATCGCGATCCGGCGGAGCCGCGTGCGCGGTCATCGCCATGCACGCGGCGAGCGTGGCCAATCCAAGTGCGCGCACGCGCGCACGACGTCCCAAACCCGTTGCTGCCATGCATCGCTCCCAGCGGTGGTCGTGAGGCGAGTCTAGCCGAGCCGGCCGGAGCGCCGGCGTGCCCGCGCTCACGTCGTCGCGGGCGATCGCAGGATGGCCTGGCGCGCACCCGTCACGCGTACGGATGCGTATGCGAAAACGCGGCGGCGATTACAGCGCGCAGCCGTCCGCGTCGCCGAACGATGCCAGCGTCTGGCCATGCACTTCGACAAGGCGGTCCAGGCGGATCGTTTCGCCGGAGTCCATCGACAGGAACTCCTCGCCTTGGCGGGCGTAAACGTCGGTGATCACCCCATCGCCGCGCCGCATCGTGCCCGCATCATCGAGATACGCGATGCGGGTGAGCCGGCGCGCGGTGGCGAGGTCTTCCAGCAGGTCATGGAACTCGCAGTTGATCGGTCGATAGGACTGGTAGGTGGCGTTCATGGCAATCACCGGGTGATGGCATGCCGCCGGCGTGGGCCGGCGCGCATGCGATTTGGAGGGGCGTGCCGCGCGATGCGGCACGCGTGTGCGGGTGGTGGTCAGCCGCGCTGCGGCAGCGTCCAGTCCGGGCGGATGAAATGGCAGGTATAGCCTTCCGGATACCGCTCCAGGTAGTCCTGATGCTCCGGCTCGGCTTCCCAGAAGGGGCCCGCGGGGGCGACTTCCGTGACGACCTTGCCCGGCCACAGGCCGGATGCGTCCACGTCGGCGATGGTGTCCAGCGCGATGCGCTTCTGCTCGTCGTCCTGGTAGAAGATCGCCGAGCGGTAGCTGGTCCCGATGTCGTTGCCCTGCCGGTTTCGCGTGGTCGGATCGTGGATCTGGAAGAAGAACTCCAGGATCCTGCGGTAGCTGATCGTGGCCGGATCGAAGGTGATCTCGATCGCCTCGGCGTGGGTGCCGTGGTTGCGGTAGGTGGCATTGGGGACATCACCGCCGCTGTAGCCCACGCGCGTGGCGACGATGCCCGGGATGCGGCGCAGCAGATCCTGCATGCCCCAGAAGCAGCCACCGGCGAGCAATGCGGTTTGGGTGTGGGCGGTCATGGGGTTTCCTCTGGTCTCTTCCTGGAAGGTGGCCGGCTGGCGCATGGCCAGCCGGCCACGGGTGCAGTTACGAAGTGGTGACGTTCACGGCGACATCAATATTGCCGTGGACCGCCTTGGAGTACGGGCAGATCTGATGCGCCGCGTGGGCGATCTTCTCGGCTACGTCCTGGGCCACGCCCGGCATGCGCACATCGAAACGGGCGGCCAGCTGCCAGGCCGCGCCGGACTGGCCGAGGACGACCTCGATGTCCACCGAGAGGTCGGCCGGCAAGCTCACGCGCTTCTGCGCGGCCACCAGCCCTACCGCCGTGATGTAGCAGGCCGACCACGCGCCGGCGAACAACTGCTCGGCCGTCGGGTGCGGCGCGACGTCGGTGAAGGCCAGCGCCTGGCCGTCGACAGCGGTGAGTTCCAGGTTCACGCTGCCATGGTCGGCAGCGGACGGCGGCGGGTTGACGGTGGTGTGCGTCTTGCCGGTGAAGAGGATTTTGTCGATGGCGTTCATGAGCGTGTACCGTGTCTGGCGGGGGAGGTTGTTTTACATCGCATGCGATTGAATCGTTTGCGATGGCGCGCACTCTAGACGCGCCCCTGGCGATTGCCAAGGGTCGCGGCAGGGGTGGTTCAAGTTTCATTCATCGCTTGCGCTTAGATCGCACGCGATTTATTACGATATGCTCCCTGACTGGGCTTGAGCGGGCATCGCAGGCTGAACCGGGCACTATTGACCGGATTCACATCGCTCCCGATTCCATCGCAAGCGATATAATCATCCCGTCAGCCGCTCCGGAGCCCTCCATGAAATCGAAAGCCGATGCGCCCGACCGCAAACTGTCGGACTTCCTGTGCTTTGCGGTCTATTCGGCCAACCTCGCCTTCGGCAAGGTGTACCGGCCGGTCCTCGACGAACTGGGCCTGACCTACACCCAGTACGTCACCCTCGTCGCGCTGTGGGAAGAGGATGACCTGACCGTCAGCCGCCTCGGCGAGAAGCTCTTCCTGGAATCCAACACGCTTACGCCCATCCTCAAGAAGCTCGAAGGCATGGGCTATGTGGAGCGTGCGCGCGATCCGGCGGACGAGCGTCAGGTCCGTGTGCGCGTGACCCGGAACGGTCGCCGCCTGCGCGAGCGCGCCGTGATCGATCTGGGCGATGCCTGCGGCCTGAGCACCAAGGATTTCGCCAGATTGCAGAAGGAGATCGTCACGCTGCGCAACAGCCTCCTCGACGCGGTGGACCGCACGGAGTAAGGCCCGCCGCTCTCGCCCATCGCAATCGTTGCGGTGGGTCGGAGCGACTGCGCACCTCTGTCACTCATACGTTCTACGCCGCGCGATCCCTCGCCGCAACCGCCATTCGTCGGTGTGTTGCGCGCCTCGCGCAAGGCGGATTCGACCGCATTGCATCGCGTGATGCAGCGATGCCGCGAAGTCGTGATGACGCCGCATGCATCGCACGCGCGCACGCTCCCAGCCCGCTTCAGCCCTTCGGCAGCTTCGCGGCAATGCGCGCGAGCATGTACGAATGGAACGGGTTGAAGCCAAGCCTGACCAGGCTGTCCTGCGAGACCATCAACGCATTGCGTTCGCCGCGTACCGCTATGGCGCCCAGCTGCAGGCCACCGCGCCCCGACGATATGTTTCCGTAGAGGGGATCGTCCTGCGGGAATGGCAATGCGACGTGTGAGAGCGAGTACACGTCGGCGGGATAGCGCATGCCGATGGGTTCGGCGACGATCGCCTCCGCGTTGGCCGGACGCGAGCGCGCCAGAACGTTCGCATCGCTGTCGGAGGTGGCGCCGACGATGGTCACCGCGTACCGGCGCGGCGACTGCAGTACATCGCGTGACCAGTCGCTGGCGGCGCTGCGCAGGATCGGCGCGATGACGCGGCTGCGATTCACGTCGAACAGCACCAGCTCGCTGCCATTGGACGGCAGCGCTTCGAACAGCCGCGTCATCACGGCGCGCGCCGATACGGTGTCGTCCACGACGGACTGGAAAGCGAGGATCGGCGGAAGCTGGTTCATCCGCTGCTTCGCGGCAACCTGCGTGAGCGTCGCCTGGAGATCGGAAGTGACCAGGTAGGATTCACGCGCCGCACGCACCGGGAACGAGTTGTACTTGAATGCGTTGAACTCGGGCATCAGGTCCAACCACGCCGACTTGGCCCAGCGACCGAACAGCGCCGGCAGCCCCGCCAGCCCGGCATAGCGCGCGAAGCGGTTCACCTCGATCATCGGCGAGAGCAGCACGATGCGCTGCACGCCTGCCGATTCTCCGCGTTCCAGCCGCCTCAGCACGTGCGTGAGCGCCAGTGCACCTCCGTTGGAGTACCCGACCAGATGGACCGGCAGCTTCCCCGCCGTGCGCCGCTGCGCTTCGCCCATCGCCATGTCTACGGCCGCGTACCACTCCTTGCGGCCCTGGCGCGTCAACCCGGCGGGCACGGTGCCGTGCCCCGGCATGCGCGGCACGAGGGCGACGAAGCCGTGCTCGCGGTACAGCTCGGCCAGGCTGAGCATGCTGTACGGCGAGTCCGTGAGGCCGTGCAGCAGCACGGCGACGCCGCGTGGCGCCCCACGGGGTTCCAGTACGAACGAGCGGTTCCAGTCGCGCTCGAAGCGCAATGGCGACACGATGCTCGCGTCGTAGTAGCGGTTGAGCGGCGTGCGGTCGCCCGGCTCCATCTTCTTTTCGAGCTTGCCGTGCAATTTCGCGTACATCGCGTCTTCCGCACGGACGTAGGCTCGCCAGTCGCCGTGGGCGACGGTGTCGGCGCTGGGTTCCTCCGGCACGATCGTCTGCCATGGACGCAACGGCGGTCCCTGCGTCGACAGATACGCGCGCACGCACACCAGCACGAGCAGCACAAACGCGATGAACCAGACGGCCTTGCGCAGCAGCGTCCACAGGCCGCTGAAGGATTGCCGCACGAGGCTGCGCAGCGGGCGATGGGGCCCGTGTCGCTCCTCGTCGCCGTGCGCTTCGTCTTCCGGCGTGATTGCCATGCACAGCCCCCGCTCCGACGGATGCGCAGGCATGGTGCACGCGACCGGCGGCCGGTATCAACTTCGAAGGTGCGCCCTGCCCTTCTTGTCGCAGGCCGGGCCCGGGCGTATCGCCGCGGCCCGGCCTGCGGCCCGGGCTGGACCCGGGCCGTGTTGCGTTACAGCACGCCGTCGATGCGCTGCGCGAGCGCGGTGGCTTCGGCGTCGCAGTCCACGTCGGGCCGGGCGCCACTGGCGCGCAGCTGTGCGATCTCCGTTGCCGCGGACGCCATGTCCGCCCGGAAGTCGGCATTGGCGTGCAGCGCGGCAACCGTCGAAGACGCCGTCGTGCGTCCTTCGAGGATGTCGCTCTGCCAGTGCGCATTGCAGACCAGGCGGCTCTCGCCGAACGAGCGGCCGCGCGCCAGCAGTGCGTCGGCGCGCTCGGGCGCCAGTTCGGTGAGGATCAACGCCCAGGCCCAGCCGATGGACGTATGCCCGGACGGGTACGAACCGTCTTTGCGCAGCGCGGCTTCGTCCTCGGGTCGGCACGTTCCCTCCTTGTAGTGCACGAAGGGACGGATGCGCTTGTACTGGTTCTTCGCACCGTACGTCGCAAGCGCCGCATCGGTCAGCGTCCGCCGCAGCAGTTGGTACAGATACGGCGACTGTTGCTGCGTCACCGGCACGCCCAGTGCGCAGGAGAACACCGAGGCCACGTGCGGAAAGGCGAGGTCGGCATCGGACGCGGCCAGTGTGTAGCGCGGCGTATCGCGCAGCTTCTGCGAAGCGCGGCTCACCGCCTGGTCGTTGCGGAACGCCGCCGAACCTTCCGCCGGCGGCGGTGGCAGCAGCTTCAAGCTGTCGGGCAAGTTGCGGCCGAGGTAACCGGCGAGCACGCCCGGATGGATCTCGGGAACGGTGGGTGGAACCGCCGGGCGGGCATCGGCGCCCGGTGTCGCCCTGGCATCGACGGACGGCGCGGCCGTCGGCGACGACGCGCATGCGCCCGCCAGCACCGCAGCGAGCGCAATCCACCCACGCATCGCCGGACGAATCGCGCAGCGCGTGGAATCCATCGAACGTGGGGCGATAGGCATGGCGAGTCTCCGCGAGGCGTGTGGCCGCCGTGGATTGTCACGGCGGATCGGTGGCGAGCGTAACCGCCCATCGGTGCGGCCCGCGTCGCGGTAGAACATTTCACCCAGTCATAACGTCGACGAAGCGGTCTCCCCCTCCCGCACCCGGGACGCCGCATGCCCTGCTCAATTGTTGCGCGTGGGACAACACCGGATGTCCGCGCCCAGGCCTTCCGCCTCCTGCACGCGACGCCCTATCGTCGCCCTCAAGGTCGAATCGATGCTCCATCCGATCGACCGCGATCTTGCGCACCCTGCGGTGTGGAAGATGTTCCTATGCTTCTTGTCCGCCGTAACGAAGAGGACGGATGTCAGTTCGTCGAGGCGGCTGTAACGGGCGTGCACTTTCCATCCGTTCGTGCACGGGACAACCCCACGTCGGCGCGGCGTCCCCGCGGAATCCGATCAGCTACACGACGAGACGGCGGACAAGAAGCACTCCATTGTTTCCACCCCACGCGGGCCATCGTTCCATCGGGTCGAGCTGCCGCTGCGACGATCCGCGATGACGCGCTCCTGATCGGGAGTCCGAACCATGAAGGTTGTAGTTGCAGGCGGAAGTGGCCTGGTGGGATCCAGGCTGGTCACGCGACTGAGCCAGCTCGGCCACGACGTCGTCGCCGCCTCGCGGCGCACGGGCGTGGACACCGTCACGGGACACGGACTCGACGACGCACTCAACGGTGCGCACACCGTGATCGACGTGACGAACGCGCCTTCGTTCGAAGACCCGGAGGTCACCGAGTTCTTCCGCCGATCCACTGAGAACCTGCTCGCGGCGGGCGCGCGCGCGCGCGTTTCGCATCACATCGCGCTGTCGGTGGTCGGCACGCAACGCCTGCAGGGCAGCGCGTACTTCCGCGCGAAACAAGTCCAGGAGCGTCTGGTCGGCAACGCCACGGTGCCGCACACGCTGGTGCGCGCGACGCAGTTCTTCGAGTTCATGGCCACTATCATCCCGCCGGGCAGCGGCAAGGACATCGTCCACCTCTCGCCGGGTACGGTGCAGCCGGTGGCGGCCGACGACGTGGCCGCCCGCCTCGCGGAACTGGTGTCCGCGCCTGCGTCGCATGCGGTGCTGGAGATCGCCGGGCCCGACACATTCCACCTCAACGAACTCGTGCAGTGGGTCATGTACAGCTACCAGGACGACCGGCCCGTCGTTGCCGATCCCGCTGCCGGTTACTACGGCGCGATCCTCGACGACCACACCCTCACGCCGGGCCCCGATGCGGTCATCGCGCAGACGCACTTTCGCGAGTGGCTCGAAGGCTACCTGTCCGGCGGAATCGAGATCCCGCACGTGCACCATCCCAGCCCGATCGCAGGCGTGCGTTAACGGCGCCTCGGCGCGGATTTCACGGTGGCGACACGTCCGGGGTGAAGAATCCATGAACCGCTCGGTCACTCGAGCCGGGCGGCGCACCTCGGGAGATCCTCATGGCACAGAAGAAGGCCGCCCCCAAGGGCGCACGCGGCACGCCCCCTGCAGCCTCAGGCAAGCCGAACATCCTGGTCATCTTCGGCGATGACATCGGCATCCCGCAGATCAGCGCCTACACGCGCGGCCTGATGGGCTACCAGACACCGAACATCGACCGCACCGCCAACGAAGGCGCGCTGTTCACCGACTCTTACGGCCAGCAGAGCTGCACCGCAGGACGCGCGTCCTTCATCCTCGGGCAGGAACCCTTCCGCACCGGCCTTCTCACCATCGGCATGCCCGGCGATCCGCACGGCATCACCGACTGGATGCCGACGATCGCCGATGCACTGAAGACGCAGGGCTACGCCACCGGCCAGTTCGGCAAGAACCACCTCGGCGATCAGGACCAGCACCTCCCGACGAATCACGGATTCGACGAGTTCTTCGGCAATCTCTATCACCTCAACGCCGAGGAAGAACCCGAAGGCTACTTCTATCCCAAGGACCCGAACTTCAAGAAGAAGTACGGTCCGCGCGGCGTGATCCACTCCTACGGCGGCGGCAAGATCGAGGACACCGGGCCGCTCAACATCAAGCGCATGCCGACGGTGGATGAAGAGTTCCTGGAGGCGGCGGAGAAATTCATCAAGAAGAGCGCCAAGGCCAAGCAGCCGTTCTTTGTGTGGTTCAACACCACGCGCATGCACGTATTCACTCACCTGAAGAAGGACTCGGTGGGCAAGACGGGCAAGGGCCTGCACGCCGACGGCATGGTCGAACACGACGGCCATGTCGGGCAGTTGCTCGATCTGCTGGACGAACTGGGCCTGGACGACAACACCATCGTCGTCTACACCACCGACAACGGCGCCGAGATCGCGCTGTGGCCCGACGGCGCCATGACGATGTTCCGCGGCGAGAAGGGCTCGACCTGGGAAGGCGGCTTCCGCATTCCGATGGCGATCCGCTGGCCGGGCACGATCAAGCCCGGCACGGTCTACAACGATCCGATCTCGCTGATCGACATGTTCCCCACGCTGTGCGCGGCCGCCGGTGTTCCCGACATCAAGGAACAGCTGGCGAAGGGCGCCACGCTCAACAAGAAGAAGTTCAAGGTCAAGCTCGACGGCTTCAACTTCATGCCCTACTTCCAGGGCAAGGAGAAGAAGGGACCGCGCGATGCCATCTTCTACTTCGACCAGGGCGGCAACCTCAACGCGCTGCGTTTCCAGGACTGGAAGCTCAGTTTCGCCAGCCAGCACGGCAACATCGCCACTGGCACGCGCGCCGTGACCAACTGGGCCATGATCACCAACCTGCGCATGGACCCCTATGAACGCGGGCTGGAGGATGGCGGCGGTGCGATCGATTTCCTCGCGCGCCAGATGTGGCTGATCGTGCCGGTGATGGGCGCCATCAAGGCGTTCTTCTCCGACTTCATGGATTACCCGTACCAGGCCGGCAGTTCGCTCAACGCCGGCAGCATCAACTACGGGTTGCTGAAGCAGACCGACGCACTCAAGCGGCTCAAGCAGCTGGAATCGCTGCACCCGAGCAGTTGAGACATCGCGGCGCCCGGACGCGCGATGCGTCCGGGTTCCGCAGTGCGCGTGCGAACCCGCTCAGTCCTCGCCGTCGTCGGCGAGCTTCATGTCGCGCAGGATCGCGCCCAGCTCGGTATGCACCGACTCGACCATGTCGGGCGGCGCGCGTTTGAGGATGAAGTCCGCCTTGCCGGCGAACGTGTCGAAGAACGTGGCGGTGTCGGGCGTCTCGCGCAGCATCGAGGGAACGTCGTCCCGCAATGCCTGCAGTTGCGATTGGAGTTCGGACCAGGTGGGCATCGGCATGGATTCGCTGGAAAGGGCCGTCACCGGATGATGACCGCGACCGTGTGTCGCGCCGTGAACGAGGCCGGCATGCCGTTCATCCGGCTGGGAGCCTCGACCGCGCACTGCGTCCCGTGGCGCAACGCCGATCGTAGGCCAGCGCAGCCAGTGTTCTGTAAGCGCGTGCGAGGCAACAGCGCGTTTCCGCGCGCGGCCGCAGCGCCAGCAGCGCGGACGAACCGGTTTGTGCGCATTGGTGCGATTTCCTCAACACCGCATGCCCTTCCATCGGGCTACACGCGGGCCGTGCACTCGCCTAGAACAGTGGGCGGATCCGCATCAACGCAAAGCAGGAGAACGGACGTGACGATCGGCAAAGAGACCAAGGGCATGGGCATGCCCTGGGAAGACGCCTACGGCTATGCGCAGGCGGTGAAGGTGGGCGACACCATCTACGTGTCGGGACAACTCAGCCATGACGCCGAAGGCAACATCGTCGGTGCACCTGCGCTGGATGCGAAGGGCCGGATCCTGGATCACTCGAACATGGAGATCCAGATGCGGCAGACGTACGCGAACGCGCGCGCCCTGCTCGGCCAGTTCGGTGCATCGCTCGACAACGTGGTCGAAGAAGTCCTGTACGTCACCGACATGGACGCCGCTTTCGCCGTGGCCGGCACCGTCAGGAAACAGGCGTACGGCACGGACAAGCCGAGCGTTGCCAGCACCATCCTGGTCACGCCGCGCCTGGCGCTTCCCACGCAGCTCATCGAGATCAAGTTCATCGCCCGGGTCTAGCGACGCCACACGGCCCGGCCGGCCTTCCGCGAGAGGCTGCCGTTGCAGGCCGCGCAAACGCCGATCGATCGCGAACTGGCGCCTCTGCTCGCCGCCCATTCCGGGCAGTCCGGCGCGATCTTCCAATAGCAGCTTCAGGGCGCCTGCATTCGTGCGTCCCGGTCAACAACAGGTGTCCGACGAACGACCTTCCTGCGCGGGCTCCCACGACCTACAGTGATCGGACCCGATCCGCGCCCATCGGGCCGGCGCGCAGGCCGGCTCCCGGAGACTCCCATGCCCGCAGGCGATCCGCGTCCGCTCGATTTCCACCATCCGGTCCTCAACGCCTCCGACCGCATCGCCTACCGCACCACGCGGGCGCTGCGCTTCTTCGCGGACACGCTTTTCGCCAAACGCTATGGAAACCGGGCCATCGTCCTGGAAACCGTCGCGGCCGTGCCCGGCATGGTCGGCGGCGCGCTGGTGCACCTGCACTGCCTGCGCTGGCTGCACGACGACGAAGGCTGGATCCACACGTTGCTGGACGAAGCCGAGAACGAGCGCATGCACCTGATGACCTTCATGGAAATCGCGCGGCCGAGCTGGTTCGAACGCATGATGGTGCTGGTCGCCCAGGCGCTGTTCTTCACGTTCTACCTGGCCCTCTACGTGGTTTCCAGCCGCACCGCGCACCGTCTCGTCGGCTATTTCGAAGAGGAAGCGGTGGTGAGCTACACGCGGTATCTGGCGGAAATCGACGCCGGCCGCATCGACAACGTGCCCGCGCCGGCCCTCGCGATCGGCTATTGGAAGCTTCCCGCCGACGCGCGCTTGCGTGACGTCGTCATCGCGGTTCGCGACGATGAAGCCGGCCATCGCGACGTGAACCATGCCTTCGCCGAGGAGAAGACGCGATCGCGGCACCCGCACGCCCAGGCGGCATCGGCCGACGCGGGCCCACGCGACACCGCATGAGGTGAGGCGCGCGCGGCGGGCAGCGCAGGGTTGACCGCAGATCGCGAATCGCGCGCACCGCACGCCCTGGCAGCGCGGGCGGTGCATTGGTGCCGGACAGGCAACATGATGTCCACGCGAAGTCGGCTTCCGGTGCCGCGTGCGCGGTACTAGCGTCGGTGCAGGGTTGGACGAGTCGGGGTGCCGCCGGCATCCGAGGAGTGTTCAATGAGCACCGACGCCCGTTTTCGCGCCTGGATGTTCGGATCGCTGGCGCTGATCGGCCTGAGCTTCGTGTATTACCTCGTCGCCGACATCCACATGCCGGTGTCTCCGGAAGCGCGCCTGACTTACCACGTCACGCAGGTTGCACCGGAGGTGAGCGGTCGCGTGGTCGACGTGCAGGTGCGCAACAACCAGCGGGTCGAGAAGGGGCAGCTGCTGTTCCGGGTGGATCCGGAAACCTACCGCACCGCCGTGCACGACGCCGAGCTGCAGGTCGAGCAGGCCGGGCAGGACAACGCGCAGCTCGACGCCTCCATCGCGGCGGCCTCGGCCGAAGTCACGCGCATGAAGACCCAGGTGGATGACGCCCTGCGCGAACTGCGCCGTTTGCAGGGCCTGGTGAGCGAACGCTACGTGTCGCGTTCGGCGCTCGACCAGGCGCAGGCCCGATACGACGTCGCGCGCGCCGCGTTGCAGTCTTCGCGCGCGGCGTTGAACGCGGTGAGGGTGCAACGCGGCAGCGACGGCGACCGCAGCCTGCGCCTTCGACGCGCGCGCAACGCGCTCGCCCATGCCGAACTCGACCTGCGCCGCTCGGACGTGGTGGCGGCCGCGCCCGGCATCGTCAGCAACATGCGGTTGGCGGCGGGCACCTACGCGCAGGCCGGCGTGCCGAAGCTGGTGTTGATCAGCACGGCCCCCAGCCTCCAGGCGGATTTCCGCGAGAAGGCGCTGCTGCATGTCAGCCCGGGCACGCGCGCGCAGGTGGCGTTCGACGCGTTCCCGGGACGGCTGTTCGACGCGGAAGTGAGTTCGCTCGACGCGGGCGTGGTGCGCGGGCAGATCGATCCGGACGGACGCCTGGCTGCGCCCGACCAGGACGACCGCTGGGTGCGCGATGCCGAGCGCGTGCGCGTGAATCTGCAATTGCTCGAGATCCCGCCGCGCCCGCTGATGACCGGCGCCCGCGCCACGGTGCAGCTGCATCCGCAGGCGCGGGGCCTGCGGCATTGGCTGGGTAACGTGCAGATTCGCCTGATCACCCTGCTCCACTATGTCTACTGACGCGCTGTCGCAGTCCCGGCAGGCGCGGCCCGCGCTCGGCGAGGACGCGTGGCGGCAAGCGTGCCGGCTGGCGATCGGCACCACCGCGGCGCTGGCCGTGGCCAAGGCGATGAGCTGGCCGTTCGGCGCGTTCTTCGCGCTGTATCCGGTGCTGTTGCTGGGCCTGGTGCCGATCTACAACCTTCGCATCGCGGCACAGTTCGTGGCCAGCAGCCTGGTCAGCATCACCGCGGCCAACCTGCTTGCGATCCTCGGCAACGTGTCCCCGCTGCTCGCGATCGGCGCGTTCTTCGTCTTCGCCCTGGCCTGCTTCCGCCTCATGGCGCAGGGCCCGTGGTTCCTGTTCGGCGCACTGACGATGGTGGCGTCCTCCGTGCTCGTTCACCTGGCGAGCTACCCGCACGTTCCCAAAAGCGATCTGTTCACCGCGCAGTTCATCGCGACCTTGCTGGCGGCGTTCATCGCAGGCGCGGTGCATGCGCTGATCCCGGAGCGGCGCAAGCTTCCGCACGGCGCGCCCGCCAAGCCGTTGCCGCTGGTGCGTCACCAGATGCTGCTGGGCGCGATCTGCGCGACGGCGTCCTTCGCGGTGTTCCAGTTCCTGGACCTCCCCGATGCGCTGTCCGCGCAGGCGGCGACCGTGCTGATCCTGTTTCCGATGACGCTGGCCGGCGGTCGCCGTGCGGCGTGGACGCGTGTGTCGGGGACGCTGCTGGGCACCGTCTATGCCCTAGCGCTGCAGCTTGTGCTGTACTCGCACGTGAGCCAGGCGGGATTCGTGATTGCGCTCTACGGCGTGGGCGCGCTCGTGTTCGCCACCATGCACGTGCGCGAGAACGCCGGCCCCGCCGTGGGATTGAGCGCCGCCACCGCGATCGCGGTGCTGATCGGCCAGCTCTCGCCCGCCGGGGATCTGTACAGCATCTCGCTCTATCGCCTCACATCGGTGGCGATCGCCGTCTTCGGCATGCTGCTGTGCATGTTCGCGGTGGAAGCCGTGCTGAACCGGTTCGCCTCCACGCGCGCCCCTTCGCCTTGACACTCAATGTGCTGCCAAGTGCCTTTGCGCGTGTTGCGCGCGGCGCGACTGCCGCGCGAGAAGCGCCTTGGTGCCCAGCAGCAGCGGTATGGCCACGACGAAGAACATCGCCAGCGACAGGAAGATCTCGTCGAACGCACGCGCGGCCGACTGCTGCTGCACCTGCCTTGCGATCCATGCCGCGCTGGCCGTCGTCGCCTCGCCCGCCGCAAGGCCCTGCTCCATCCACAGATTCATCAGCGTCGCCTGCGTCGCGTCGAGTTCGGCGCTGCCCATCGGCACGTGCTGCCACAACGCAACGCCATGCGCAGGCAGGCGCCATTCGAGCATCGTCGAAACGAACGCCATGCCCGCCAGTCCGCCCGCCTGCCGGCCCAGGTTGAACAGCGCGACGCCGCCGGCCATCCGTTCGCGGGGAAGCCCACCCAGCGTCATGACCGTCAGCGAGACGAACAGCAGTCCCATGCCGAAACCGCGCAGCCAGGTGGCCAGCAGCATCTGCGGCGCGCCGGTCTGCGCGCTGGACAGCGAGAGCAACCACATGCCGGTCATGAAGAGCGCGATGCCCACCGGGATCGGCGCCACCACCGGCACGCGGCCGGATTGCAGCGCCAGCCCGGCCAACGCGAGGCCAGCCGCGGCGGCGATGGAACTGGACAAGGCCAGCTGGCCCACGTGCTCCGGCGCGAGCGACAGCACGACGTTGCCGAACAGGGGAATCGCGGCGCCGCTTCCGAACAGGGCGAAGCCCGCGAAGAAGCTGGCGCACAGACCGAATACGAAGTCCGGATGCGCGCCTGCATGGCGCATCGCCTGGCGGCCGGCGTCGCCGCGCAAGGCGAACCACGATGCGCAGGCGAGGGCGATCACCGATGCGACCGCCACCACGCGGATGTGCACGGCATCGAACCAGTCGAAGCGCGCGCCTTCTTGCATCACGTATACGACGCCGACGATCGCGGGCGCCAGCAGCAGCTGCACGACGGGACGAGGGGCGTTCGATGCGACGCGCGCAGGCTCCCGTGGTCGCGTGGAATGGAAGGCGACGCATGCAAGCAATGCCGTGACAGCTGCGCCGACGAAGAGATCGCGCCAGTCGTGTGCGTCCGTCACCCAGCCGTGCAGCGCGGGCGCGACCATTACCGGCACCACGACGACGGCCAGCGCGATCATGCTCTGCAGCAGCGGTTGCCGCGTCGCGGGATACGCCTGGAACACCAGCGTCTGCGCGGCCACCAGCACGAGCGCACCGCAGGCACCCTGTGCTGCGCGGATCGCAATGGCGAAGGTCAAATCGGGCGCCATCGCCAACGCGCCGGTGACGACCGCGAGCAGAAGGCCGCCGACCCACGTCGTCTTCACCGCGTCGTAGCGACCGACCAGCCACGGCGTCGACACGAAGGCGATGAGTTTGGTCGCGAGGTAGGCGATGTTCAGCCACGCCGCTTCATCCGGCGTCGCCGCATAGCCGCCCATCACCTGCCCACGATTGACCACCAGGAGCGTGCCGTTGATGCCGTCCACGGCCATCAACGCCACGATGCCGAGCAGGCAGATCGCCTGGCGCAATGCGTTGGCCATCGCGGCCGGTCAGTTCGCCGTGGAGGCGGTGCGCTTGCCGCGTGCGGGAGCGGGGTCGCCGTCGGTGTGGATCGACACTTCGGCGGACAGGCCGGCATAGAGTCGGCCGGCGAGCGCATGCGCGGGATCCAGCACGATCTTCACCGGCACGCGCTGAACGATCTTGGTGAAATTGCCGGTCGCGTTGTCCGGGGGCAGCAGCGCGAACTGCGCGCCGCTTCCCGGCGCGATGCTGTCGACCGTGCCCGTCAGTTCGACGCCGGGGTACATGTCCAGCGTCACCTGCGCCGTGTCGCCGACCTTCACGTCGGTGAGCTGCGTTTCCTTGTAGTTGGCGACGACCCAGACACCGTCCAGCGGCACCAGCGTCAGCGCCGTCGCGCCGGGCGCGACGTAGCGGCCGACGCGCACCTGGCGATTGGCGACGACGCCGTCGACGGGCGCGCGCACCACGGTGTGCTTCAACGAGATCGACGCCAGCCTGCGCGCCGCCTGGGCCTGTTGCAGTACCGCTTCGACCTCCAGCTTCTGTGCACGCAGCACCTCGAGCCTGTCCGTCTCCGCCTGGCGCCGCGCGCGCGCGGAGTCGGTCGCGGCCAGCGCCCGGCGGTGCGTGGCATCGGCCGATTCGTGCATCTGCCGGCTCACGGCGCTTTGTTCCACGAGGGTGCGATAACGGCGCGAATCGAGCCCCGCGCGCTGCGCCTCGACTTCGATCGCGCGCACGTCGGCGGAGGCCTGCTCGATCACCGCGCCCTGCAACTGGATCTGCTTGTCCAGGCTGCCCAGCGCGGATTGCTGGCGCAGCACGTTCGCGAGCGCCTGGTCCAGCTGCGCCTGGTAGTCCGCGTCCTCGATGCGGAACAGCACCTGGCCGCGCTTGACCGGTTCGTTGTCGCCGACGAGCACCTCCGAGACGTAGCCCGCCACGCGCGGGGCGATCACCGTCACCTCGCCGCGCGTGTAGGCGTTGTCCGTCGACACCGAGGCGCTGCTCCACAGCCAGCCGTGCACCGCCCACGCCGAGGCCGCGACCGCCGCGCAGGCGGCCAGGATGAAAACTGAGCGACTTCGGCGCTCGTTATTCGGGAGGGTCGTCTTCATCGGGTGCCCGTGCGGCGGTCGCGGCTCAATGGGTACTGTTTGGTACCGTTGAGGTAAACGGTAATAGTCGGTACCTTACGTGTCAAGTGCCATGGAGTGCGCCATGAACGTCCCCAGTGAACCCACGCCCGCGCGCCGGAGCCGGCGCAGCCCGGATGCCTTGCGAAGCCAGATCCTCGATGCCGCCAGCGAGCTGTTCCTGCGCGATGGCTACGCCAACACGAGCATCGACGCGGTGATCGAGAAGGTGGGCGGCTCCAAGCGCGCCATCTACAGCCATTTCGGCGGCAAGGACGATCTCTTCGCCGCGATGGTGACCGGGCTGTCCGAACAGGCCCTGCAAGCCATCCACCGTGCGGACGAGCGCGCCGGCGACGACGTGCGCGCCAGCCTGGAGCAGTTCGGCCGCGCGATCATGCGGATCCTCATGGATGCCCGGACGATCGCGCTCTACCGCCTGGTGGTGTCCGAGTGCGGGCGCATTCCGGGCCTGGCCGAGGCCTTCCTGCAGAACGGGCCGGGCCGCGCGACGACCGCCCTGACCCGCCTGCTGGAGCGCTACGCCGGATCGGGCCAGCTCGCCATCGCCGATCCGCGCGCCGCGGCCGAGCACTTCATCGGCATGCTGCGCGACGACCTGCACCTGGAGGTGGTGCTGGGCGTGCGCAAGGCGCTGGGCGAGCGGGCGCAGCGCACCCGCGTGGAGCAGGTGGTGGACATCTTCCTGCACGGCGTCGGCCCGCCCTGAGCGTCCGTCACCGCCGCAGGCCGCCGCCATCGCTGCGTGGCGCGGCCTCGGAACCGGTCTCCGTAGCGGTGGTGCGCGCCTGCGCGGCATCGACCCAGCCGCCGCCCATCGCCCGATAGACCTGGACGATCTGCGTGTTGCGCTCGGCGCGCACGCGCACGAGGGCGATTTCGGCGGCGAACAGCTCGTTGTCGGCGATAAGCACCTCGACGTACCCCGCCATGCCGTACTCGAACTTCGCCCGCGACAACCTCGCCGAATCACGCAGTGCCCGCACGCGCGCTTCCTGGCGCTGGAGTTCCTCGGCCTTCTTCACGGTGCCGGTGAGGGCATCGTCGGTTTCGCGCATCGCGTTGAGGATGGTCTGCTGGTAGACCAGCACCGCCTCCTCCTTCTGCGCCTCCGCGGTGCGCACCTGGCCTTTGATCGCACCGAAGGTGAAGATCGGGCCGGCCACGTTGGCGGCGACCAGCCACGCACTGGCCGGGCCGGTGAGGAAATCGCCAAACGACGTGCTCGTGGAACCCAGCGCACCGGTGAGCGTGAGGTCGGGGAAGTACAGGGCCCGCGTGGCGCCGATGTTGGCGTTGGCCGCGACGAGGTTCTGCTCGGCCTGCAGGATGTCGGGGCGACGCTCCAGCAGTGACGAAGGAAGGTCGGCCGGAATGCGCGGCGGCACGAGCTGGTCGATGGTGAGCCCGCGCGGAATCGGGCCGGGGTTGCGCCCCAGCGTGATGGAGATGAGGTTCTCCACCGCCGCGATCTGCTGCTCCAGCACGGGGATCGTCGCCAGCGCCTGCTCGCGCTGCGACCGGATCTGCGAAACCTCGGTCAGCGACACGATGCCGGCCTTGTGCCGCAGGTCGAAGATGCGCGCCGTCTCGCCGAAGTTGTTCGCCGTGGCCTGTGCGATCTCCAGTTGCCGGTCGAGCTGGCGCAGCGTGATGTAGCTGGCCGCCACGCTCGTCACCAGCGAGAGCACGACGCCGCGCCTGGCCTGCTCGCTTGCGTACACGCGCGCCTGCGCCGCTTCGCTCAGCCGCCGCACGCGTCCGAACAGGTCGATCTGCCAGCTGGCGCCGAGCGAGCCCTGGTACAGCGTGAAATACGGGTCCGCGCCCGCCGGGATCGGCGGCTGCCCGACGCGACTGGCCTTGGCGCGGCTTGCATCGACGTCGTAGCCCACCGTCGGGAAGAAGCGCGAACGCGTGGCCGTGAGCGCACCGAGGAACTGATCGACGCGCGCGGCGGCGATGCGCACGTCGCGGTTTTCGGCGAGTGCGGTGTCGATGAGCTCGTCGAGCACGGGATCGTTGAACGTGGTCCACCACTGCGTGTTGGCCAGGTCTTTCGCTTCGCCGGGTGCGATGCGCCATGCGTCGGGCGTGTCGATGGTCGGACGCACGTAGTCCGGCCCGAGCGTGCACCCCAGCGAGAACAGGAGCAGGGCCGTGGGAACGAGGATCCTCATGACGGTACCTCCGCAGTGCGTCGGGCCGTGCACGGAACGCGCGCGGCCGCAGCACGATGATGCAGTCTTGCGATGCAAGGCTTCGTCTTCATCACACGCGCAATGTCCAGTAGAAGGCGGCGGCGATCAGCAACAGCGCGACGCTCGCCACCTGCCACCGCCGCGCCACGGTGTCGCATCGTTCCAGCGCCACCGCGATCGCACGGCCGGCCCGTTCGATGCCAACGAGTGCGATGCCGATGTCGCCCGCCGGCAAGGACGGCCCTGCATGCGCCACGCGCGCCCATGCCCATGCCAACGCGCCGCCGACCAGCACCGGCCACAGCGACGCCCACAGCGCAGCCGGTGCCAGCGCGGCCGGGGACGTGCCGATCGGGATCGCCAGATAGAGCCACCACGGAACGACCACGCACGCGACGGCCATGAACAGCCACGTTGCGGTGCCTCGCACGCTCGCCTGCGTCGCGTTCGCGAGGCGGCGCAGGAAGTGCACCATCAGCATCGACGTCGCCACCGACGAAGCCACCGCCAGCATGGCCATGACGCCATTGCCGACCACGCCCTTGGCCGCATCCTTGGCCAGCGCGCCGCCCGTCAGGGGAAGTCCGGCCAGGCTCAGCGCCACGATCGCCGCGACCGCGAGCCACGGCCACGCAACGCGCCGGCGTGCCGGCACCGCGTCGATCGCCAGGAACAGCGTGCCCTTCACCAGCAGGTGATGTGCCGCGTAGAAGACCGCGATGATCGGCGTGGCGGCGTCGCCACTGGCCAGCCCCATGCCGATGAGCGCCATCACGAAGCCCATCTGGCTCACGCTCGAGTACGCCAGCACCACCTTCGTGTCCGACTGCGTGAGGCCGATGGCGACGCCGTAGAACGCACCGAGCATTCCCACGGCCGCCAGCGGCATGCCGAAGTCCGGCAACGCGATATCGAAGGGAAGCAGGCGCACGAGCGCCAGGACACTCGCCTTCACCACCGCACCGCTCATCACCGCCGCGGCGGAGAGGGGCGCGGCGCCGTACGCCAGCGGCATCCAGAAATGCATCGGCACCAGCGCGGCCTTCATGCCCAGGCCGATGATGAGCAGCGTGAGCGTGAGCCCGCGCGTGGTCGACGCGGACAAGGTGGCCGGCGCGTCGGCGATCATCAGGCTGCCTTCCGGCGATGCCTGCACGAGCAGCACCAGCGCGGCGAGCAGGAGCGCCTCGGCCAACAGCGCCACGCCCAGATAGACGGCCGCCGCGCGCATCGACGCGGGGCGCACGCCCTGCATCACCAACCCCGCCGCGCCCACACTCAGCACCGCCAGCAGGAAGTAGAAGCCCACCACGTCGGCCGCGAGGAACACGCCGACACAACCGGTGAGCGTCATCAGCCAGGCGGTGACGAAAGCACCGTTGCTCGCCCGTTCCTCGCGCTGCGCGTGAAGGGCGCCAGCGATCCACAGCAGCGACGCGACGCCCAGGAGCACCGCACCCGGGCGATCCATCGCGAAGACGAGCGCGAAGCCGGCATGGCCGACGCGCAGTGGCATGTCCTGCGGCGCGAACAACGCCGCCAGCAAGGCCGGCACCGGCGCGATCGGCAACCACCGCATCAGGTCCGCACGCGCGCGCGCCCAAAGGCACGCCAGCAACAGCAGCAGCGGGGTTGCGATGGCGGCGGCGATCCATGCGTTCATGGCGCACTCCATGCCGCCTGCGCGCGACCCAGTTGCGGCACGTCCAGCGGCAGCAGCGCCGCCGCGCCGAGCAGGAACGAACACAAGGCCAGCCCCAGCACCGCGCCCTGCTGATAGCGCGGCACGACCGCCTTCGGCGCCCAGCCGGCGTCGGGCGCCGCCATCGCACGCACCACGACGATGAACACGTACACGCTGGTGAGCAGGCCGCCGATCAGCATCGCCAGCGCCCACCACCACTGCGCGGTCGACACGGCGGCAGAGAGCAGCAGCCACTTCGCGAGGAATCCGCCGCTGGGCGGCAACCCGATCAGCGACGCGCCCGCGAGCGCGAAGGCGAGGATCGTGATGGGAAGCTCGCGCCCGGCGCCGCGCAGGTCGGCGACGCGATCGTGCCCGAGCGTGGTGTAGATGAGGCCGGCCGCCATGAACATCGCCGCCTTCGCCGTCGCGTGCGAGATCGCCTGCAGCATGCCGCCGGTGACGGCGGCGGATTCATCGGCCTGCGCCGCGCGGGCGCCCAGCGCCAGCGGGAACATCAGGAACAGGTAGCCGATCTGCGCGACCGTCGAATAGGCGATCAGCAATTTCAGGCGCACCTGCCGCAGGGCGACGATGTTGCCGACGAGGATCGCCGCCACGCCCAACGCGGCCAGCCACTGCGCCGCGGGCCACGTGATCACGCCGGGGAACACGTCCAGCCACAGCCGCACCGCGAGGAACCACGAGCCCTTGATGACCAGCGCCGACAGCACCGCACTGGCCGCCGCCGGCGCGCCCGCGTGCGCAGGCGGCAGCCACAGGTGCAACGGGAACAGCGCCGTCTTGGCCAGCAGCCCCGCCGTCATCAGCGCGGCCGCTGTCCACGTCAGCGGGCCCGCGGCGACGCGCTCGCCCAGCATCGCGATGTCCAGCGTCCCGTACGCGCCATAGAGCAGGAACGCACCGAGCAGGTACAGCATCGAACCCAGCAACGCGTAGAGCACGTAGCGCAGCGCGGCGCGCAGGGTTTCGCCGCGACCGTCCAGGCACACCAGCGGCACACCGGCGAAGGTCAGCAACTCCAGCGCGACATAAAGCGTGAAGACATCGCCACTGACGAACACCAGGTTCAACGCGCCCCACACCGCCATCAGCAACGACCAAAACGTGAGCGACGCGCGTTTTTCGCGCACGCCCACCGGCGTGCCGAAATCGGCGCGCGCATACACCGCGATCCCGGCGATCACCACGGCGACCGCCACCAGCATCACCACCGACAGCCCGTCCGCACGCAGCGCCACGCCCAGCGGCGGCGCCCAGCCTCCGAGCAGGTAGACCAGCGCCGCGCGCGATTCGATCACCGCCTCCGCGATCGCCAGCACCACCACCAGGCCCACACCGATCGTCGCGATCGCGACCCGCTGCGCATGACGACCGCCCGCGACCAGCCCCAGCATCACGGCCACGAACGGCACGAGCACCGCCGACACGAGCAGGTGGCCATCGGGCGTGGTCACGACCGCCCCCCTGCGCCTGCGTGGCGCATGTCACGCGCCGCGACCATCATGATCCTTCCGGGTCGGCGCCTCGTCGTCCAGCGACGTCGTGCCGGTCATTTCGAACAAGCGCAGCAGCAGCGCCACGGCCAGCGCCGAGGCCGAGAACGCAACCACGATCGCGGTGATGAGCAGCGCCTGCGGCACCGGATCACCACCCATCCCCATCGCCGCACCACGGCGCGCGATCACCGCGCACACCAGGAACACGCCCGTGCCGATGATGTTGAACGCAAGTATCTTGCGCAGCGGCTGCGGATTGACGATCAACCCGTACAGGCCGATCCCGATCAGCGCGGCGGCGCAGTAGCCGAACCACGTTTCATTCATGGCGCCCTCCCGTGTCGCGCGGCGCACCGGCCAGCAGCAGCGCCAGCGTGATGGCCAGCGATGGCATCAGCGCGATCTCGATGACGACGATCAGCGGTTTCGCGAACCCGTCCGGATACGCGAGGAACGCCCCGGCGCGCCACACGCCGTAGACACCGATCGCGACGAACACCAGCGGCCCGGCCACCAGCCACGCACGCAGCGATGCGCGGCCGATCAATGGCGCACGCGCAAGGCCAGCCATCATCGCCAGCAGCCACATCGCCGCCAGCACCGTCGCGCCCTGGAACTTCCCGCCCGGTGCATCGGCGCCCACCCACAGGATGTAGATCGCTATCACTACCCCGATGGGCGGAAGCACGCGCGCGACGTAGGCGAGCACGCCGTCCGGATCGACGTCGTGTGCGACGTCCGGCCGCTGCCCCCATGCCGCATCGGGCGTGAGCGACCACACGCCGATCAGCGCGAAGAGCAGCACGATCGCCTCCAGCAGCGTGTCCATCGCGCGGAACGCCAGCAGCACGCCCGTGATCGGATTGCCGACGCCGGTCGCATCGAGGTTCGCCGCGACATCCGGCACCAAGGTGGGCTGCGGTTCCGGCAACCAGTTCAGGCACACCACCAGCACGGCGGTCACGCCGACCGACACCGCGACCGCCAGCACGCGCGTCAACGGCCCACGCCGCGCGCCCACCTCGCCGTATCCGGCACCGCGCAGTCGCGAGGCCGCGCCGATCAGCAGCGCGCCGGTCAATCCGCCGCCGATGGCCGCTTCGGTCATCGCGACATCGACCGCCGACAAGCCCACCCACGCCAGTGTGAGCAGCAACCCGTACGCGATGAAACCCGCCACCGCCGCGAACATCCCGCGCGCCAGCACCACCCACAGCGCGAGAGCGATGAGCAGCGCGATCAACGCGAGGGTCGGCGCGCCGCTCATGGCTTGTCGGCCTCGCGCACCGTGCGCGCGATGAGTTGCGATACCGCCGCCGAAGCCCACAGCACCAGGCCCCAGATCAGGATCAGCTTGATGCCGACCAGCACGCTCCCCGCCTGCGGCAGCAGGCCCAGCACCACCAGGCCCAGGCCGAGGTTGTCGGCCTTGGTCAACGCATGCAGGCGCGTCAGCGAATCCGGGAAGCGCAGCAATCCCACCGTTCCGGCGAGGAAGAACACACCACCGGCGCAGACGGCGACATAGGTCCACAGGTCGAGCAGCAGGCTCATGATCGCCTCGCACCTCGCGCCGCCTTGACGAAGGCGATCGATGCGAACGCCGCCAGCAACGCGAGGATCAGCGCGACATCCGTCACCGCCGATGCACCGGCCGTCGCGCCGAGCAGCAACGCCGCGATGCCGCCGCTGCCCAGCAGTTGCGCGGCCATCATGCGCTCCGCGTCGCCCGGCCCGCGCAGGATGCGCACCAGGCCGATGGCCACCACGAACAGGACGAATGCCGCCGCGCCCAGCAGGAAGTCGTCCATCACGCCTGCCCTCCCGCGTCCGCGAAGACGCGTGGTGCGAACTCAATCATGGTCATCCTCCCGTGCGGGAATCAGGGCGCGCGCGAACAGCTGCTCTTCGCGCTTGAGCTGTTCGGTATTGGGTAGGTCGCGGTCCAGGCAGTGGTACACCAGCGTGTCCTGCGTCTCGCCGCAGGGCACCGAACCGGGCAGCAGGCTGGTGATCGCCGCGAACGTGTTGCGCGTGACACCGCGCGGGAATGCGACGGGACATTCCACGATCCCCGGTGCCAGCGGCAGGCGCGGATCGAAGGCGCGACGCGCGACGTCGATGCCGGCCAGCACCGATTGCCACAGGAAATGCGGCCCGAGCGCCAGCAACGCGCCGAACTTCAGGTGCCCGGCTTCCGGCCTGAGCAGCTGCAGGCTCGTCCACGTCGCAAGAACGCTGGCCACCAGGCCGAACGCCACGTCCGCCGGCTTCGCGCTCGGCATCAGCACGATCCACAACGCGAGGAATCCCGCGCCGCGCATCAACGCCGTCCACGCGTACCGCCCGCGCGCGAACTTGCCACCGGCCGGTGACGGCGCGCCCATCGCGCTCACCCCTGCTCCGCCGCCCGCGTCGGCGGCGGCTCGTTGCCGAAGACCGTCACGTACAGCACCGGCAGGAAGATGAGCGTGAGCGCGGTGGCGACCAGCAGCCCGCCCATGATGGCGAACGCCATCGGCCCCCAGAACACCGTGGGTGCGATGGGGATGAGGCCGAGCACGGTGGAGATCGCCGTGAGCATCAACGGCCGCATGCGCGAAGTCGCCGCACTGAGCACCGCATCGAGCACGCCCATCCCGGACGCGCGGTCGGTCTCGATCTGGACGATGAGGATCACCGCGTTCTTGGCGATCATGCCGATCAGCGCCAGGATGCCCAGGATCGCCACGAACCCCAGCGGCCGGTTGAACACCAGCAGCGAAGCCACCACGCCGATCAGGCCCAGCGGCAGCACGCACACCACCATCGCCAGGCGCCGGAAGCTCACCAGCAGGATCATCATGATCACCAGCATCAGCAGGATCATCACCGGCACCACCGCATACACCGAGCGGCTGGACTCGTTGCTTTCCTCGTAGAGCCCGCCGGTGTCGACGCGGTAGCGCTTTGGCAGCGTTTCGTTGAACGCTTCGATCTTCGGCCGCAATGCGTCCACGACGTCGTCGGGCAACACGTCGCGCGTCACGTCCGCGCGCACCGTCAGCGTCGGTACGCGGTCGCGCCGCCACACCAGCGGGAATTCCTGTTCCTCGGTGAACGTCGCGAACTGCCGCAACGGCACCGTCCGCCCCGTGGCGGTGGGCACCTGCAGCGTGGAGAGCGTGTCGAACGACGCGCGCTCCTCGTCGGTGGCGCGCGTGACCACGTTGATCAGGTAGATGTCGTCGCGCACCTGCGTGACCGGCGTTCCGGCGATGGACGCGTTGAGCACGCCCGCCAGCGCCGCCGAACTCACGCCGAGCTGGCGTGCCTCGTCCTGGTCGATGTGGACGCGCACCTGCCGCGCGGGCTCCATCCAGTCGTAGTTGACGTGGCGCACGCGCGGGTCCGAACCCACCACGCCCGCCAGGTCGAGCGATATCTGCCGCAGCCGATCCATGTCGGGCCCGCTCACGCGGTACTGCAACGGCCAACCCACCGGCGGCCCCAGTTCCAGCGGTGACACGCGCGCAACCACGTCGGGAAAGTCCGTCGCCAGCAGATCCTCCAGCTTCTGATGAAGGCGTTCGCGCGCCTCCAGGTCCTTGGCGACGATCACGAACTGGGCGAAGAACGGATTGGCCAGTTGCACGTTGAGCGTGAGGATGAAGCGGATCGCGCCGCGCCCGACGTAGGTGCTGTAGTGATCGACGTCCGGGTTGCCGTTGAGGAACGCTTCCAGGCGCTCGGCCTGCTCCTGCGTGGCGAAGATGGACGCGTTCTGGCGCAGCGTCATGTCGACGGTGAGCTCGGGGCGGTCCGATGCGGGAAAGAACTGCTGCGGCACGAAGCGCACCAGGAAGATCGCCAGCACGAAGGCCGCGACGGTGACGCCGATGGTGAGCCAGCGTGCGGCGATCGCCCCGCGCAGCAGCTTTCCGTACGTCGCCATGATCCGGCTCGGCTTGGCCTGCGCATCGCGCTTGGGCACTTTCAGGATCGCCTTGCCGAGCAGCGGCGCGAAGATCACCGCGCCCAGCCACGACACGATCAGCGAGATCGCCACCACCGCGAAGATCGAAAAGGTGTACTCGCCCGCCGAACTGCGCGCGAAGCCGATGGGGACGAAGCTGGAGATCGTCACCAGCGTGCCGATCAGCATGGGCGCGGCGAGCGTGCGGTAGGCGTACGTGGCCGCCTCGTCCTTGCTGTCGCCCGCGCCGAGCCGGTTCATCATCGCATCGACCGTCGTCATCGCATCGTCGACGAGCAGGGTCAGGGCGATGATCAACGCACCGAGCGAGATGCGGTGCAGGTCGATGCCCAGCGCGTTCATGACCGTGAAGACGATGGCCAGCGTGAGCGGGATCGACAACGCGACCACCGTGCCCGGTCGCACGCCCAGGCTGACGAAGCTGCACACCAGGATGATGATGATGGCCTGCCACAGCGAGGCCATGAAGTCGTTGATCGAAACCTCCACTGTCACCGCCTGGTCGGCCACGAGCGTGGGCTCGATGCCCACCGGCAGGTCGGCGCGGATGTCGGCCATCTCGCGGCGCAGGTTCTCGCCCAGCGCCAGGATGTCGCCGCCTTCGCGCATCGCCACGGCCAGGCCGATGGCGGGCTTTCCGTTCACGCGGAACATCGGTTGCGGAGGATCGACAGTGCCCCGATGCACGCGGGCGATGTCGCCCAGGCGCACGATGCGGTTGCCGGCCGGGAAGTTGAACGACTCGATGTCGGCCTCGTTGTCGAACGCACCGCTGACGCGCAGGAACACGCGCTCCTGCCGGGTCTGGATGACGCCGGCGGGGCGCACCACGTTCTGCGCCTGCAACGCGCCGATGATCGTCCGGTAATCCAGGCGCATGCCGGCCAGGCGCTCGGTGGAGAACTCGATGAAGATCTGTTCGTCCTGCGCACCGAGCACTTCGATCTTGGACACGTCCGGCACGTTCAAAAGACGCGAACGCACCGCTTCGACCTGGTCGCGCAGCTCGCGAAAGCTGAAGCCGTCGGCGGTGAAGGCGTAGATCGTGCCGAAGGTGTCGCCGAAGTCGTCGTTGAAGAACGGACCGACGACGCCGGCCGGCAAGGTCTGCCGGATGTCGCCGATGTTCTTGCGCACCTGGTACCAGACATCCGGCACCTCCGACGGCGGCGTGGATTGCTCGAGTTCGACGAAGATCGTGGTCTGCCCCGCCGTGGTGTAGCTGCGCACCGAGTTGATGTGGCGGGTTTCCTGCAGCTTGCGCTCCAGACGTTCGGTGACCTGCGGCAGCATTTCTTCCACGGTCGCGCCGGGCCACGCGGCGCCGACGACCATCGTGCGGACCGTGAACGCGGGATCCTCGTCGCGGCCGAGCTGCAGGAACGACATCAAGCCTGCCGCCAGCGAGATGATCATCAGGAACACGACCAGCGAGCGTTTGCCCAGGGCCCACTCGGAGAGGTTCGGCCCTATCACGGCTTCGCCTCGATGAGGCGAACCTTCTGGCCGGGGCGCAGCGCCTGCACGCCGGCGGTCACCACGATGTCGCCCTGGTTCAGGCCCGAGGCCACCATCATCGCCGAGGGGCTGGACGACTGGATGCCGATCTCGCGCGTCGACACCGTGTGCGCCTTCGGGTCGACGACCCACACCGCGGCCTTGCGTCCGGAGCGGATCACCGCCGCGGCCGGCACTTCGATGCCGAGCACGGAATCCAGCTTCATGCGTCCGGTCACGGTGCTGCCCAGGCGCATCGCGGCGGGCGGATCGATCAGGCCGACGTTGATGCGGAACGTGTTGGTCACCGGATCGGCGCGCGGCGCGACTTCACGGATGCGGCCCTGCGCGGTGATGCGTGGATCTGCGGTGAGCATGACGGTGATGCGCGGGTTGTCGGGCGCGCTGTCCTTCACCGCCGCGGGCACGTCGAAGACGGCATCGCGCCCGCCTTCGCGCGCGACCTGCGCGATCATCTGGCCTGCGCCTACCACCTCACCGGGTTCGGCGCCGACGGCGGTCACCACGCCCGCAACATCCGATGCGATGCGCGTGTAGCTCAAGCGGTTGCTGGCGAGGTTGAGCTGCGCCTGCGCCGATTCGACCTGCGATTGCGTGGCGCGGCGACTGGCTTGCGCCTGGTCGAACAGCGCCCGCGACACCGCGTCCTGCGCCACCAGTCCGCGCATCCGGACGAAATTGTTGTCGGCCTCCACCGCCTGCGCCTGCGCCGCGCTGAGCTGCGCACGTGCAGCCTGCACGCCGATCTCTTCGTCCTGCGTGTCCAGTCGCGCGATCACCTGCCCGCGCTGCACGCGATCGCCCACGCCGACCCGCCGTTCGGTCACGCGGCCGGAAATGCGGAACGACAGGTTGGCCTCGCTTTCGGCCTGCACGCTGCCGACCAGCGATACCGTGTCGCCGCTCATGCGCTTGTCGGTGACCATCACGCGGACGGGCCGCACTTCCTGCGTTTGCTCGTCGCTGCCGCGCCCGCAGGCGGCAAGAAGGACGAGCACGCAACCCGCGGCGACCATGCGCCAGTGGAAGCAACACCGGAGGACGCGGATGGAAGGCACTGGCTCGACTCCCTATCGATGTACCGGACCGGATTTCATCCCCCCTGGTCCGGGCGCACCGGACGGCCGGGATAACGCACGGAGCCGGTGTCCGCGCGACTGCAACGCAAGCGCCGGCCCGGGTCCGGATCTGCTTCCCGGGCGCGCCTTCGATCCGGCCGGTCGTCGCGAACCGCGATTGCCCGGACCTAGAAATCCACCGCGTCGCGGATGATCGGACACGTCATGCAGTGGCCACCGCCGCGTCCGCGGCCGAGTTCGGCGCCGACGATGGTGATGACCTCGACCCCCTGCTTGCGCAGCTGCGTGTTCGTATAGGTGTTGCGATCGTACGCATAGACCACGCCGGGCGAGGCGCACACCAGGTTCGCGCCGCTGTCCCACTGCGTGCGCTCCTGCTGATAGGCCGTGCCGCCGGTTTCGACCACGCGCAGCTTCTTCAGGCCCAGCGCCTCGCCGACGACGTCGACGAACGGCTTCTCCTCGCGGTGCAGTTCCACGCCGCTGGGATGGCTGCTCGGGCGATACGAGAAGGTGCGGACCTGGTTGATGAACTCCGGTGCCAGCAGGCACAGGTCGCGATCGGCGAAGGTGAACACCGTGTCCAGATGCATGGCCGTGCGCATCTTCGGAATGACCGCCACGATCACGCGTTCGGCCGCCTTCTTTTCGAACAAGGACGCGGCCAACTGGCTGATCGCCTGACGCGAGGTGCGCTCGCTCATGCCGATGAGCACGTTGCCCTTGCCGATCGGCATCACGTCGCCGCCTTCCAGCGTCGCCAGGCCGTGGTCCTTGGTCGGATCGCCCCACCACACGTTGACCTTGCCGGCGAAGTCCGGATGGAACTTGTAGATGGACGTGGTGAGGATGGTTTCCTCGTGGCGCGCCGGCCAGTACAACGGATTCAGCGTCACGCCGCCGTAGATCCAGCACGTGGTGTCGCGCGTGTAGAGCGTGTTGGGCAGCGGCTGCAGCAGGTACTCGGCTTCGCCCGCCGCCTCCTGCACGACCTTGAGCGCCTCGCCGCCGATCTTCTCGGGGAACTCCTCGGTCGACAGGCCGCCGATGAGCGTTTCGGCCAGATCGCGCGGAGACAGGCCCTCGAGATAGCTGCGCAGTTCGTCGATGAAGCCCAGCCCGACCTGGTCCGGCACGACCTGGTTGTCGAGGATCCACTTCTTCGCTTCCGGTATCTCCACCGTCTCGGCGAGCAGGTTGTGCATCTCCACCACGTCGATGCCGCGGTCGCGCATCTTGTTGACGAAGTCGAAGTGGTCGCGCTTTGCGTTCTCCACCCACAGCACGTCGTCGAACAGCAGCCGATCGCAATTGGTCGGCGTGAGCCGCTGGTGGGCGCGCCCGGGCGAACACACCATGACCTTGCGCAGCGTCCCTACTTCGGAATAGACGCCGAACTTTCCATCCGATGCCGTCGCCATGAACCTGCTCCTGCTTGCTAGATGGTGATGTAACCGGTGACCAGCCACCACACGCCCACGATGGCGCCGATCGCGGCCAGAACGAAGATGATCCAGTCGGAGGTGCGCGAGAAGACCGGAAGTCCCTGCTCGCGCCGCGCCCACACGTACAGCGCCGTGCCCGGTGCATAGAGCACCGCCGAGAGCACGATGAACTTCATGCCGCCCGCGTAGAGCAGGAAGATGGTGTAGACCGTGGCGACGGCGGCGATGATGAGATCGCGCTTGCGGTCGCCGGGGTCGGTCTCGTAGGTCTCGCCCCGGCGCGTCAGCATCAGGCCGTAGCCGGCCACCAGCAGGAACGGAATCAACGCCATCGCACTGGTGAGGTTCAACATCAGGCTGAACGCGTCGCGCGACCAGTAGGTGGTGATCACGATGACCTGGATCACGATGCTGGTCGCCCACAATGCGGCCACGGGCACCTTGTTGGCGTTTTCCTTCGCGAACACGCGGGGCATGTCGCGGGTCCTGGCGGCCGTGAACATGACCTCCGCGCAGATCAGCGACCACGCCAGGTACGCGCCCAGCACCGAGATCAGAAGGCCGATGCTGACGAAGATCGCGCCCCACGGGCCGACCACCGCCTCCAGGACCGTCGCCATCGACGGCTGGCGCATGCCGGCGACATCGACGCGCGGCAGCACCGCGTAGGGAAGCAGCGTCACCAGCACCATCAGGGTGGTCACCGAGATGAAGCCGGTGATGGTCGCCGCGCCCACGTCCTCGCGCTTCTTGGCGTAGCGCGAGTACACGCTCGCGCCTTCGATGCCGAGGAAGACGAAGACCGTCACCAGCATCGTCGCGCGCACCTGGTCGAAGACGCCGCCTTCCAGCCCGCCGCCGTAGAAGTTCAGCTGGAACAGGTCCATCTTGAACGCGAACGCCAGGATCGCGATGAAGACCAGAATCGGGATGATCTTGGCCACCGTGACGATCTGGTTGATGAAGGCGGCCTGCTGCACGCCGCGCAGGATCATGAAGTGGAACAGCCAGATGCCGACCGAGGCGACGACGATCGCCACCACCGTGTTGCCGTCGCCGAAGACGGGGAAGAACGCGCCCAGCGTCGACTTGATCAGCACCCAGTACGACACGTTGCCGATGCAGCTGCCGATCCAGTAGCCGAACGCGGAGAGGAAGCCCGGGTAATCGCCGAAGCCTTCCTTCGCGTAGGCGAACACGCCCGCGTCGAGGTGGGGCTTGCGTTCGGCGAGGAACTGGAACACGCGCGCCAGCATGTACATGCCGGTGCCGGCGATGAGCCAGGCGATGATCGCGCCGAAGGGTCCGGTCGCGTTCGCGAAAGTGCGAGGCAGCGAGAAGATGCCCGCCCCCACCATTCCGCCGACCACCATCGCGGTCAGCTGCATGCGTGACATTCTGGGTTCGGACGTCGCCATGTCGCTCACGGTCCTGTGCACGTCGGCGAACCATGCTTCAAGTTGCGTAACGTGTTCGTGAAGATGGCGAGAAGGGTTCTGCCGTTCATCGCGGTTTAAACGCGATATGTGTCACGCCGACTTCACTGCATGCTCACCGCATGTGGATGCGCGTTGCGGTAGGCCGCCGCACTGCGGCAGCGGGCACGTTTCACTTTCGCTTCACCGCAGCCGTCGTATTCCACGCGCTCGTTCGACAGGTCCACTGGTCGAACCTCCGCGTCGCACCGCAACGGGCCTGCGTGCGACGCGATGCGACGGGCTCCATCACCGACCGACGGCAAACGACATGCGCTACACCGCTCCCTTGCTTCTCGCAATCGCAGCGGCCCTGGCGGCCGGATGCGCCACCTCGCCCACGCTGGACACGCAGGAGCGATTGGCGCTCTATCGCGAGCACGCCGGTGCGCCGGTGCCGTCGTTCCGCCTGGAGCGGATGACGGGCACCCAGAACTGGACGCCGCTGGGCGATCAGGCACTGGCGGTCTGGTCCAGTGCCAGCCGCGGGCACCTGCTGGAACTCGTGAATCGCTGCCCCGCGATGTCGTCCGCCTCGGGCATCGCCATCACCAACCGTGGCGGCCAGGTCACCGCGCGCGTCGATGCGGTGATGCCGCGAACGGCCACCGGGCTGGTGGCGGTAGGCAGCGGCACCTGCCGCATCGATTCGATCCGCCCGCTCGATGGCCGCTCGCTGCGCGACGCCAAGCGCGAGCTGCGCGAGGCGGACATCGTCGAACGAAGTGACGGCGGTTAGGCCGCGCGCCTACCCGCAACGCGCCACGTGCTCGCCACGCCTGAGCGTCTCGTGCGGGTACTCGCCGAAGAGCGCATGGTATTCGGCCGCCATGCGGCCCGGATCGCGAAACCCGAACCGCTGTCCGATCGTGGCGATGGTGGTGTGCCCGGACATCGCGGAGAACAACGCGGCGCGGACCAGGTGCAGCCGTCGCATGCGGATGTACCGACTCGGCGACATGCCCAGCGTCGACTGGAACGCCGAGCGCATCGTGCGCTGGCTGACGCCCGCGTCCGCGCAGATCTCGCTCACGCGTAACGAGCGCCCGTCGGTGGCGTCGATTTGCGCCATCGCCCACGACAAGGCCTGGCGATCCAGCGCCGGACGCCCGCGTCGCGCGGTGACCGCGCCGTCGTCCTGACCAAGCCGCTTGCGGGATCCGGGCATGAGGGCTTCAGGGAGCACGTGAAGAGACACGCGGCACGATCGGGCCGCGCGGCATGCGTCGTCTGCATTGCTTCCAATGCGCGGGCGCTCAGAAGGAGATGGCCACGCCGATCAGCGGTCCGTGCTGCATGAGCTCGTAGTGCTGGAACGTGCGGCCCTGTCCCTCGCTGTAGTCGTAGGACAGGACGCGGTAACCGAAGTACCAGTCGAAGCGGTCGTTCACGCCGCGACGGAACGTGGTCAGGAAATGCCAGGTCAGGTCCGAACCGCCGCCGCCGATGTCGCCGCGCACGTTGTAGCTCCACTTCTCGCCGATCGGGAACGAGGCGCGCATGCCGATCAACCCGTCCGTCCAGCTTGCGCCGCGCCTCGCCTGCGCCGTCTGTTGCAGCACGCGCACGTTCAACTCCGAATCCAGGTCGAAGTAGGCCGCCGACAGCAGTACTTCGGCGTAAGGCGCGAAGCGGTATCCGCCCGTCGCCATCACCGTGAGCTGATCCAGGTACAGGCTTCCGCCCACGTTTCCGCGCGGGCCGGACGCGCGCCAGCCCAGATCCATGTACGTGACGTCGGTGCTGAACGACCACAGGCCGTTATCGATCCGGTAGGCCACCATGCCGCCCATCCGCAATGCGTCGAGCACATCGGACTTGTCGAGCTCCACGCTCAGCGGCGGCAGGATGCCGATCTGCGCATCGCCTTCGATCGCCGCGCCCATGGCGTAGATGTAGACCGTCTGCTTCCACGAGTCGCGGGCTTCGACGTCCTGCGCCCGTGCGGGCATGCACAGGCACAGGGCGGTCGCGCTCGCCGTGATGGAGAGAAGAAGCTTCATGCATCACCTCCTCGCATTGCTTTTTGCATGGCCACATCAATCGGCATTCGTCATGCCCGGCTGGATCACCATCTGGAACGGCTTCGTCGTCGCCGGTGTCGGCTGCGCATTGCGCGTGCCCGGGAAAACGGCGAAGTCGGGCGTGAACTGCACCAGGATGCCACCCAGCTGCTCGATCGGCTTGCGATTTCCGCTGAACCGGGCCAGCCCCTGCTTCTCCAGGTCCGCAGCGTCGCGCGCGCGGTTGCGGCGGCCGTGGCGGGATCGAACACGATCCAGCCGGTGTTGCCCTTGATGAAGGTGACGTTGGCCAGGTCGAAGCCGCGCACCTGGTAGATGCGGTCCGGCAGCACTTCGTACAGGCCGTAGGCCATGTTGAGGATGGCCTGGCGTTGCAGCGACGGATGGATGCTCTCGAAATCCTTGTCCTGCAACAGCCAGCTGTAGCTGTCCATGTCCCACGCCACGTTGCCGGCGTCGGCCATGATCTGCTTGAACGGTGGCACCGCGATGAGCCCCTTCTTGTTCTCTTCGAAATCGCGCTTGTCCTCGAACGGCAACGCCTTCCGCACGCCGTTGCGCAGTTCGACGGTGAAGCGTGACGGAGGCTTGCCCTCGGGATGGAAGTGCGTGAGGGCGGCCTGCGCCGCGGCATGGCCCGACTCGGGAGGTTGCTGTCCCCACGCCGAGGACGAACCTGCGACGAGCACCAGCAAGGAAGTAGCGAACAGTGCCTTCATCTGGAAGCTCCGTCAGGGTGGAGGCGGCGCGTTCACGTTCGTGACAATCCGGTGATCGCCGTACAACGGGGTTCGCGAGCGCACGTCCGCGATGCGTTCGGGCGATGCCGCAGAGGCTTTCGCCAGGCCCTCCCATCGCGCTGGACGGTCCTGGAGCGTGCGACTAGAGTTGATCGCGCAGGGCCGCTTCGCTACGTCAAATCGGAAATATCTCAGCACCGTCGAGGTCGCGATGCTCCGGATTTCCAGCAGCGAGTTCGAAGAGTTCGTGGCCGCGGTTCCGGCGATCAGCGGTCGTTACCTGCAGACGGGCCGAAGCGTCCGGGCGTGGCGCCTGAGCATGACCACGCTGGGCGATGTCACCATCGTCTGGGTCCGCGGCGGCGCCCGCAACATCTTCCACGGCACGAGCCTGGCCGGCCGTTACTCGCTGTATCTGCCAATCTCGGAGCCGACCGTGATTGCGCTCAACGGGCTCAAGCTTGCCAATGCGCGGTTCGGTTCGATCTGTCCCGGGCAGGAGTTCATTCTCCGCACCGATGCGCCGACGCTCTGGGCAGGTTTCCAGGTGCCGTTCAGCGCCGTGCGGCATCGGGTCGGATTCGAGCACGACGATGCGACGTTGCTCGCACAGACGCGTGTATTGCAGGCCACGCCACTGGCCATCGCGCGGCTGTTCGCGCTGACCCAACGCTTGCGTGCCGTGGAGGCGCGCGATCCCGACGTTCTGGACGGAACACCCTCACGCAACGCACTCGCACAGCAGCTGCTGGACGCGATCTTCGAAATGCTGCACAGGGGCGACCCGCGCGATGCCCCGAAGGTTGGACGCAGGCCGATGCAACGGCACAGGATCATGGAGCGCTGCCTGGAGCTGATCGAATCGCGCCTGGATTGCGCGCCTACCGTGGAGGATCTGTGCAGCGTTGCCGGCGTATCCGACCGCACGCTGCGCACGGTGTTCATCGAGCAATGCGGCGTGGCCCCTCATCGCTACCTGATGATCAGACGGCTCCACGCGATCCACGAAGCGCTCTGCTACGCGGTAGCCGGCGAGACGGTGACATCGATCTGCAGCGCCTTCGGCGTCTGGGACTTCGGCCGCCTCGCCCGGCAGTACCACAGCCTCTATGGCGCGCTTCCGTCCCAGCATCTCCATCGCGCGGGGCGCATGCGGCGGGGGAAGACGCATGGAGTTGGGGCGAGGCGCGTTCACTAGGTGAAGGTCTAGCGCGGGGACAGGCGCAGGGCGTACTGGAACTCCAGCTTCCGAGGGACGGGACGCACGCGCGGTTATTGTCTTACCGCTCCTAATGCCCACCCACCGCCGCTCCGGCCAGTCGGGCGAAGGACACGCCTTGTCCTTCGCCTTCGCGGTTCCGCGTAGTGGGGAGGGAGGTCAGCGCGATGCCCGCCGTGGTCCGGGTGGCGCGCCCTCACCGGAGTCGGCTCCACTTCTGGCTTCGCATTCCCTTTCGCATGGAGGCGTCATGCACATCCGTTCGCTGGAAATTCGTGATCTTCGCTCCATCAAGAAGGCGGAACTGGACTTCATGTCGACGGAACACGCGTCCAAGGACAGCAAGTTCAAGAACGTCAACGTGCTGCTGGGCAGCAACGGCACGGGAAAATCCACGGTCTTGCGCGCCATCGCCATGAGTGTCCTGGCGCCTGTGCTCGAAGGGAACTCCGGATTCGTTTCCGACGGCTTCATCCGCCGCGAATCCAACGTCAAGTCGAGGACGAGGAAGGCGCCGGCCTCCCGCGGCATGCCGCAGCGGGCGCAAGTCGAGTCGAAGGTTTGGGTGGACCCGCAGGACCTCTCGATGAACAGGAATGGGCGCATCCATTCATTGAAGGCGCAGATCGACCGCGTTGGCGACAACGAGCGCCTGCAGTGGCTGCGTCCACGCGCACAGGCAGCCGCCATTCTCGATACGCAGAGCACCCGGGAGAGCAGTGCGTTCTTCCTGGTGGGCTACGGCGCGACCCGACGCGTGGAGCATGGGCGCCAGGTCGACTTCGACGCCCGCAGCCAAACCCGGGTGACCCGGTACCAACGCGTGGCCAGCCTATTCGAAGAGCACTACAGCCTGATTCCCCTTTCGGCATGGTTGCCGGCCTACGCGGCACGCAACCCGGGACGGCACAAGCAGGTCATTCAGCTGCTCAACCACCTTCTTCCCGATGCCTGCCGGATGCATACCACGGCCACCGAGACGACCAGCGGCCCGGAATACCTTTTCGATGTGTCCGGTGTGGATATCCCGTTCCGCGCCTTGTCGGATGGCTTTCGTGCGTATGTCGGCTGGATCGGCGACATGCTGTTCCACCTGTGCATGGGTGCACCGAGGGGGCGCAAGCTGGTCGACAACAAAGGGGTTGTCCTGATCGACGAGATCGACCTTCACCAACATCCCGAATGGCAGCGCCTGGTGTTGCCCAGGCTGTCGGCCGCATTGCCGAACGTCCAGTTCATCGTGTCGACACACAGCCCGCTGGTGGTCGGCTCATTGCAGCGCCAGAACATGCAGCGGCTGGAGGTCACCACGACGGGCACGGTTTCGCGCATGCTTCCCGAGCGTGTCCACGGCAAGAGCGCCGGCCAGATCCTGCTGAGCCCGTATTTCGGTTTGGCGTCGACGCGCGCTCCGGACGTCGCCAGCCAGCTCGACGAGCTTCGCTCCCGCCGGCAGGCAGGAGCCAAGGGAGCCGCGTTGGAATACCTCCGACTCCTGGCAAGCGGAGACCTCTGACATGAGGCGCATCGATACGACGCAGGCGGATCTGCATGCCGCCATCGACGCGGAGAAGCCCGGCTGGCTTGCCAAGGCGAAGAAGCGGACGGCGCAGTACAAGACCGCGGGGAAATACGGTGCCGGAAGCGAGTTCTGGGGCGACATCAAGAACGTCTACATCGATCTCCAGCACGAGAAGTGCGCCTATTGCGAAACCAAGCTGGCGGGAAAGCAGCTGGCCAGCAAGGTCCACGAGGTCGAACATTTCCGCCCGAAGTCGAAAGTCAGTAAGTGGCCCGCGAAGGCCAAGAAAGGCGTGACGCCTTTCGTGCCCCCATGCAAGGTTGGCGGTGAAAGCGAGAACGGCTACTACCTGCTTGCCTACCACCCTCTCAACTACGCGATAGCCTGCACCCGGTGCAATTCCACATTGAAGTCGGACTACTTTCCTGTCCGTGGCAGACGGAACATCCAGGGCAGCGATCCCACCAAGCTGAAAGGCGAAGACGCACTTCTGATCTATCCGATGGGCGATATCGACGCGGACCCCTCCGACCTGATTCGCTTCGACGGTGTCCTGGCGGTTCCGGCCAAGACACGAGGCAAGAACTTCGAACGGGCATTGATCACCATCGAGTTCTTCAAGCTCAATCACGAAGACCTCACGACCCGACGCGCGCAGATCATTGCGATGCTCTGGCGTGCACTGCGCACGCTGGAACTCGGCAACCTCCCATCCGACCTGCGAAATGACACACAGTCGACCATCGACCTATCGGTCGCAGCCTCGGGACAGTTTTCGTCATGCGCCCGCGACTTTGTGGACCTGTACAGCACGAACAAGACCCTGGCCAACGAGTACGGCCGTCTTGCACAGGATCTGGTCGGAAACTAGCTGGAACATCGTGCGATTCCGCCTTCGACGTCTGTTGGTGGCATGCTCCCTGGCAGGCTTCCTGGTCGTCTATATCTGGACCCGCACCGGCTTCATTCTCCATCTGGAAAAAACCCAAAGCGACCTGGCGACGATGATCCGGAACAAGGACAAGGCGCTCATGGATACCTTGGGGTTTCTCGAAACCGCTGCCGGCTCGCGGACTGCAGCGACGCAGATCGCCGCAGATAGGAGTACAACGGGCCGCGACACGTCGCGGACGCTGACCGAGCGAGCGCTGTGGGATAGCGATCCGCATAAGGACAAGTTTGGCGGGCAGCCCAAGGCAGGCGGCTTCGTCTTAAGTGCCGAAGTACGCGCCCTAGGCGCGGGTGCCTCACTTCGATTCGGCGTGCACCTGACGGTCACTCGCGACGATCGCAGGCCTTTCGAGGAGGTCGTGACATTTTACTTGCATCCGACCTTCAGCCCCGATGTCGTGCGCGTAGCACCGGTCAATGGCGTCGCTGAACTGAAGGTCGTGGCAAGCGAAGCATTCACCGTCGGAGCAGAGGTCGGCGAGACACGGCTGGAGCTTGATCTGAACCAACTGCCTGGAGTTCCGAGCACATTTCGCTATTAATACAAGTACCGTCCCTCGCCGCGTGGATCAGCCTTGCAGCTGAAGGTGGCTGGAAAAGGTGCGCTCCACGCCACTAAGTGGATCGATGAACGACAGCCGCTTTGCCAGCAGCTGCAATGGCGCGGAGCAATCGCCTGGCGCGCGGTGGAGCACGGACGGATAGATCGCGTCGTTGACGATCGGCGCGCCCATCGCGGCCATATGCACGCGCAGCTGATGTTTGCGGCCGGTGAGCGGGGTAAGTGCATAACGCCAGTGCCCGTCGCCGCGCGCGACGACATCGAGCCGGGTCTCGCTGTTCGGCAACCCCTCCACTTCCTGCATGCGGAAGAACGGCTCGCCGGCGACCAGCCGGCTTGAACGCACACAGGGAAACTCGATGCCCGGCAGCGCCGGTGCGATTGCCTCGTAGCTCTTCTCGATCCGTCGCTCGGGGAACAGCGCCTGGTAACGTGCACGCGTGTCCGGGCTGGTCGAGAACAACACCAACCCGGCGGTGTCGCGATCGATGCGGTGCAATGGGGCCAGCGCGTGGTTCCCGGTGCGGCGAATAAGGCGGCCCAGCAGGGTTTCATGGACATGCGCACCGACTGGGGTGACGGGCAGGAAGTGCGGCTTGTCCGCCACCAGCAAGTCGTCGTCCGCATGCAGGATGACTTCATCGAACGGGATCGTGGGCTCGTCCGGGACTTCGCGGTAGTAATGGACTTCAAACCCAACGCGATACGGCGTTTCCGCCGTCACCCGACTCCCGGCGTTGTCCACGACCCGCCCACGCGACATTCGCTCCAGCCATTGCGAGCGCGCCACGGCCGGGAAGCGCTCGCACAGGCAATCCAGCACGGTCGACCACGCGCCCGGCGGGAGCTGCAGCGTGCTGGCGGTGAGTCCGTCGATGGTGGGTGGGCGGTTGCGCATGGGCGCAGTGTGGCACCGGGTGGACGCGCGGTCAGCCAGCGTAGCCGGAGGAAGGCCGCAGGGCCGCAGGATCTAGCCGCTTATGGCTCCTTCCGGAATCGCCGCAGCAGCCAATGGCGCGATCACCGTCCAGCCCAGGTTCGCATAGAGGCTGCGGCCGTCTTCCGTTGCGACCAGAAGCTGTGGACTCACCGAGGATCGTCTCGCAGCGCCGAGCGCCGACATGACCGCGACACCCAGTCCTCTGCGTCGGTGCTGCTGCGCGGTTTCGATTCGATCGTAGATGAAGACATCGGCCGTTTCGGCCGCGCATCCGCTTGCGGCCAGATCGCCGTCCGGTGCGATGACGCAAGCGCGGGTGACGGGACCGGCGCGATGCAGCTCCATCGTGTATCCATCCGGCAGAGGCTTTGCGTCGAGGGTGCTCGCTTGCGTCGTCATGAAATGGTTCGCTGGCTGAATCTCCCAGCGGGCAGGCAGTGCGCTTCGCAGCTCGTCGTCGGGGCCGCACAGCTTCAAGTAATGCCGGGGAGCCGTGATCTCATGCGCGATGGCGCGCAAGCCATCGCATGGCCGGGGGAACACCCAGCGCTTCACTTCCTTTTCGGACTGGGTGTCCACGCGGAATCCACCGCGATCCAACACCGGCGGCGGGGAGCCCCGAGCAATGGAATGCGCGGCTTGCCAGGCGAAGACGAGCTTCGGATCGATGTGGGATGCGTCCATGGCGGATCGTATGCGGTGCGCGGAGGGGTCGAGCTGTGCGGTGAGTACACGGGGCCGTTCCCTGTCGGGACGCTCCGCTGCGACTCGTCGAAACTGCGACTAGAGCAGCGCGCTGTCTCAGGGGCTAGGACCAGAGCCAATCGTGGACGCGCCCCGGCGCTTTGCCGCGGCTGGCCGCTTTGCTTCGCCGCTTGCATTCATGTCGAAAGTCACGCGCGCGGCGCGTAGCGCGTTGGAAGAATGCACTCGCGCCACGCCGGCGCCAGAAAAGGAATCGTGCATGATCAGGAAAGGAATGAAGTGGCTCGGGATCTGCGCCTTGTCGCTGCCGTTCACGGCGCAGGCGCAAGTTGATCTGACCTCGCTTGACCGCGACATGGCGGGCCCGCGCTCGCAGGTGTTGGTGCTGGGAAGCGTGCACTTGAATGAACTGCCCAAGGGCGTCCGCGAAGAGACGCTGGAGCCGGTGATCGAGCGCCTGGCCGCGTTCAAGCCGCAGATCATCACGATCGAGCGCCTGCCCGGGGAGGAGTGCGAACGCTTCTTCGCGGTGTACGGCCCCCGCTTCTGCCCAGGCACGGATGACGCCAAGCAAGCCACCGGCCTGGGCGTGAGTGCCGCGAGCGCGGAGATCGACAAGATGCTCAAGGACTGGCCCGCGTCGCCGACGCCGGCGCAGCGCAGGCGCATGGCGGCGCTGTTCCTGGCAGCCGGTGATTCGTCTTCGGCCTACGTGCAATGGCTGCAACTGCCCGCTGCGGAGCGTCGTGCGGGCGATGGCCTGGACGATGCGCTGGTGTCGAGGCTTGGGAAGATCGCCTCCAGCAACGATGAGGGCTACCAGATCGGCGCGCGCCTGGCGGCGCGCCTGGGTCTGCAGCGCGTGTACCCCGTGGATAACCACACCGGCGACAACGTCCAGATCGACGACGGCGCGGCGTTCGGCAAAGCCCTCCAGGACGCCTGGGGCTCGAGCCCAGCGGGCATGAGCACACGGGAAGCCCAGCAGCAGGCGCTGACGGAACGCGGCGACATGATCGCGCTGTACCGTTACATCAACACGCCGCAGAGCATGCGCGTGAACGCCGAGCACAACATCGTCGGACCGATGCGAGCCACCTCGCCGCAGCACTACCCGCAGATGTGGGTCGGCGGATGGGAGACTCGCAACCTGCGCATGGTGGCCAACATCCGCGAGACGTTCCGCGAACGTCCTGGTGCGCGCGTGCTGTCCATCGTGGGCGTCGCGCACAAGCCCTGGTTCGACGGCTGGCTCGGGCAGCTGCAGGGTGTGGACATCGTCGACGCACAGCAGGTGCTGAAGTAATTCATGCAGGCCGCAGGCCAGCAGATTCCATGGCCTGCGGTGCTTGGCGCGGCTCACTCTTCACGGCGTGGATATCCATGACAGCAGATCGGACATTCCTGCTTCCCAACTCGCTCATCCTTGGCGCAATAGGCGTTACGGTGATCGCGACGGCTGGCCTCGTTGCGTTTTCCGGCAATCTGCTTGTTTGGCAGGTCGCGTCATGGACACTCGCAGCTGCCCTGCTGGCTCTGCTGGGCCTCGTCCTGGCCTGCGGCTATTCACTTGCCACGAATCGCATTGCGAGGACCTGGCAACGGATGTCCTGTTTCGCGGCGGGGCTCGCCATCCTCATGGTGCTTGTGATCGGATGGTTCTAGCTGATCTCTCGAGCGTGGCGAAGCTGCACAACCCGGCACAAGCTGCGTGTCTCAGGAGATAGGACGAAAGGCATGAGGCATCGCGCAACGAGGCTCGGAACCGGTCAGCCAGCCTCCGAGATCAACCGATCCAGCCGAGGCACCATGAAGAGTGCCCACTCCTCCAAATCATCCTCGGCGAAGTAGCGCAGCCACGTATCGCAACCGGGCTTCCACTGACCCGGGTTGGGTGCGAACGCTCGCTCGAAGGACTGACGGAAGGTCGCTCCCTCGGCGCCAGGAAGGCTCATGAACTGGTGGATGTAATGATCGTGAGGCGGCTCGGGAATGCGCGACACGATGCGTTCCTCCAGGGCAAGTCCAGCATCACGACTATCGCCATCGAGGCCTTTAAGGATCCTTCGCCCCGCGGCAAGGTCGCGGCCGTTCCATCCAGACAGATTCAATGTCATGGAGCTGCCCGACCAGCTGTCGCCCCATTGGCTGGGCTGCACCCAGAACACCGAGTCGGCACGGACGAATGCGCAACTGTAGCCGGGACGCTTCTGCCAACCTTGTTCAACGAACCAGGGCGCAAGAAGCCTCCTCATGTGGCGGTGCACATCCTTGGCTTTTACATACGATCGCATCGAGTTCCCTCTGGACGCCTGGCTTGCTGGCAATCTGATCCGCGAGTCCGCTCAATCCACGGGCGGCACCGGCAGCACCTGCGCGACGTGCCGGTGAGCGAACTCCACGACGTCGCCAGGGGCGAGGGATTCGATCAGCGCGGGCTCATTCGTCAGGTGCCCCCATATCGACGAATCGTCGTGGATCTTGCATACCTCGACCCACATCCGCTCCGCGCGAGGATTCCTGCGGTCCGCGACCACGTCCGGTGCAGTGATCACGAAGTGCAGCCTCGCCAGATCGCCGACCTTCAGGCCTGACAGGGCGGCGGCCGACGGAACTTCAAACGTTTGGCGATGACGCCTGGCGATTGCCGCACAGTCCTCCAGCTCCCAGCCCGGCCCACAGAAGCCTGCCCGCACCGGATAGCCATCGTATTCCTGCCTCATGCTTCGTCATTCCTTTGCCTGTCCGAGATCTGCACCGAGGCCGCTAGTCGCGACAGTACTTTTCGATCAACTCGTGTTCGAAGGGACTGCCGAACCTGAGCGACGGAGTCGCGGCGCGTAGAGCGGCGAACTCGGATGCGCGAAAGTTGTATGCGCAATGGAGAGTGGTGAGCCTTGGAAGTCCATGCAGCGGGAGGAGGCCGTCCTTCAACACCTTGGCCCCTACCAGCCACAGCAGTTCGAGGTTGTGCATGTCCTTCAGCGGCCAAAGGCTGTCGATCTTCAGATCGGTCCACATGCTGCCGGACGCGCCGAACTCCTCGAGATCCGTGAGGCTCTCCACGAAGGCGAGATCGTGCGCTTCCTTCACGTTCTCGACGCGCAAGCTTCTTAGTCGGGGAAGCTTCGCGAGATGCCCGAGGCCGGTCATCGACGGGCTGCTGCCTATGTCCAGGGCGGCAAGGGAGTCGGTGTCGGTGATTGAAGCGATCGACTTGATCGAGCTCCACTTGATGCTCAGCGCGTGGAGCCCTTTGATCTGGGTGGCGGCGTCGAAGAGCTCCTGATTGACCTTGGTCGAGAAGATCAGGGTTTTCAGCTGCAGCTGCGGCAGCAATGCACACCATGCCTTGACCAGCTTGCGTTGCTCCGAAGCGGGAAGGTGAGTCTGCGTGCACGCAAGGATCAGGGCGTCGCCACCGGTGAACTGGTCAGGGTGGGTGATCGATGTCTCTGGAAGCACCCCGGCGATTCGCCTCGAGCCCCAGTACCCGTTGTTGAGTTCGTCGGTCGACAGCATGTCTTGACCCCATCCCTGAGGGAGGCCGAGCGGCTTGATCGACCCGGCCTGAAAGAACTCGTGGCGCGCGAACAACACAGCCGGCTGACGGACACTCCCCGTTCCGCCGCCGCTCGCCAACGTCATGCAACTACTGGTGGGCCCACCAGGATTCGAACCTGGAACCAAGGGATTATGAGTCCCGCCCGTTGCTCGCGAGAACGCCTTGAATTTCCGTGCTTACGCGCTTCGACGCTGCAATTTTGGTGTAACTGTGCGCCGGCGCGATACCCGTTTGGGCTTCGCGTTGTACGCGGATTCGAGCTTATCCATCGCCTCACGCATGCTGCCGGCGTGCGTGTAGCGTTCAACCATCTGACGCGACTTCCAACCACCCATCGCCTGCAGCGTCGCGACGTCGACGCCGGCATGCGCTGCGTTCGTCGCCATCGTGTGGCGCAGCTTGTGTGGCGTAATGATGCGGCTCAGCTTCGCGGCGGCGACGACGCGATTGAACGCGATGTGCATGTTGGTTGCGTGACCGCTCTCGCTGCGCTTCGAGGGGAACAGCCAGGGACCATCGAGCTTCCCAACGTACTGGCGCAGGAAGGCCGCAAGCTCGCCGGTCATCGGCTGCTGACGCTCGCCGGCCTTATCGCGATCGACCCAGACCACGCGCCGATCGAAGTCGAGTTCATCCAGGCGAATCCGCAGCACCGCGCTGAGCCGCATCCCCGTGTGTAGGCCGATCATGCAGAACGCGAACACGTGCTCGTTCGAATCGTTCGCCGCGGCTTTGAGCAATGCTGCCGCCTCAGTGGGACGGAGATAAACCGGCTTGCTCTCCGGTTCTTTCACGCGCGGCACTCGGTATGGGAGACCCGGTAGGAGTTTCAGCTCTTCCGGATTCGCTGCGAGGCTGAGGAGATGGCTCACCACCGCGAGCTCGCGATTGATCGTGCCCGGTGATGCGCCCTCCTTCGCCCTGACCGTCGCGTAGCGCTTCAAGTCCGTTACCGTCAGCGCCTGCAGCTGGACGCCGCCAAGATGTGGGTACAGGTGCAGAGTGAGCCGCTCGCGCTTCTTGTCGACGTCCTTACCCCCGGTCGCTTCCAGGTGAGACAGGTATAGCTCACCAGCTTGCTTGAATGACACAGCGCGGGCCCGCCGAATGCCGAGCGCGCGCTCGCGCTTCGCGGCCTTCAGGCCCGCGACAACCTCCTCCGCCTGTGTGCGAGTGAAGCCTTCCGACTCATTGCCGACGACGCGGTGATGGCGCACACGGTTGATCATCACGTTGACCGACCAGCGCCCATCGCCATTCGGCAGACGAGTGAACGTGATGCCGTGCTCGCTGATCGAGGCGCCAGCCTTCAAGGACCGCAGCGCGGGCCGCGTCAGCTTCGCAAATGCGGTCACGGCTCGCCCGCCTCAAGCGCGTTCCCTACGCGCTTCCCGAGATCTTCAACGAGGAGCTCAATCTCTCGCTCGACACGCTTGAGCTGGGATTGCGCGAGCGCACGCTCTTCCCCGGCGATGCGGATGTGTCTTTCGAGCTGGCTCCGCTTGCTGGCGTTCTCGTCGGCATGAGGTAGCGCTTCGAGTTCACTCGTCAGCAGGCGTTTGTTGAGTCGCCACTCCGCCTCCCGTGCCCGCAGCCGCTCGAACTCTTCGAGTCGGCGGTCGATGAGCGTGTAGGTCAATGAAGAACTGAACGTCGACTCGAGGCGCCAAACGATTTCCGCAGTCAGGGAGCGCCCGGATTCGGCAGCCGCCGCCTCGACCTTGGCCCTGAGATCCGGGGTGAGACGAATGCTGAAGGTGTCAGCTCGTTCGGACGCGGGCTTGGCCGGCCTCCCGACGCGCTTTTTTGGGGTGGCTGCCATTAGGACGGGGCCTCACGGGTGTCCGAATTAACTTAACACAAATACCCCCTTGTAATTCCGAAGCGGGCACTGTAGCGTTCGTTTCTGTGTTGTAAACGAACACATAAACACACAGGAATATTCATGAGCCAGCAGACAGTGAATGCAGTGGCCGACCGCCTGAGCGTCGAGAACGCAGCCAGGCATCTCGGGCTGAGTGCCTCGACCCTGAACAAGATGAGGAGCGAGGGGCGCGGCCCTCGATACATGCGCCTAGGGAGCCGGGTCTTTTACCGCCGACAGGACCTCGATGCCTACGTCGAGGCAGGCGTGGTTGAAACCACCGACAGCCGAGCAATCGCCTGAAAAAAAACGGCCCGAGCGCTGGAACGCCCGAGCCGTTGTGACCACAGCCGTCTAATGTGGAGACGACCATGACCACCAGCAATGTACACCAAGGCCCGTGGGTCTCGCGTGCGCAGCCGATTACGAATGCTTCCGAGGGGCTCGGCGGATTCGATCCGCAATTCGAGGAAGTGATCAGCGCCGTAGAAGACCGCCAGTTGCCCGGAGAGGGCAACGCAGGACCGCTGGAGGCCCACCTCAGCGCGCCAAAGCGCCTTTGCCGACGCCTGGAGCAAGCGCACGCGATGCTCGGTCTCCTGCTAGGCGACGGCCGCGAACACTTCCCCAGCCTCACTGCAAGCCTGCAGGAGGCGTACTTGTCGACCATTGCGGATCTCGTGGCCGCTGCCGCGATCGATCGCCATGTGGCTCAACGGCAAACGTACTGAGGCACCTGACACAGGGGATGCGGCTATGAATCGACCCATCACCGCGGCGGCATACGCCGACCGCTACGCGCCGGCGAAGGACTTGAGGCTGCAGCTGCCCGAGGTGGGCGATCAACTCATGGAGCAACTGTATGCGCTCAGCGCGACCCCGAGTGTCGAGGCGTGCGATCAAGCTTCCACCGACCTGGCCGGCGCGCAGACGGCCGTGCGGAAGCTGCGCGAAGCGCTCATCGGCGAGGGCGCTGCCAGTGGGCGATGAACCGAAACGCCTGCTACAGCACTGGCGCGTCGTCGGACGGGCGAGCTTGGACGCCGAATTATGCCGCGTCGACATCGCGGTCCTATGGAGCGTTCTGCAGATGATTAACGGCGAAACCGGTCGGGCGTTCACCAGCCTTGAGAGGATCGCGGAGCGCGCTCACGTGTCAGTACGTAGCGTCCCGCGATCGCTCCAGCGCCTGTGCGCTGGCCGTTACCTAGTGAAGCGTCCAGAGCGTGGAGCGAACCGCTCGAGCATCTACTCGGCGGGCGACCCTGACCAGTTCGTCACTGACCGATCTGACAGTGACGAATCTGTCAGCGTCGAATCCGTCACTGACGGATCTGCGGGGGCGACCCTGACAGATTCGTCAGGCTATACCCTGACAAATCCGTCAGACATATCAGCTTCAAATCAACTTCATTCTCCAGCTTCACTCTTGTCCGACGTCCCTTCGCGGTTCGATGAGTTCTGGAAGCAGTACCCCAAGCGAGAGGCGAAGGCAAAGGCGCAAGAGATCTGGGCGAGAAAGAAGCTCGACAGACAAGCCGACGCGATCATCGCTAACGTTGCCGCACGCGTCGCAGACCCGCGCCAGTGGACCAACCCGCAGTTCATCCCTCTCCCCACGTCGTATCTCAATCAGCGGCGCTGGGAGGACGAATGGCAGAGAGCCTCGGGCTCCGTAGAGAGCCTTGTCGATAGGAATGCGCGGCGTGCCACCGAGATTCTGGGGAGGCTCCCCCGCGAAGAGAATGCGGACGCAATCAACGCTGAGAGCATGCGCCGTCTGGGGATGAAGCCATGACCGAGTTTGCCTGCCCGCGCCACGGCACCTATCAGCGCTCCGAGGGCGTACCTGAGGGCGTGCCGATTACGTGCGGCCACTGCCGTACCACGGCGAATGCAGAGCGCGAGGAGGCACGTTTGGCGTTCGATCGCCAAATGCGTGTGTGGCGCCGCTGGGAAGCATCTGAGGTACCTGCGCGATATCAGGCCTGCACCGTGGGGAACTGGCTCCCGCAGCCGGGCCAAGAGACAGCCGCTCGCATGCTGCAGGTCTGGGCCGATGACGTACGCCTGCACTGGAACAGCGGCGAGGGACTGCTGCTCATGGGTGCGCCTGGCGTCGGCAAGACGCACCTCCTCGCGGGCCTGACCGCCGCGTGCATCGCCGCCGGATACAGCGCCCGTTATGCGAGCTGGCCGGACGTTTGGGACCGCTGCCGCCCGCCGTTCGAAGGCCAGCACCCCGAGGCGCTGTTGCGCGATCTGGCGCGCATCGATTTCCTCGCCTTGGACGAGATCGGCGTTCGCACCGGAACGGACAAAGAACAGGCACGGCTCTTCGAGCTCGTCGACGCGCGGTATCGCGACAAGCTGCCGACGATCGTCGCAACGAATGCGACGCAGGCGACTCTGCCGATGATCGGTGAGCGCACCGCCGACCGGCTTCTCGAAGCCTGCATCCCGATTGCTATTTCAGGTGACAGCAACCGGCGTCGCGCGCTGCGAGCCGGCAATGCCCGACCCGCGATCGCCGAGCCCGAGCCCAGGCGCGTAACCCGCGTGCTCTCAATCAACGGGAATGACGTCGAGCAGAGCCATGAGATCAACTGGCAAAACTCAGTCTAAGCGCGAAATCGAGGCTCCATGATCTCGCACTGCCGGTGCACCCTCTATTTAAAGTACCCTCGCACCCCTCGAAGTGCATTGAAGTACAAGTAGCTTGCGAATGCTGTAGGTCCGAAGCCGACGGTTACATCTTCCCCGCCCAGATAGCCCCGATGTCCGCTTCCGGCCATAAGGCCACTAAAAGACGACTACTTTCGCTCTGTTCATATCAAGCCAAGCTGCGAAGCTTTCAACGTCGCCGCGGCACGCGTGGAGCACCCCAGCTTGCGGAACACGCTCTCGACGTGCGTGCGCACCGTGCTCGGGCTGATGCCAATTTTCTGCGCGACCACCTTGTTGCTGGCGCCGAAGCTGATCCATCGCAGGATTTCGCTTTTGCGCTCGGTGAGCAGCGCGCCGGCAGCGCGTACTTCATGCCACTCCTCCGCAAGCAAACACAATAACCGCTTTGGGTCGGACCACTGTAATCGGCAAGACGCTGCCAAACAGCAGCGCCAGCCGCGCTGCCTCTGCTCGTTTGTCCGCTAACGGCCAGTGGCGGCCGTTCGCTCGTTAGGCCTCGGATTCCCAGCCGCCCAGCTTCCCGCCGAATGCCAATCTAGAAGTTCCGCTGCCATTGGCTGATAGCGGCGTGAGTCGTCATAAACTTCGGCACCCATCTGCGCAGGACGATGGCTAGCGAGATCCTTCCAGAGCTTGATCTCGTAGAGGCTTGGCGTTCTTCATGGCCTTCTGATCAGAGAAAGGAGCAGGAGTTCGTTCCCACGCAGCAGCGAAAAGCGATGGTCAAAAGCGCGCGTCAAACCTTCACCACGAAGAACCCTTCTCGAGCGCCGTTCGAATCCCTGCGGCGCTACTCGCTTAAGTTCATCGGCAACCACTCCAACAGTACAAAAAAGGGCGCAGAAGTTGAGCAGCAACCCACGAGATGGATTGCGCGATGACCCGCCGGGACGCCAGCGTCCCAAATTGAGTTCGGAGACGCGGGCGAAGTCCGGGCACTGGGAGCCGTGGAAGGTGTTTTAGGACAGCGCGGAGCGTAGTCACTCTCCAGGCCCATCTCCCGACCCGGTGCAACTGGCCTTCATCAGGCGGTCGTCACGTTCGCGAAGCAGCCAATAGACGATTCCCAAGACGAGCGTGGCAACCGCCAGTGCGGCAATGGTCTCCGCATCTGTGGCCTTGCTGTCCAGAACGATAAACTTTCTTGACAGGGCCAGCAATGAGATCAGCACCACTGTTTTGACCTGCACGATGCTCTCGCGGCGCATTGCCACACGAATGATCGAATGCTTGAACTCTAGCGCGATCAGCAAGGTCATGATCATCCCGAACAGACCTTGGAAAACGTCGTGGTCGAGCGGATCTATCGCGCCGATCACAAGCAGCGGCACCACGCGCGTGAGCAACTGAAGCAGAGCAAGTGCGATGACCAGCGCGATGATGACGCTCAGGATGAACGCGACGACATGCTCGAAGCGCTCATAATGATTCATCAATGGCCAACGCTCGCGCGTTTCCTGGAGCAGCGGGCCTGGGCTTCGACGCGGCGACGGCATGGTGTTCTCCCTGCCGATGGTGGTCTCGCCATACTGCGCCAACGCAAGGAACGCCGCCATCCCATGCGGCAAGCTCTTTCAGGTCAGCCTCTGCATTGGTTGAGATGGCTGCTCCCCAGCGGACTCAGAACTCGCTCAGCCGCGTCGGTAAGGGGCCAGGCATCAGCACTTCACCGTTCGGACCCCACTCAACCTGAGTAATGCCCGGCTCAAGCCCCTCGAGCCGGCGCCGTTCCAGCTCTTCGATACTCGGGGCGGCGGCAGGGTCGAATACCAGTGCAGCACCCAAGTCGGCCAGAAGCTGTTGTTCGCTCCACGGCTTTGGAATGTAGCGGAAGACCCCGGCCCTATTCACCGCCGCCAGCACGGTGCCGAAGTCGGTCGCCGCGGTGAGCATCATGCGCACAGTACGTGGGGCCAGCTCCCTGGCGCGGACGAGCAGCGTCACGCCGTCCATCCGCGGCATCCCGTAATCGCATATCAGCACGTCGAAGTGCACCTCGTGCAGGCGCTGCAACGCGTGGAGCGAATCGGCACAAATTTCCACGCCGAGTTGCTGCGGCTTGAAGTGGTTTTGCAGCAGACGGCGCAGGGCGTGCAGGACCGGCGTCTCGTCGTCGACGATCAGCAGACGCTTCATGTGGAAGCCTCCTGCGGGATGTCGGGCAAGGTACCGTACTCGCGGCGCACGTCGGCGCAGTATTCGATCTCGTTGGTGAATATGTTTAGCGTCGACTTCATCCCCTGGTGCAGCGAGGCCAAGACCCACTCTTGCTGTGTGTCGACGCGCGAGAAGTCCTTCAGGTCCTGGACGATACTGTGCACGCGCGAAAGACCTTCCTTGGACTCGCCGATCAGCATCGGGATGTCCTGCTTCAGGTAGTCGAGTTCGAACCGTGCACGCAATGCGGCGAGCCCGGCCGCGATGGCGCCGTCGGCCAGCGCCGGTTCGGCCCGCTCGTACGCGTCGAGCATCTCGAACAGGCGCTCGAGATAGGTCTCCAGCGTACCGAGGTTCGAGAATACATAGCCGATTGGATTGTTGATCTCATGCGCAACGCCAGCGGCGAGCTGCTGGATCGACGCCAGCCGTTCGGACTGCAGCAACTGGTCCTGCGCGCGGATCCTCTCCTCGTCGTCAACCAGCAGAACGGTGCGCTGCGGCGAATGCCCGGCCAGCAGCGCCGGGTCGATTTTCCGACCGTCGCGCAGCATCGCTTCGACCGCAGCCCCCGGCAGTGCGGCGCTGAACCAGTAGCCCTGGATGCGGTCGCATCGGTTGGCGGCCAGCAGCGCCGCCTGGCCTTCGCTTTCGACGCCTTCGGCAAGCACCGTCATCTGCAGCTGGTGCGCCATCGTGATAATGGCGCGCGTGATGGACAAATCTTCCGCCGGCGCGGCAACGTCGGGCACCAGCGAGCGGGCGATCTTGATCACGTCCACCGGCAGCCGGCGCAGGTAGCCCAGGCTCGAATAGCCGGTGCCGAAGTCGTCGAGCGAGACCTCGACGCCGAGCGCGCGCAGCGCGCTGAGATGTTGCACCGCCTGATCGATGTTGGCGATCATCATGCTCTCGGTGACTTCGACACCGAACAGCCGCGGGTCGAGGCCAGTCGCGGCGAGCAGGCGTTCGACGCGGTGGGCCAGGTCCGGCTGCAGCAACTGGCGCGGCGACAGGTTGACCGCCATGCGCAGTGGCGGCAGCCCTGCGCGCTGCCAGCTCGCGGCCTGCTCGACGGCGCGGCGCAGTACCCAGTCGCCGATGGGGACGATCAGGCCAGTCTCCTCGGCGATCGGGATGAAGCGATCCGGCGCAATGCGGCCCAGCGTCGGGTGCTGCCAACGCAGCAATGCCTCGACGCCGACGATGCGGCCATGCACCAGGTCCACCTGCGGCTCGTAGTGCAGCTCGAACTGCTCGTCGCGCAGCGCCTGGCGAAGCGCGGTCTCCAGCGCTAGCCGTTCGGGGTCGTCGTCATGTGGCGCGCCGGCAAAGACGCTGACTTGGTTGAGGCCTAGCAGCTTGGCGTGGCGCAGCGCGGCGTTGGCGCTGCGCAGCAGAGTGTCGGGACGGTCGCCGTCGGCAGGCGCCATGGCGATGCCGATGCGGCAGGTGAGTTGGAGTTCGTGCCCCTCGATCGTCATCGGTCGAGAAATTGTCTCGAGCAGTGCCTGCGCCGCGTTCAGCGCCGTCACCGACGAGGCCGACATCACGATCACGAACTCGTCGCCGCTGCGGCGTGCAATCAGAACGACGCTGTGCACGGTCGCGGCGATGCGTTGTGCCACTTCGCGCAGCACTGCGTCGCCGATTTTGTGGCCCAGGCCGTCGTTGATTCGCTTGAAGCGGTCGATGTCAAGCACCAGAACCGCAGTTTCGGTGCTGGTCTGCAAGGTCGCGTCCAGACGCTCGATGAGCAGATGCCGGTTCGGCAAGCCCGTCAGTTCGTCGAACTGCTGCAGTTTCCGGATGCGCTGTTCGGCGGCGCGACGCTCGCGCAGGTCGTCGACGCAGAGATGGGCGATAGTCTCATCGGCACTGGTCACCAGGCTGACGGAGACATCGACCGGTATCTCATGGCCATCGTGATGGCGAATATTGGTCTCGAAGCGCAAGGAACCGCGCTCCCACATTTCATGCCAGCGCCGCGGCCAATGCGTCTCGTCGACCCCGGTGTCGATGTCGGGCACACGCAGCCGCAGCAGTTGTTCGCGCTCTAGACCCAGCAACCTGCAGGCCGCTGCGTTGGCGTTGCGAAAGGCGCCGTCGGGACCGACCTCCAACAGCGCGTCATTGGCCTGCTCCACGGCATGACGGGTCAGCAGCAACTGGTGCTGCGCCTCTTCCCGTTCGCTCACGTCGCGCGCGGAGGGGATCAGCCAGACCACCCGACCGTCAGCGCCATAAAGGGGCAGCAGCGAGAAGTCCATGGCCAGGGTGGCGCCGCTGCTTGAGGCCACACGCACGTCGAATCGCGAGACTTCGCCGCGCAATGCACTGGCCAGTGCCTGCTGCAGCCGCCGCTTCGACAACTCGCAGGCTTGCCACCAGGGGGTGGTGTCGAAGTGCCGGCCGAGTACTTCCTCCGGCGTGCTGCCGATGGCCCGCAGCGCCGCTTGGTTGGCGTAGCGCAGCACGCCGTCGGTGTCCAGCAGACCGGCAAAAATGGATGGCCCCAGCCGGTCCAGCACTTCATGCAGCGCCATATCTGGGCCCGGTGCGGCGGAACTGGCCGCTACCAGCTTCGGCACGGAATCGATTTTCGGCATGCGCGGGACAACCTGGGTTTCGACATACCCGAATCTGACAGTCAGCCTGCCCCGGCGGGGTGAGCAGTTGCGGGCCTGGGCGATCGGATCAGATCGTCGGTGGCGTATGGTCGCCTTCGCGTGGTGCGTCGTCGACCAGCCGCGCCAACGTGCGCGTTGCGCGTTCGAGCGTCCCGTCCCATTGCTGGGCACAGGTCAGACGGATGTGGTGCCGGAACTCCGCCCTCGCCGAGAACATCGGCCCCGGAGCCAGGCTGATGCGGTGTGCCAGCGCGGTACGATGCAATGCCAGCGCGTCGACCCCCACAGGCAGTTCGACCCAGACGAAGTACCCGCCGGCCGGCCGAACTACCCGCGTTCCGTCCGGGAAGTGCCGGGTCACGGCATCGAACAGGCTGTTGCGCTGCGCCTGCAGAGACGAGCGCAAGCTGCCCAGATGGCGGTCGTAGCCGCCCTCCTGCAGGTATTCGGCCAGTGCCGCCTGCACCGGGATCGACCCAGACAAGCTCGTCATCAGCTTCAGCCGTTCGACTTCGCCCGCCAGCCGGCCGGGCGCGGCCCAGCCGACGCGGTAGCCCGGCGCCAGGCACTTCGAGAACGACGAGCAGTGCAGCACCAGACCACGGCGATCGTAAGCCTTGGCTGGCAGCGGCGCCGCCTTGCCTTCGTAGAGTTCGGCGTACACGTCGTCTTCGATCAGCGGCACGTCGTGGCGGGCAAGCAGTTCGACAAGGTCGCGCTTCTTCGCCTCGGGCATCAGGCTGCCGAGCGGGTTCTGGAAGGTCGTCATAAGCCAGCAGGCCTTCGGGCGATAGAGTTCGATCACCTGAGACAGGCGTCCGAGATCGATGCCCTCGCGCACATGTGTCGGCACCTCGATGGCGCGCAGACCCAGGCGCTGCAGCGCCTGCAGCGCCATGTAGAAGGTCGGGGACTCTACCACCACTGCATCACCCGGCCGCGCCACCGCGTTGAGGCAAAGGTTCAGCGCCTCCATCGCACCGTGGGTCAGCACGATCTCGTCAATGGTCACGGCAAACCCCTGACACAAGTAGCGCTTGGCAATCTCGCGCTTAAGTCGCAAGTTGCCCGGCGGCAGATCATCGACCATGTTCCAGGGTTTGAGACGTCGTGTGCTCGATATCAGCGCACGACGCAGTCGATCGAGTGGAAACAAGTCCGGGCTCGGAAACGCAGAACCTAACGGCACGATGTCGCGAGCACGCGCCGTGCCGAGACAGGCGTAGATCAGGTCGTTGACTTCGACGGGCTGCGATCCGAACTGGGGCTCCGAGGTTTGCGGCTCGGGGAGCGGCACGCCGCCGGGGCGTGCGGCGACGAAGTACCCCGAGCGTGGTACGGAGCGGACAAGACCGCGGGACTCGAGCAGATAGTAGGCCTGGAACACCGTGCTCGGGCTCAAGCCACGACTAGCACAGGTCTGGCGCACGGATGGCAAGCGATCCCCCGGTCGCAGCACCCCGGCAGCGATCTGCTGCTCGAGTTCTCGAGCGAGCATTTCGAACCTCGTGGAGACGGCGGATGGGCGCACACGCATGGCGACGGAACCGCGTCTCGATCGACTGCCAGCTAGGTGGCGTGGTGGGCTCATACATCAATCCTTCTCGCATCTGCCAGCTCATTCCATGCGGAACACGTGCGGTGAGACCCGTACTGCCCAGCTACTTCTTGTCGTCTACCTCCGTGAATTCGGCATCGACGACATCCGGAGCTTCGTGTGGAGTTCTGGAATCGCCGGTGCCGGCCGTTTGTTCACTCGCGGTAGCCGCAGCGAGCAGGGACTGAGCGGCCCGTTCCAGGCCCTTGGACTTTGCCTCGATTTGTGCCTTGTCATCACCCTTCATCGCCGTCTCCGCTTCGGCTAGCGCAGCCTCAACCTCGCCAATTACGTTGCCGCCGACCTTGCTACCTTGTTCCTTGATGGCGTTGCGAACGGTATAGATCAGCGCATCTGCCTGATTCCTGGCAGTTACGAGCTCCTGGAACTTATGGTCTTCTTCGCGATGAATCTCGGCGTCGGCAACCATCTTGGCGATCTCGTCCTCGGACAGGCCCGAACCGGCCTTGATCTCGACCTTCTGCTCCTTGTTGGTCTTCTTGTCCTTGGCCGACACGTGCAGGATGCCGTTGGCGTCGATGTCGAAGGACACCTCGACCTGCGGCATTCCCCGCGGCGCCGGCTCGATGCCGGTCAGGTCGAAGCGGGCCAGCGACTTGTTGTAGCGGGCCTGCTCGCGCTCACCCTGCAGCACGTGCACGGTCACCGCGGACTGGTTGTCCTCGGCAGTGCTGAAGGTCTGCGAGGCTTTGGCCGGGATGGTCGTGTTTTTCTCGATGATCTTGGTCATCACCCCACCTTGAGTTTCAATGCCCAGCGACAGCGGGGTCACATCGAGCAGCAGCACGTCCTTGACGTCGCCGGCCAGCACGCCGCCCTGGATCGCGGCGCCCAGCGCCACGGCCTCGTCAGGATTGACGTCCTTGCGCGGCTCCTTGCCGAAGAACTCGGCCACCGCCTGCTGCACCTTCGGCATGCGGGTCTGGCCGCCGACCAGGATCACGTCACCGATCACGCTGGCCCGCAAGCCGGCGTCGTTCAGCGCGATGCGGCACGGTTCGATCGTGCGCTTGACCAGGTCGTCCACCAGCGCCTCGAGCTTGGCGCGGGTGAGCTTGATGTTCAGGTGCTTCGGGCCCGAGGCGTCGGCCGTCACGTACGGCAGGTTCACTTCGGTCTGCTGCGCGCTGGACAGTTCGATCTTGGCGCGCTCGGCGGCGTCCTTCAGGCGCTGCAGGGCCAGCGGATCCTTGCGCAGGTCGATGCCCTGGTCCTTCTGGAACTCCTCGACCAAATAGTCGATGACGCGCTTGTCGAAGTCTTCGCCGCCCAGGAACGTGTCGCCGTTGGTGGACAGCACTTCGACCTGCATTTCGCCGTCGACGGAGGCGATCTCGATGATCGACACGTCGAACGTGCCGCCGCCCAGGTCGTAGACCGCGATCTTGCGGTCGCCGCCCTTCTTGTCCATGCCGTAGGCCAGCGCGGCCGCGGTGGGCTCGTTGATGATGCGCTTGACGTCCAGGCCGGCGATCTTGCCGGCGTCCTTGGTCGCCTGGCGCTGGCTGTCGTTGAAGTACGCCGGCACGGTGATGACCGCCTCGGTGACGGTCTCGCCGAGATACGCTTCGGCGGTCTTCTTCATCTTGGCCAGCACTTCGGCCGAGATCTGCTGCGGGGCCATCTTCTTGCCTTCGGCCGTCTCGACCCACGCATCGCCGTTGTCGTGCGAGGTGATCTTGTACGGCACCAGGCCGATGTCCTTCTGCACTTCGGCGTCGGTGAACTTGCGGCCGATGAGGCGCTTGACGGCGAAGAAGGTGTTCTTCGGATTGGTGACGGCTTGGCGCTTGGCCGGGGCACCCACCAGCACCTCGCCGTCCCGGCTGTAGGCGACGATGGAAGGCGTAGTGCGATCGCCCTCGGCGTTCTCGATGACTTTCGCCTTGCCCCCCTCCATCAGCGCTACGCAGGAGTTCGTTGTACCTAGATCGATACCAATGATCTTGCTCATCTTGGTCACCTTTAGACGTCGAGCTGCTGCGAACGCTTAGTGTTCTCCCTCTTCCTGGCAGACCGTCATCTAAAGAATCTGATGTCTAAGGCCGTGTGGCTCGGTCTATTTCTTAGCGAAACTCAAATGCCCGTCGTCCGCGTGCACGCGCACCGTATCACCAGGATTGAACTCGCCTGACAGGATCTTCTGAGCTAGCGGGTTCTCCAGCTGCTGCTGGATCGCGCGCTTGAGTGGGCGCGCACCATATACCGGATCGAAACCAACATCGCTGAGCAGCGTCAATGCCGACTCGTCTAGGTCCAACGTGAGCTGACGATCAGCCAAGCGCTTCTCCAGCCCGCGGATCTGGAAGCGCGCGATCTGGCGGATCTGCTGCTTGTCTAGCGGATGGAAGACCACGATGTCGTCGAGCCGGTTGATGAACTCCGGACGGAAATGCGCCTGCACCACGCCCATCACCGCTGCCTTCATCTGCATGTACGCCTGCGGTGAATCGTCGCCGGCCAACTCCTGGATCTGATGCGAGCCCAGGTTGGAAGTCATCACGATCACCGTGTTGCGGAAGTCGACCGTGCGGCCTTGCCCGTCCGTCAGGCGACCGTCGTCGAGCACCTGCAACAGGATGTTGAACACGTCAGGATGCGCCTTCTCGACTTCGTCCAGCAGGATCACGCTGTACGGGCGACGACGCACCGCTTCGGTCAGGTAGCCGCCCTCTTCGTAGCCGACATAGCCCGGAGGCGCGCCGACCAGACGGCTCACGGAATGCTTCTCCATGAACTCGCTCATGTCGATGCGCACCATCGCATCGGACGAATCGAACAGGAATTCCGCCAGCGCCTTGCACAGTTCGGTCTTGCCCACGCCCGTGGGACCGAGGAACAGGAACGAGCCCGACGGCCGGTTCGGATCGGACAATCCCGCGCGCGAACGACGCACCGCATCGGACACGACCTTGATCGCCTCTTCCTGCCCGACCACGCGCGCGTGCAGCTGGTCTTCCATGCGCAGCAGTTTCTCGCGCTCGCCTTCGAGCATCTTGCTGACCGGAATGCCCGTCCAGCGCGCGACGACTTCGGCGATCTCCTCCGCCGTGACCTTGTCCTGCAACAGCGTGAAGCCCTTGGTTTCGGCTTCCTGCGCGGCCTTGAGCTGCTTGTCCAGTTCCGGCAGCGTGCCGTACTGGATCTCGCTCATCTTCGCGAAATCCTGGCGACGCTGCGCGCTTTCCAGATCTAGCTTGGCCTGTTCGATCTGCTCCTTGATCTTCGTGGCGCCCTGCAGCGTGGCCTTCTCGGCCTTCCACACTTCTTCCAGGTCGTTGAACTCGCGTTCCAGACGTGCGATCTCTTCCTCGAGATCGGCAAGACGCTGCTTCGATTCGGCGTCCTTCTCCTTCTTCAACGCCTCGCGCTGGATCTTGAGCTGGATCAGGCGGCGTTCCTTGCGATCGAGTTCCTCCGGCTTGGAGTCGATCTCCATGCGGATTCGCGAGGCCGCTTCGTCCATCAGGTCGATGGCCTTGTCGGGCAGCTGCCGGTCGCTGATGTAGCGGTTCGAAAGCGTCGCGGCGGCGACGATCGCCGGATCGGTGATCTCCACGCCATGGTGCACGGCGTACTTTTCCTTCAGACCGCGCAGGATGGCAATGGTGTCCTCCACGCTCGGCTCGCCGACGAACACCTTCTGGAAGCGGCGTTCCAGCGCGGCGTCCTTCTCGATGTACTGGCGGTACTCGTCCAGCGTCGTCGCGCCGATGCAGTGCAACTCGCCGCGAGCGAGCGCGGGCTTGAGCATGTTGCCCGCGTCCATCGCGCCTTCGGCCTTGCCGGCGCCGACCATCGTGTGCAGTTCGTCGATGAACAGGATGACCTGGCCTTCGCTCTTGGCCAGGTCGTTGAGCACGGCTTTCAGGCGCTCCTCGAACTCGCCGCGGAACTTCGCGCCGGCGATCAGCGCGCCCATGTCGAGCGAAAGCACGCGCTTGCCGCGCAGACCTTCGGGCACTTCGCCGTTGATGATGCGCTGCGCGAGACCTTCGACGATCGCGGTCTTGCCCACGCCGGGCTCGCCGATCAGCACCGGGTTGTTCTTGGTGCGTCGCTGCAGGACCTGGATGGTGCGGCGGATCTCCTCATCGCGACCGATGACCGGATCGAGCTTGCCGTTCTCCGCGCGCGCGGTGAGGTCGATGGTGTATTTCTCCAGCGCCTGGCGCTGGTCTTCGGCGTTTTCCGATTGCACGCTTTCGCCTCCGCGGACCTTGGCGATGGCCGCTTCGAGTTTGTCCTTGCTGGCGCCGGCCGCCTTCAACGCGCGGCCGACCTCGCCGCCGTCGTCCAGCGCGGCCAGCACGAACAGCTCGCTGGCGATGAAGGCATCGCCGCGCTGCTGGGCCAGCTTGTCGGTGACATTGAGCAGTCGCGCCAGGTCGTTGCCGACGCTGATCTGCCCGTCCTGCCCGGTGACTTTGGGCAGTTTCTCGAGCGCTTCGCCGAGGCGTTCGCGCAGCAGCGGCACGTTCACGCCGGCCTGCGCCAGCAACGGGCGCGTGCTGCCGCCGCTCTGATCGAGCAGCGCGGCCATCAGGTGCGAGGGTTCGATGACGCTGTTGTCGCGGCCGAGCGCCAGCGATTGCGCATCCTGCAGTGCCTGCTGGAAGCGTGATGTGAGCTTTTCCATTCGCATCGGCACACTCCACCTTACGAAGCGCGAGTTCACTACTCGTGCGCTCCGATCACCTTCCATACGAGCGCTTGGATAAGAGTCTTATCCAGCTACCGATCATGCGCTTTTCCGTATCCGGATGTAGAAACGGCCGCAGAATGCGCAAGGTCTTCTGGTCCGCGATAGTGAACAGGTGCTAGAAGGCATGGCGGACGACATTGGGCCGTTAAGCGAGCTGCTTTACAAAGGTAATTATCGATTGCCGCGGAATATTGTTTCGCCACCCCCGCGCGGTCAGGAGGTAGGGCCGGGTAGCTCCAAGCGAGATCGGTTCGTAAAGACGGCCTCGCGGCGGATCGAAAGCAGCACGGACCGAAGACCGTGGATCTGGTCAACCAGGTCCAGCACCAGATCGACCCCTTGCTCATTCACGCCGAGGTCCTGGATCAACTCGCGCACAAACGTGGCCCTGGCTAGGTCGACTGACTCGAACTGCATGCCACGCGGAGTGGTTACTGGGCTGATCCATTGATTGTCGATCCAGCGGTCCAACGTTGGCGCCGCGATACCCGTCGCAAACAGGAACTCTTCAAGGCTGATGGTCATGATCTGTTGCCCTCCCTGGGATCGAATGAGTCTGCATTTGCCCAGTTCGAGACGAAGTCCCTGAGCGCTGCGTCAGCGGGCTTCGAAAGTACGATCCGCAATTTCACGAGCTGATCGCCCCGCCCTCCACCGCGCCGAGGCGCGCCTTTCGCTTTTAGGCGCAGCGTCGTGTTGCTATCGGAGCCCGCAGGCACAGTAAGGCTCACGTCGCCTGTGGGCGTCGGCGCATTGACCTTGCCGCCCAACACGGCCTCCGCCAGCGAGATCGGGAGGTCCAACGTCAGGTCATCTCCTTCACGGGTGAATCGCGGATCAGGGCTGACCTCCAACTCGATCAGCGCGTCACCAGGTTTGCCATCGCCGGCACCTGGCGCGCCTTTTCCGCGCAACCGCAGAGTCTGTCCTTCCACGACTCCGGCGGGTATCGTGACATTGAGGGTGCCGCCAGTTGGCAGCGTTATTCGCTTCTCCGCTCCAGTGATGGATTCGTCGAAACGAATAGGCAATCGGTAGTGCAGATCCTGCCCCCGACGGTTCGCTCTCGCTCCAGAGCTACGACGCAACAGCTCAGCGAATGGATCGTCCGCATCGAAGAAGTCTGCATACCCGGCGCCACTGGCGTAGGAGTGCGCTTGTCCCGTTTCCGCAAAATCGCGGTAGTACTGGCGTTGCGGTCGCTCGGTGCCGGCTTCGTCGATCTCGCCAGCGTCGTAGCGCTTCCGTGTCTCAGGGTCGTTCAGTAACCGATAGGCACTGGCAACGTCCTTGAACCGTGCTTCTGCCGCCTTGTCTCCTGGATTGAGATCTGGATGTAGCTTCCGCGCCAACCTCCGGTAAGCCTTCTTGATCTCGTCAAGAGACGCAGTTGGGGCGACCCCAAGAGTCTCGTAGGGGGTGCTCACAAACAAGCCTCCAGGGGGGCAGATCAAGCTGAGCTTCAATCTGCGCAACGGTCAACAACTTGTAGCGCGACCAACGTGATGAACGCTTCTACATCGACGCAGGGCAAGAACCGTGCCTGCGCGGTTGTCGTCGGCCACTTGGCCGACCATCGTAGTGCCGGGCGGCGCCTGGTCCGGGTGCTCAGGTCGGCACGAAACGTTGAAATGGATCGCCAGGACGGGCTCACCGTAACCACAGAGCCAGATAGGGCGCCGTGCGGCTGTGCGTGGCACGGCCCACGTCGTCCGGCCTGCCGGCCACCACGATGCGCCCGCCCTCTTCGCCCGCGCCGGGCCCCACGTCCACCACCCAGTCGCTGTCGGCGACGACGCGCATCTCGTGTTCGATGACAATGACGGTGTTGCCGGCGTCGACCAGTCCGTGCAGTTGCGTCATCAGTTTGTCGACGTCCGCCGGATGCAGTCCGGTGGTCGGCTCGTCCAGCACGTACAGCGTGTCGCCGCGCTGGCTTCGCTGCAGTTCGGTCGCCAGCTTGATGCGCTGCGCTTCGCCGCCCGACAGTTCCGTCGCCGGTTGGCCCAGTCGCAGGTAGCCCAGGCCGATGTCGTGCAGCAGCTCCAGCGGTCGGGCAACGGCGGTCTCGTCGGCGAAGAACGCCCGCGCATCGTCGACCGTCATGCCGAGGACCTGCGCGATGTTCCGTCCGCGCCATGCGATCTCCAGCGTCTTGGCGTTGTAGCGCTGGCCATGACACGTCGGACACGGCGCGTACACGCTGGGCATGAACAACAGCTCGACGCTGACGAAGCCCTCGCCTTCGCAGGTCTCGCATCGTCCCTGCGGGACATTGAACGAGAAGCGGCCGGCGCCGTAACGGCGCGCCTTGGCGGTCTTCGTCGCCGCGAACAGCTTGCGGACGTGGTCGAACAGGCCCGTGTACGTGGCGAGATTGGAACGCGGCGTGCGCCCGATCGGCTTCTGGTCGACGTTGACCATGCGCCGGATCGCGTCCGCGCCTGCACCGATCCGCCCGGCGGTGCGTGCGATCGATCCCGGCCGGGGTGGGCCGTCGGCTTCGGCGTCTTCCGTCGACGGTTCGTGCCCCAGGTGTTCGCCGACGAGCTCCACCAGGGCCTGGCTCACCAGGCTCGACTTCCCGGAACCCGAGACGCCGGTGACGGTGGTGAAAGCGCGGAGCGGGAATCGCGCGTCCACGCCGTGCAGGTTGTTGCGGTGGATGCCGCGCAGCTCGAGCCACTGCGACACCGGGCGTGCCTCACGGCGACGGGTATCGCGCTTGCCGAACAGATAGCGGCGCGTGTGCGATGCCTCCACATCGCGCAAGCCTGATGGCACACCGCTGTAGAGCACGCGACCGCCGTTCTGGCCGGCGTCGGGGCCGACATCCACCAGCCAGTCGGCGCGGCGCATGAGGTCCAGGTCGTGTTCGACCACGAACAAGGTGTTGCCAGCCACCTTCAGCTGGTCCAGCGCGTCGTACAGCGCTTCGCTGTCGGCGGGATGCAGGCCGGCGGAAGGTTCATCGAGCACGTACACGACGCCGAACAGATTCGAGCGGATCTGCGTCGCCAGCCGCAGTCGCTGCAGTTCGCCCGGTGAGAGCGTGGGAGTTGGCCGATCCAGCGTGAGGTAGCCCAGCCCCAGTGCCTGCAACGTGCCGATGCGATCGAGCAGGTCGTGCGCGATGCGCTGGGCCGCGATGCGTTTTTCCTCGGAGAGATCCGGCGTGCGGCGAACGTCGGAGCCGCCGGCATGCGCGGAGCCGCCCGCCTCCACGCGCGCGGCCACGTCCTTGCGGTGGTCGGATCGGCCCCGTGTGCGTGTTTTCGCCGGCGTGTCGAAATGGCCATCGGCGGCGGGCTTGAGCACTTCCGCGGCACGGTTGATCGGCAGTTGCGACAGCGTTCCGATGTCGAGGCCCGCGAAGGTCACCGACAAGGCCTCGCGCTTGAGCCTGCGCCCCTTGCACACGGGACACGGCGCGCCGCTCATGAAGCGCGACACACGCTTCTTCATCAGCGCACTCTGCGTGGTGGCGAAGGTGTGCAGCACGTAACGCCGTGCACCGGTGTAGGTGCCCATGTACGCCGGTTCGGTCTTTCGGCGCAGCGCGGTACGCGTTTCGGCGGGGGTGAACCCGGGGTAGACCGGTACCGTGGGGGTTTCCTCGGTGAAGAGGATCCAGTCGCGGTCCTTCTTCGGCAGTCGCGACCACGGCGTGTCGACGTCGTAGCCCAGCGTGACGAGGATGTCCCGCAGGTTCTGCCCGTGCCACGCCGGCGGCCAGGACGCGATGGCGCGCTCGCGGATACTCAGCGACGGGTCGGGCACCATCGAGGCCTCTGTCACGTCGTAGATGTAGCCTAGGCCGTGGCAGTTCGGGCACGCGCCCTGCGGCGTGTTGGGCGAGAAGTCCTCCGCGTACAGCATGGGCTGCTTCGACGGATACGTGCCCGCGCGCGAGTACAGCATGCGCACCAGGCTCGACAGCGTCGTCACGCTGCCGACCGTCGACCTTACATTGGGCGTGCCGCGTTGCTGCTGCAGCGCCACCGCCGGCGGCAGGCCTTCGATCGAATCCACATCCGGCACACCGACCTGGTTGACCAGGCGTCGCGCGTAAGGCGACAGCGATTCAAGGTAGCGGCGCTGCGCTTCGGCGTAGAGCGTGCCGAATGCGAGTGAGGATTTCCCCGAGCCCGATATTCCCGAGAACACCACCAGCGCGTCGCGTGGAATATCGACGTCGATATCCTGCAGGTTGTGCTCGCGCGCCCCACGAACACGAACGAAGGCAGCGGCTGATGTGTTCTGGCGTTCGCGTCGAGGCATCAAGTCGAATCCAAGCTTCGTTCGCCGCGGAATGGTGTGACGACGTCGAACGTCGGATGGCTTGCGCTCGAGAGGTCGCCGGGCAGGAGGAGCGCCAAGGGGCCAACGTCCGCTATCGGCCCAAGGCAGCGCCGGCATATAGCACAAATGTGCGAGTTTGTTTTCCGTTGATGAAGTCGCTCTCCTACATGGAGAGGCCAGGTAACGGCTCACATCGCGCTTATCGCAACGTTAGCCTGCCATTGCGCTGTCGATGCTGGAGGCGAGTTCGGTGAATGTGTAACCGGCATCGTGGCGGATACCATTGACGAAGAATGTGGGCGTGCCGTTGACTCCGCTGCGCACACCACCCAGAAAATCGGCCTCAACCTTGCGTGCGTGCAACCCCGACGCCAGCGCTTCTTGAAATTCCTGGATGGGTAGTTCAAGTGCGCTGACCAGCGTCAACAACCAGTCGGGACTGAGACGCGGCTGGTTGGCGAACATGGCGTCGTGCACTTCCCAAAAGCGCCCGTAGCCTCCCGCGAATTCGGCTGTCTCCGCAGCAACGCCCGCCATAGGATGGACCTCCGTCAACGGGAAATGCCGGAAAACGAGACAAATCCTGCTGCCATAGCGCAACTCGATTTGCTTGACCGGCAACTGGGCGGCTGCGCAATGGGGACATTGATAGTCGCCATACTCGACCAACGTCACAGGAGCACCGTAAGTACCGAGGATGTGATCCGAAGTTGCCACGGGAACCTTGAGGCTGGCCATCGTCATTCTCCAGTCGTCGGCATCGCGTCGAGCGCATCAAGAATCCCATCGGCGCCCGGGTTCACTGCGATCGGCGAGCAGTAGCTCCAAACGATTGCCTGCTTCTCGTCGATTACGAACAGCGCACGTTCGCAAACGCCTTCCGACGCTCGGTATGCTCCGTAGGCACGCGCCACCTCGCCCTTCGGCTCGAAATCCGCGAGCAGCGGAAAGTGCAGGTTTCTGGCCTGCGCGAATGCCTGATGGCACCACGCACCATCCACCGAGATACCGAATATCTCGGCACGCCGGCTGCGGAACTCCGGAAGAACCTGGTTGTACAGCGCCATCTGGTCTCCACACACTGGACTCCAGTCCGCCGGGTAGAAGGCAAGCACGATGCGCTTGCACCGGATCTCATCCAGCGAGAGCAACTGGTCCGGAGTCACGTGGAGCTTGAAATTTGGCGCGCGGGCGCCGGCACCAAGAATCGTCGACATATCGTGTCCTCTAGAGGGTGCCGAAGCCACGGCGGCTAGCGGCCCTTCATCGCGTTTCCTCCGCCGAAGTGCCAATACCAGCATTGCGACACTGAACACCAACGCGTAGCGTCGAACCCAAGTCCGTTCGCGAGTTCGTCCGCCCCTAACTAGGGGCCTGCAAGTTCAACTTCGTGTCCAGGCCCGCTGAGCGCCCTACTCACGAGTTCGGCAGCGCTGGCGACGAATAGGATCTGCATAACACCTCCATCGGCAACCTCAAGCTGCACGGAGGCTATAGATGCGGACAGGGGACGCCTGTCTAATGCATTTTTAGGTTACGCCATTAGCTGTACAGAGCGGTGACGAGCCATTCACGAGACAAGGCCTGAGGGTTGGAAGTGTTCCCCCCGATCGGAGCGCGCGGCGGCGCTCGCCGCTCAGTTTACTAATGGGTAGTCCTGGATGATGTCCACCACGCCATTGATGACGAATTGAACGCCCATGCAGGCGAGCAGGAATCCCATCAGACGCGAGAGTGCCTCCACGCCGCTGTGCCCCAGCAGGCGGATGATCGCGCCAGCGCTGCGCAAGCACAGGAGGAGGATGAGGCTGACCAGGAGGAACACCAGCACCGGCGCGAGCTGCATCACCCATGGCGAGAACGGTCGCTCATCGTGCAAGGTCGCGGCGGTACCGATGAGTAGCGCGATGGTCCCCGGGCCGGCGGTAGTTGGCATGGCAAGCGGGATGAAGGCGATGTCGCGTTTGTGGTTGCGCAGCAGTTCTTCGCTGCGATGCTCCACTTCCGGCGCATCGTCGGCTCCGTCGGCTGGGAACAGCGTGCGGAAGCCGATAAAGCCCACGATCAGGCCGCCGGCGATGCGAAGTCCGGAAATGGTGATACCGAACACGCCCATCACGGCCTGCCCGGCGTAGAACGCCACGGCCGTAGAACCATGTGGACCGGCACATCTCGAAAGGCCCCTAGCATCTGGCGAGCGCGGGCTTTCACGCCCTTGTCTAGCGCGATGCGCAAATGCGACTTTAACGTGGGGAGATCAGGAAGCATGAGGTCGCAAGTAGGAGGCCACGATAGGGAGTGTACCCTCGGAGGTACTACCTTGTGCCGGGCCCCAAACCGGAGGAACGTCGCTGCACACTTTCAATCAAACGCATCGGGAGCGACCAGCAGCACGAGGAGCAAAAGGGATAGGCGCATCGAGCGGTCCCGGGCGAAATCTCCGCTCTGGGTTGAAAGCGGACGTTGGCATCCAAACCGGCCGCCGCCCCGCTCCAATGTCCGCTAACGGCCAGAAGCGGACGTTCCCGGGTTTACGTGATCCAGTCACGGTGATTGACACCCTCGCGCCCAGGCAACACCATCCGGACGCTTGCACATGGTGTGCCCATGACCCGGTTACGATTGCTCACGTGCGCTCTGTTTCACCTCATATCGCTGCCTTGCTTCGCGGCAGAAGTTAGTCTGCAGATAACTCGCGAGCCGCGGCCATGGTCCAAGCCCTTGGGAGTGCCAAGCACGCGATGGGTTGGCGACTCCCTGCATGTATCGGTCGTCGTGAACGAAACTGCGGGAAACATCGTTTCGAACGAAGCGCCTCGGGCGGTTCTGCTCGAGTCGAAGATCGTTCTCTGCTACCCGATGGAGCCCGTCAAGTATTCCGAGGGACAGCCTGTTCCGAGCTGGGCCGGCCCCGTTGGGCTGGAGTTCGTGATCACCGATCTTCCCAGAATCGATCATCCGGAGATCCAGATTCTCCGAGACTGCCCCAAGCAGCTCTGAATCCGGGCGCAACTGCAACTGCTGCACAGCCAACTGGCCAGGCCTGCATCCCGACCCCGGGTCAACGCCCGCTAACGGCCAGAAGCGGACATCGAAACCGTCAGCGTCTGGTTCCAGATGGGCTGTTCCGGGCCAACGACACGGGGTTCGCGGCCCAGGCGGTGTTTACTCAGAAGGGAGGACGGGGATCGGTCCCTCGGTAGCAATATCCGTCCACGCACTTACATTTCTCCACCGCTCAGCCGCAGCGTTCCTCGCGGCGTCAGCTCCAAGTGCTCCTTGGAATGCGTCTGAGCCAAGGAGGATGTGAGATGGCAAACGATCAGCCTCGGCGACACCGACAACGACTTGCGCGACCTTTCCTGGATCGCTCGGTTCATTTCCCCAGTACGCTTCCAGTTGCCGGACGGTTTCGCCAACCGAGGCTTCGTAATCCGGCAACATGGGAGGCACGCTACCGAACGCTCGCTTCCCCCAGTTGGTGCGCATGCCACCTGGTTCGAGAGCAGTCACTTTCACGCCGAATGGTGCCGCTTCGAGAGCGATAGTCTCGGAGAATCCACCCACGGCCCACTTGGATGCAATGTAGGCGGCATTTCCTGCTAAAGCCGAGCGCCCACCGACGGATGAAATCTGGATGATGTGCCCGCTCCTTCGTTGACGCATTCCAGGGAGGGCGGCTCGCGTGAGGTTCACGACGCCAAAGAAGTTGGTTTCCACAACACGGCGAAAATCTTCCGATGAAACCTCTTCGAATGGCCTCGTTTCACCGAACCCAGCATTGTTCACGAGAACATCGAGGCGCCCGAAAGCGGTAATCGCGGCGTCCACGGCGGCGACGCTCTCCCGCTCATCGGTAACGTCGAGGCGGACCGGCGCTACCCGATGACCAAAAGACGCAACCAGACCGTCCAGTTGCTCCACGTCGCGCGCAGTCGCGACGACACGATGGCCCGCGTCCAACGCCTTGATAGCGATTGCCCGTCCCAAGCCCGAGCCACTTCCTGTAACAAGCCATACCTTAGACATGCTCTATCTCCTTCGGATGTGAGTATCTGGAAAGACACCTGTGAGTCCGACCGCGGCCGGGCCCGCGCTATCGCGCGGTCGGTGCCAAGGTCGAATCTGCAAACGCCAAGGCTTCACCCGCCCCGCGCCACCAGCGCGTGGCCGCGTGCGGCGACGCCAGGTCGAGTCGTTCGCCCATGCGTGGTGTCGCCAGCGCGATGCCCCGATCGTTGGTTAGCGCGAGGACGCGCTCGAATGGCTCGGTCCAACCGTGCATGGCTAGGTCGAACGTGCCGTTATGCATCGGTACCAGCCAACGACCGCGTAGATCGAGGTGCGCCTGTACGGTCTGCTCGGGCTGCATGTGTATGTAGGGCCATTGCGTGTTGTACGCGCCGGTCTCGAGCATGGTTACGTCGAACGGCCCAAAGCGCTGGCCGATCTCCTTGAAGCCTTCGAAGTAGCCGGTGTCGCCGCTGAAGAACAGCCGTAGATCGTGCGCCGCGGTGTCGCCGTCGGCGCCATCGACGATCACCCAGGATGCCCACAAAGTCTTGTTGCCATCGAACAGGCCGCGGCCCGAATAGTGCTGCGCTGGCGTGGCCGTGAATTGCACACCACCGAGCGTTGTGCTCTCCCACCAGTCGAACTGACGCACTTGATCGGGGCTCACACCCCAGGCTATCAGTCGGTCACCGACCCCCAGTGGGGTCAGGAAGACACCGGTCGTCTGCGCGAGCTGCAGCACAGTCTCGCGATCAAGGTGGTCGTAGTGATCGTGCGAGATGATGACGCCACGCAACGGCGGCAGATCTTCCAACGCGATCGGCGGCGCGTGAAAGCGTTTGGGGCCCGCCCATTGCACCGGCGATGCACGTTCCGCGAAGACCGGGTCGGTGATCCAGAAGCCGCCGCGCAGCTTGATCAGCATCGTCGAGTGACCGAGCCGGAACAGGCTTCGGTCAGGCGCAGCTTCGAGCTGGGCGCGGGTGAGCCCGTCGACGGGCAGCGCCGCAGCCGGAACGGTGTCGGCTGGCTTGTTGAGCAGGACGTCCCAGATGAGACCCAGGGTTTTAAGCACTCCGTCGACCGGCTTCGGAACCGGATTGCGGAACCGGCCGTCCGCGGCCTGCGGCGAATCAGGATAGCCAGCGAAGGCGACATTGGTCTTGGCGACGGAAAGAAGGCAGGCGCTCACGATCAGAACTCCAAGGAGAAGGGCGCTCCGGCCTGCCAGGCGGAACGCGCGGCGGGCTGGGGTGGACGGGGTGGTCATGGCGGACACCTCGAAAAGTACACGACACAGTGTAGTTTCCTCTTTTTCAAAAGTAAACTAGTCGGTGTAAACTTGTCGGATGAGCACTTCCCCCGCCCCCTCCCGTCTGACCGACCGCAAGCGCGCGGCCATCCTCGACGCCGCAATCGCCGAATTCAGGCAGTCCGGCTACGAGGCCACGAGCATGGACCGGGTCGCCGCCAGCGCAGGGGTGTCGAAGCGGACCGTCTACAACCACTTCCCGAGCAAGGAAGCCCTGTTCGCGCAGATCATTCAGCAGCTCTGGGAACGGGCCGCGGAAGGGGCGGATCCGGCCTATCGCAGCGACCGCCCGCTGCGAGCGCAGCTCTTGGATTTGGTTTCGCAGAAGCTTCGCTTGCTGCACGACCCGAGCTTCGCAGACCTGGCACGCGTCGCAATCGCGGCCGGCATTCATTCACCCGAGCGCACGCAGGAGATCGTTGCGCGCATGGGCGAGCGCGAGGAAGGTCTGACCATCTGGATCCGTGCCGCCGCGGGTGATGGCAGGCTGAAGACAAGCGATCCCGTCTTCGCCTCGATGCAATTGCAAGGGCTCGTCAAGGGCTTCGCGTTCTGGCCGCAGATCGCCTTGGGTCAGCCGCCTCTTACGCCCGCCGAGCAAAAGCAGGTTGCGGAAACGTCGGTAGACATGTTCCTGGCCCACTACGGCTGACAAGGCAACACGCCATGGGTCACCGGCGTGGTCCCCGCCAGCCCGGGGCCGATCGCAGCGACCACGCGGACAAATGGGACTACAGCAGTCCCAACTGAGTGGCCTTCAATGTGGCCGCCGCTCGCGTCGAGCAGTCCAGCTTCCGGAAGACGCTTTCGACGTGCGTGCGCACCGTGCTCGGGCTGATCGACAACTTCTGCGCCACTTGCTTGTTGCTCGCGCCGAGACTGATCCAGCGAAGGATCTCCCGCTCGCGATCTGTAAGTAGCGCCGTCGGTGGCGCGACAGGTCTGGCCGTTGGCGACCGCGGCTTGTCGAGTAGCGCGCGAACAACGTCCACGTCGTAGCGACCCTCCGCGGCCTCCGCCATCAACAACTCGCCTGCCGCAGTTTCCGGGTACGCATCGCGCCAGGGACGCGCCATTCGCAGCGCGGCCATTGCCGCCGCCGCGGCGAGAATGCGGCCTTCGAGCGGAAAGCTGACCTCCTTGACCTCGCGGAAGTAGCCCGAGCCATCTGGACGCTCGTACGCGTACGAGGCGACTTCGGCCTCACGCGCCAGCGAACCGATCTGTCGCGCCGCGCGGCCGGTCCAGTAGGGCACCAGGCGGATGCGTTCCCATGCCGACTCCGCAAGCCGGCCCTCCGTGTCCCACACAATGTTCGGCACGGCGGCGCGCCCCATGCCATGGATCAGCGCGGCGCGATACACGCGTTGCTGGCTGACTTCGTCCAAACCGAGCTGGCGTGCGGCATTGCGTGCAAGGTTGGCGACGGCGCGCGAGTAGCCGGTCATCCAAGGCAACTTCAGATCGATCACGTCCGCCAGGATCTCCAGCGAAGTCGTGCGCCCGGACAACGTCGCATCCAGCGAACACGGGCCAGACAACGTCGGGTCGTCGTCGAGCGCAGCCTGCCATTGTCTGGCGTGTAGCAGGACCAGGCCCGCAAGGGTTCGCGGATACAGCACATTCGCGCGTTCGGCGATGAGTTTGCATGCCTGCTCCAGGCCATAGAGCCGGCTGAAGATGTCCAGATCGCCCGCAAGCGACGCCATGTAGACGGCGACCGGAACCTGCTCGCCGCGCAGTCCGTCAGGCGCGCCTGTGCCGTCATGGCTTTCGAACAGATGGCGCAGTGCGAACTGGGTGTCCTCATCCAGTCCGAGTTGCGCCGCGATATCGCCCGACACTTCGCAATGGATACGCGACAGCGACAGGAACGCGGAACTCTTCTTTCGAGTACCGGACCGGAAACTGCTGCCGGAAGTCTGCATCGCGAGCAATGCCTTGCGCCCGCTCACGTCGTCGCCGAACAGCTGAGCGAACTCTGGCGCATTGGCGGTACAGCCCGACCAGCGCAGCAGCGCTACTGCAGTGGCGCGTGTGCAGGTGGCATGATCCGCACCCGCTTCGCGGGCCAGTTGCCCTGCGATCCACGCCGCGCGCGGCGAGTGGTCCGTCGGCTGGCCCATGGCGAGGTCGCCGACGAACGCCAGCGACCGGATCACATCCAGGACAGCGACGGGAGAGTCTTCCACGGTCTTCATCACCTCTACACGGGGAGGACGGGAAGTCTAGCCCCGCCTTTCCCGCGTGGGCCTCGGTCATTCAACCGATGGTGCGCGTGAGGGCCGGACGGCAATCTGCGCTCCAAGGCTGGCCCGCCAGTCTCTCCGCCGAAAGACCGAACCGCCTCACTACCCGCTCTGGAGAATCCCATGAAACTGAAGTCGCTCGCGCTCGCTGCGGTTGCCGCCCTGTCCCTGGCCTCCACCGCCCATGCCGCCAAGCCGTCCCCGACCTCGAAGCCGCTGAAGAACGTCGTGCTCGTCCACGGCGGCTTCGTCGACGGCTCGGGTTGGAAGAAGGTCTACGACATCCTCAAGAAGGATGGCTACAACGTCAGCATCGTGCAGAATCCGACGACCTCGCTCACCGACGATGTCGCCTTCACCAAGCGCGTCATCGCGCAGCAGGACGGCCCGGTGGTGCTGGTCGGCCATTCCTACGGAGGCGTGGTGATCTCTGAAGCCGGCAGCGACCCCAAGGTCGAACGCCTGGTCTACATCGCCGCCTTCGCGCCGGATGCTGGCGAGTCGGTGCAGACGCTCATCGCCAACCCGCCGCCGGGCGCCCCGCAGCCACCGATCCTGCCGCCTCAGGATGGATTCCTGGCGCTGGACCGCGCGAAGTTCGCTGCTTCGTTTGCTGGCGACCTGCCGGCGGAGGAAGCCGCGTTCATGGCCGCTTCGCAGGTGCCGTGGGGCGTCGACGCGCTTGCCGGCAAGGTCACCGTTCCGGCGTGGAAGTCGAAGCCGAGCTGGTACCTGGTGGCTACCGAGGATCACATGATCCCGCCGCCGGCGCAGCAGATGATGGCCAAGCGCGCAGATGCAAAGGTCACCGAAGTGCCTGGCAGCCATGCCATCTATGTCTCCAAGCCCGAAGCGGTTGCCAAGCTCATCGAGCAAGCCGCGCAAGGCAAGAAGTGATCGTGATGTAAGACGCAACAGTCACCTGCGCCCCGCATACGCGGGGCGCTCTTCTGTCCGCTTTGGCAAGAAAGCAGGCAACACCACTGTTGGGTCCGAGCTCGGCTTAACGTCTGCTATCGGCCAGAAGCGGACGTTGCCAGCCGACTTCAGTCGTCGTGTGTATAGAAGGTATAGCCATCAGGCGCTGCCCCGAAGAACCCGGAGAACAAGCCGATGGGCCACGCCTCCTCGATGGACAGCGTCGGCGGCGAACCGGCATTGTCGGCCGCGTAGGGACCGCCTGGCAGCCATTCGCTCAGCACGAGCGACGTCGCGGCGGCTTGCGCTTGTCCGAGATCCGGCGCCTTCACCACGCGTGTGGTGAAGAACCCGATGACTGGATCGGAACCGTCGGCAAAGGGATACGAGATGCCCGCACCAGAGAGCCTAACTTTGAAGTACGGCATAGGCCTTCCGCAGCGATGTCCGCTATGGGTCGAAAGCAGACATTAGCACCCGGCCAGCCAGTGAATGAGGCGGCCTCAACGTCCGCTAACGGCCAGAAGAGGAGGTCTGCACTCTGTCAGGGCGTTCGATCAGCACGAAGTCTTCAGCGGTTTCGACGGTGTAATGCACGAGACCGCCGAAGTCGGTATCGACCACGATGCCTTCACCGAGATATGCCCAGCCTTCCTGCCCGGGGAGATACCTTCCCGTGTCCATCGAGGCGATGACCTTTCCGCGATACTTCGTGGCGATCTGGATGATGTCGCCTGGCTCAATGTCGGGGCCATCCACGTACTTCATGCCCTACCTCCTCGATCTCGCCCAATTTACAGTTTCGGCCAAGAGCGGACATCTGGGCCCCTCACTCATCCTGCGAGCGCTGTCTGTCTACGGCTTCCTCGCCGCCCGCGTCGCTACCGATGTACGGGATCGCTCGCATCCCATGCTCAAGTTCACGGATACGCACCACGTCTCGTTTGAGGCGAAGAGCTTCGCCCTGCGGCTCTTCAGCTGCCTGCTCCATCGAGGCAGGTAACACAACGTCAACTTCGCCGCCCTTCTCAATGAATTTCACAAGCTTTCCAACCGCCTTCTCGAGGGCGGCCAACCGTTCTCCGTCGAGATTCGGTGTTTCGTCGGCGATCGCCTTCGAAATATGCTCCAAGCCTTCGTGCTTCTCTGCCTCGGCCTGGAGTCGAATGGCGTTTAGCACCTGCGTGTTGGCAAGCTTTAGCGCTTGTATCTCAAGTTCAGCCTTGCGCAACGCCTGGACCTTTTCTGCAACTTCCAAGGCCTTCAGCAGTACGGACGAGATAACTCTGGCTATTGCCAACGTTGTTGCAAGAGTGAGGATGATCGATCCAGTTTGAGCGCCGATGACCCGAATTTCTTTAGGAGAGGCGCCAACTGCCATGGCCACACCCCTGCCGATGTCATGCCATTCTTGCGCCCACTTCTTCAGATCCACGACATCATTGATCGAGGCGTCATGATCGAAAACGACCCTAAGGACAATCTCGTCACGCGGCGTTTCGAACGGATCAACCAGACCGTAAAGAGCCGCCCTGATCTGGGTCGACCTCTCTATCGCGGTCGTGACTTCACCTGCGATGCGATTCAACTCGCTGGCAGCCGTCACCACATCCAGCGCATTGCGAAAGAGCACGCCTTCCAATTCACGAATGCCAGCGCCACCGAGATGACCAAGTAGACGGAGTTTTTCTTCAAGAAATCTGGCCTGAGCATCCGTCAGAGAAGTCAGATCTACTTCTGCTAGTTGGGCAACTAGCTGCGCCTGCTCCCGCGCAAAAGCTTGCCTCGAACCGTTGGCATTGTTCTGGACTGCGGTGGCGAGCTCTGAGTACAGCCTCGGAATTTGACGCTCAACGACCTCGCGATCGACCCAAAACGTTAACCCTGCAAGCTCTTCCGTGTTCACCGTTCTGCCCCCTGTTCCTGTACACAAAGGAGTGGGCGGGATGCCCGACTCCTCCTGTTATGTGTGTTGTGGAATCGCTCTTCGACGACCGCTTTGGGTCGAAGGCGGACATTAGCATCGCCGAGGCCGGCTCGCCTCGCGGCATGTCCGCTAACGGCGAGAAACGGACGTCGCCTGTCGACGCGACCTCACGGTGCGTACCCACGCCCCGGCGACGGTTCCAACAAGCGCCGCGAGCACGACCAGCAGCCATTCGATCAGCATCATGAGCGGCGGTGCCGCACTCCATGCCGACAAGACGAGGCCAATCAGGATCGAGACGAGCGTGTACACCCCGAGCGTCATGAAGGCCTGTCGGAGGGATTCGGTGAGACTTTGCGTTGCGACCGCGAAGAACAGGATCACCACCGCCAACGTGAAAGCCACATTGCTGGCCGCCCAGGTACGGAAAACCCCCGCTGGATCGCCATATGGGAAAGCGCCTTCGAAGAGGCCGATGACGAAACCTATGGCGACGACGCACAGCGCGTGCCTTACCGCGATTCTCCAGCGCACTGCGTCTCCTCAAACGTCCGCTTCGGGTCGGAAGCGGACATTAGCAGCACAGGCGCCGGCCGTCCCTTCCGAACCTCCGCTTTCGGCCAGAAGCGGACACCAACCGGCGATCAGTCTTCGAAATGCGGCTCACGTGTGGTCCAGAACAGGTCGTATCCCCTTCGCGGTCAATTGAACATGCCTAGGTGACGCCAACGACTTGGCCTACCCGCCTCCGGGCTGCAAGGCTTGGAAGCCGCACGGGCACCCGGACCGCCCCGGCACGATCGGAGCGCGATCAACCACGCTAGACTCGCGTGCGTTTGGGGGGTCCGGCGAGGGGAATCGTGGAACCGCGGTCGATGGTGCTTTCTTCGGTGCTGGTCGTCGAGGACGACGACGGCGCCCAGCGACGCCTGTTGCGATTGACGTCGGACGTTGCCGGCGCGGATGCGCACGTCGAGGCGGTCCCCAGCCTGGAAGCGGCGCGTGCGCGCCTGTCCGCGCGGCCGTTCGCGTTGGCCCTGGTGGACATGCAGTTGCCCGACGGCAACGGCGTTGATCTCATCGCCTGGATGCAACACCGCAGCACGCAGACACAGGCGGTGATCGTGTCGGCATGGGCGGAAGAGAACGTCATCCTCGCGGCAATTCGTGCCGGGGCGATCGGGTACTTGCTCAAGAGCAGCGAGGACGCCGAACTCGCGATGTTCCTGCGCATCCTGCAACGCGGTGGCGCCGCCATCGATCCGGTGATCGCACGACGGATCCTGACGCTGCTTCCCCAGGCGCCCGCTTCTGCGCCCGAAGCAGGCGATGCCCGGCTCACGCCACGCGAGAGTGAGGTGCTGCGCATGGTGGCCCGTGGACTGAGCAACCGCGAGATCGCGCAGGCCACCAACCTGTCCCGGCTCACCATCGAAAGCCATACCCGCAACATCTACCGCAAGCTTGCGGTGACTTCGCGCACCGAGGCGGTGTTCGAAGCGCGTTCGATCGGACTGCTGAGTTGATACGCGCGCTCCTGGCGCTGCTCGCGCTGTGGCCCGCGATCGCGTTTGGCCAGCTCGCGTCCACCGCTTCGACGTTGACGATCGATCGCGCCGAGGCGGTTCGGTCGGATTGGAACGCCACCACCGCGCCCGCCACCGGCTGGACCCCGGTGACGCTGATGGACTACTGGGATGCGCGCTGGCCGGAGCACGACGGCGTGGTCTGGTATCGCCTGCACTGGCGGCAGGATGACGCCAGTCGATCGACCGCGTTGCTGATCGACTACGTTTGCATGACCAGCGCGGTGTATGTCAACGGAAGCCTCGTCGCACGCAATCCAGGTCTGGTCGAGCCGCTGTCGCGCACATGGAACTCGCCGCAGTATTTCCTGCTTTCACCACCGTTGCTCCGACAAGGCGAGAACACGGTACTGGTGCGTGTGTCGGGCCTGACGGCGTACCAGCCCGGCTTCGGAACCGTCACCGTCGGCGATCCTGAGGTGGTGCACGCGCAGTATCGAAGCGACCGCTTTCGCCGTTATGACATAAAGCTGATCAACCTCGCCATGAGCATGGTCCTTGGCGGCGTGTTCCTGCTGGTGTGGCTGCTGCGACGACAGGAAACCGTCTACGGCTGGTTCGCCCTGTCGGAATTCAGCGGTTCGCTGTACGGCGCGAACTTCATCGCTACCAGTACGTGGCCCTTCCCGAGCACCGACGCCTGGCAGGCGTTCATCGCCGCGATGTACATGGCGGCCGGCGCAAGCTACGCGATGTTCCTGCTTCGCTATGGGGAAAGGCGGTATCCGCGCCTGGAGCGCATCATGGGTGCACTGTGCGCATCGGGCCTCGTCGCCGCAGCCTTTGCGCCCGGCTGGATGGGGCCGCATCGAACACCATGGATCCTGCTGGGCGGCGCGTTCTTCTACATCGCCATCGGCTGGTTCCTGAGCCGCGCCTGGCGCGTGCGCCGCGTGGACTACGTGGTGATGGCGGGCTGCGTCATCGCACCGGTGCTGGTGTCGTTCTACGACTTCGCCCTTTACTTCGGCTGGGTTCGCGGCGACACCTACCTGCTCAGCCTGACCTCGGTGCTGACGCTGATCGGCGTCGGCTTCGTGCTGGCGTACCGCTTCGTCATCGCGATGCGCCGCATGGAAGGCTTCAACGCCGAACTGCAACGTGAGGTCGACGCCGCGACGTCGAATCTCGCGGCCACGCTCTCGCGCCAGCACGCCGTCGAACTCGCGCACAGCCGCGCCGGCGAACGCCTGCAGCTTGTCCGCGACCTGCACGACGGTTTCGGCGGCACGCTGATCGGCGCCATCACGCAGCTGGAGCAGTTGCCGGACGACATGCCCAAGGCGAAGGTCGTGGACGTACTGAAAGACATGCGCGACGACCTGCGCCTGGTGGTCGATTCCACCGCCCGGGAGCACGCGGACCTGGCCGCGCAGCTCGCACCGCTGCGCCATCGACTTGCCAGGCTGATGGAACTGGCAGGCATCGACAGTCGGTGGCAGCTGGAAGGCCTGGACGGCATCGAACTGGGTACCGCGCGCAGCCTCGATCTGTTGAGACTGATGCAGGAAGCGCTGGCGAACGTGTTCAAGCACAGCAACGCGCGATGCGTGGATGTGCGGCTGGAGTGCGTCGATGGCGTGCTGCGTTTGCGGATCGCCGATGACGGACAAGGCATGGCGATGCAGGCATCGACGGACGCGGGCGGTGCGGGACTGGTCAGCATGCGCGTGCGCGCGGGGCGCCTGGGCGGGCAACTGCGTATCCATTCGGACGCGTCGGGCACGGGACTGCAGCTGCAGTTTCCGGTCCGCCTGGAAGACCGGAATCCCCGCGCGGAGACCGCGACTACCTGATCTCGTGGATATCCGCGCACGCAGGACGAATGCATTCTCGCGCATTGCCGTGGGGGCGGCTTTGCATGTTCCACGGCGTCCTGTTCCCCGGAGATCGTCATGCCCCGTTCCGCTGCCCTTTCCCGACTGGCCTTCGCCAGCGCGCCGTTGTTCGCTGTCCTCCTGATGCTGTCCCCTGCGCTCGCACTCGCGCAGGCCGTCGGCGGCACGGGTACCGACCCTTGCAGCCAAAACGCCACCGGCCAGGACATGGCCTGCGGAAGCGGTAGCCACGCGAGTACGCCGGGCTCGGCGGGCCCCACCCGCTCAGGCTGGTCAAGCAGTGCCGGAGGCGCGGCCGGCTCGGCGAATACGGCCATCGGCGAGAACAGCCAGGCAGGCAATGGCGGAAACGGCGCAAACGGCACCGCCGGCGGCAGCGGGGGCGTCGGTGGAACCGGCGGCACGGGCAATTTCGCGATCGGCATCGACTCCCGCGCCGGCACGGGCGGCAACGCCGGCGACGGCTATGCGGGCGGCACGGGCGGCGCGGGCGGTGCCGGTGGCAACAACAACATCGCCATGGGAAATGGCGCCTCCGCTGGCATCGGTGGCGCCGGCGAGGAAGGCTGCTGCGGCTTCCCAGGCACTGCGGGCACGGCGGGTACGAGTGGCAACACCGCCCTCGGCCAGGACGCCGCCGCGAACGGCGGCAATTCGGTGGCACTGGGCGCCGGAAGCACGGATGGCGGCGTCGCCAACGTGATTTCGGTGGGTTCCAGCACGTCGCAACGCCGCATCATCAACGTCGCGGCCGGCACCGCGGGCACCGATGCGGCCAACGTGGCGCAGATGAGCAGCGGCGACGCTGCGACACTGACCTCGGCAAATGCCTACGCCGATGCGCGCGAAGGCGCGATCCGCAGCGACATGGCCGTCGGTAATGCCACCGTGCTCGCCTCCGCGAACGGCTACACCGATGCCGCGACGGCAACGACGCTGAGCTCGGCCCGCGCGCACGCCGACGCAGGCGACGTTCAGACGTTGAACCAGGCGCAACAGTACGCGGACGCCGGCGACGCGGCCACGCTGACTGCCGCCAACACGTACACGGACCAGCGCTTCACCGAGATGACCGGTCTGGCAGACAGCTTCAGCACGTTGCAGAAGGACGTGGACGACCGGTTCAACCGCATGGATCGCCGCATCGACAAGATGGCCGCGATGAGTGGCGCCTATGCAGGCATGGCGATGAACACATCGGGATTAACCGGTAACAACCGCATCGGCGTCGGCATCGGCGCGCAGGGTGGCCAGGAGGCCATCGCCGCGGGCTATCAGCGCATCATCGGAAATCGGGCAAGCGTGTCGCTGGGCGCCGCATTTGGTGGCGGCGAAAAAAGCGTTTCGGCAGGCGCCGGCTTCAGCTGGTAGTCGTTGCCAGAGGCGGACATCCGCCAAGCGTGCGGACGTTGGCACCGCGCCAAACGGGGCGGCGTCCGCTATCGGCCAGAAGCGGACGTTACGATCCGTTCCCTTCCCGATTGAACTGCTGGAACAGCTTGTAAGCGGCGCCGCCGGCACACACGGCAATCGCGAGATAGAGCACGGCTTGGAAGCAAAAGAGAACGGGACGTTCAGAGAGACGGATCAGATCGCTCCCTCGTGCAGGGCCATCGATTCCTCCGGTGGCCACACCGACCCCGAAGGCGGCGGCACTCAGCGCAGCTATGCAGGCGAGCAACAACGCCCAAAGAAACTTTGCCACTGGAGCCCGCATCACGATCAGTCCGCTTTGGGTCGGAAGCGGACATTAGCATCCGACTCGGCGTCCGCCCTGCTCAATGTCCGCTATCGGCCAGAAGCGGTCATGCCCCTCGGCCGGACGACATATCGAACATCATCGCCGTGGCCGGCCGTGCCGACCTCATGCGTGGCGTCAAGCGCAGCAGAAACCCACTCCGGAACAGGCTCTCCCCACAAGACACCGCGATGATCGTCGGGATAGGCCGTGCCGTTTGGATTCGGCGAGTGCGCCCAAACCGCATTGTCCATGGTGTTGGAGCACAACGTTGCCCAGAGCTGGAAGGGCTCATGCCGGACTGCCGCACGTTTCTCAAGGTGCCTCAGTACGCGCACGGTAGACGCGGCAATGCCCACGCGATTCTCCGCACGGGAGTTACCTCGTCCGTACCAGTCCACGTGCGTGTGCCAGTAATCAAACCAGCTTGAGAGATCGAGCTCGTCGATCCTGCGACAAGCCCTTGCTTCGGCTCGGGCCCAATACGCTGCCATTCGCTTCTGATAGCGACGATCCATGTGCTTCGCCATTACGTCCGCTTCGGGTCGGAAGCGGACATTAGCATCCGATCCGGCGTCCGCACGGCCCCAGCGTCTGCTATCGGCCAAGAGCGGACGTCAATCAGAATCGCATCGCAATTTGCGGCACGAGACTGCTTCCGGACCGGCCGGGTAGCGGGAATTTCTGCGACGAGTTGCCTAACGCAGCTTGAGCATTGATACCTCGCCCACCGAGGCAGAGTCACGAACCAGATTTCTTCTGGGGCTAGTCACTTAAATTGGGTGCGTGCGACACCGCGTAGTCGACCAGCTCAGCCGTCCAATCCTCCACAAAGGCCTGGCATCGATCAGCGATGTAGTCGCTGCCTCGAGCATACGAAGGCACCATCGGTTTGCTTATCGACGCGTCGTCCAACACTGCCTTCCAAGATGCGAGTGCGACGCTCGGATCAGGATGGGTGCGAAGCGTCGCGCGCAACGCCTGTCGCAGAATGTAAACCTGCGCTTGCAGGTCACACAGGGCCTCTTCCGTTACTCGATCCATAGGCACCCCGATCAAGAGGCGGCTGCCCGCCAAACGACGGGCAGCCGCACAAAGGTTACTGACTGATGACCGAACCGACTTGAATTCGCCGCGGCGTTGTCTCGGGCCGCTTCGGAATGACGATCTTTAGGACGCCGTTATAGCCAGAAGCTGAAATGCCTTCGGGATCCGCGCTTTCAGGCAACGCAAAGCGGCGGTGAAAGCTGCCTTGACGCCTCTCAATACGGGAGAAGCTCTCGGTATCCGACGTGGCTTCGCTGCGCCGTTCGCCCTTGATCGTCATAATTCCTTTGTCCATCTGCACCTCGATGTCCTGAGGCGGCACCCCGGGAAGATCCGCATAGAGGACGAACTGGCCGGCCTCCTCCTTGATGTCAACGAGGGGTATCCATTGGCTGGTGACAATCGACGACTCATCGGAAGATCCGTTCTCGAACATGGCCCGTTCCATTAGACGGTCGAGCATTTGCCGGAGCGGATCCTGGGACAGGCCTTGGTTGGGCCACTGGGGAATGCGAACCATCGTGTTCATGGCTAGGTCTCCAATTGGCGGTGTGGACGATCGCCCCGTCCGAAACGCAAATAGGAGCGCGGTGAGGCGATTCAAGGGGCCCAATTGCAGCACAAGGCGCCACTCAGGGTTCGTTTAGACAGGATGGGCGCCCCGCTGCGCTAGAGGATTGCGCGAGCCGCCGAACCGGCAAAATTCGGCGACATCACCGTTGGGCCTTGGTGAATGCAGCTAGGTCGTGACGAGCTGGACCGGCGCTTGGCCGCGTTGGACGAGGCCATGGCCAGGTTGCGCGCCGAGTATCCCGACCAGGAAGAACTCAGGGCGGCGCATCGGCAATAGGTGCCAAGGGAGAGCCCGTCACTCCCCTGGCACCCCTCCCCCACCTAACCTTGGAACTAGAGACCCGGGGTTGGCACACCGTAGCGGTGCAGTATTTCGTCCACCGCGATCCGGACCTCGTTCGGGTCCTCCGCGCTACTAATCACTGGCCCGATGTAACACGTGAACGCCGACAGGATGTCCTCCTGGGGCACCGCTTCGATGATCACCGGCACCATGGCTTCGAACGCTTCGAGATCGTGGCTATGCGCGTCAGTCATGACCCTCATCTCCCACTGAAGGTTGATCTTGGGGCAGTAAATTTTCCGCGGGGATCGTTAATCGCGTGTCAAATCGCGCCGGATTCCGCATGCTGCGAATCGGCCAGCAGCGCTAGTTCTCCAACGCCATTTGAGAAGGCTTCATCAAGCTCGCCAGCGGGCTGTAGAGCACTATGGCTTGAACGAGTAGCTTAGGCGGCACCCATGAGGAGTGGCTCAACCTCGGCCTGAATGCGGATTCCATACCTTGGCCGGGATTCAGTTGGTATAGTTGCGGCAATACGTCGTGTGTAACCATTTCCGGACGGCCATGGAACCAATTTCGCTCGAAGACCTCGCTTTGCTCGAGGTGTTAACAAGGATCTCACAGCACGCTGCACTGACCGATGGCGACTCCGTGGTTCGAGAGCGAATGATCGAGAGCGGCTTGGTGGTCGAGGGCGATGAAGGATTGGCACTGACGTCCGCCGGGATCGAGATGTGCAAATCCCTGCAGCATCGGGCTGCCGCCGACACGCAGGTGGCGAAGATTCTCCAATTGCGCGAGAACGGCGACGAAGCTCCAAGGGCTTAAGGAGCCGCTCGTTGCCATTGCCTGCGGGCCTCCGTCGTCCCTCTTAACCGGCGCGACAGCTTTCTAGAGCATTCTCGAGGTCGCGCAACAGGTACGGCTTCCTCAGGTGTGGTGCACCGCGCATAACAGCGGGAACCTCGTCGCCGGCATGCGCACTTGCAACCAGATACGGAATCCCGCGCTCAGTAAGCAGGATGGCGACGTTAGCCCCCGTCTGGCGTCCGAGATCAACGTCTAGCATCGCCGCATCAATCGACGGCTCCCGATTAATCCGTTCAATCGCTTCCTTTACTGATCTGGCGTGAACGGTCGTGTGACCTAGCATCTTTAGCGCCATCACGACGCAATCGGCGACGTCCGGGTCATTCTCCAACACCAAGATCAGCATTGTCGCTCCCCGCGAGAATTCTTCGGCTGAACTTGCCCGAGCCTGCGTGATCATCGTGGCAATAGACCGCTCACGAGCCGTAAATGCGCCGAGCGATCAGTTACAGATTTCGGCTCGGCCATAAGTCGATCCGTCGTCACTCCCTCAAGCAGGGTATGCCTAATTCGGCATTGAGGTGCGAGGCCGTTACAGCCGGCCAAAATGTCTACTAAGACGGAGCGTCGGACCGCTCCGTCTAGGTCAGCTTAGGGTCGGAAGCGGACGTTAGCACTGCGGGCGGGGCTGTGGCTGGCCGAACGTCCGATATCGGCCAATACCCGGAGGCACTAGGACCGCCATGTCTGATAGGCCCAGAGCGCAAGTGAGATCGCCAGCGCCACCCAGATGAGAACGATGACAGCGGTTGCCCAAGGGCTACCTGGCACATCGCCCGATCCGGCATCGACTCGTGCCCGACAATCGGCCATGACCGCAGGGGGAATCAAGCGAATTGCCCACGCAATCCCTAGCGGTAGAACGATGAGATCGTCCAAGTACCCGAGTACTGGGACGAAGTCTGGAATCAGGTCGATCGGGCTCAGCGCGTAGGCAACGATGGCGGCGACCAGCAGCTTGGCGTACCAAGGTGTACCCGGATCGCGGGCCGCGAAATACAGCGCACGGACTTCAGCCTTCATAGTGCGGGCATAACGTCTAAGCCGGCCAAGCCAAATCATCGCCGCGACTGTCTTGTTGGGCCGGAAACAGACGCTAGCACCAGTCCCGGCGCTCAGGTTGCCCAAGATGTCCGCTACCCGGCCAGAAGCGGATATTCACATTCGCCCCCATGTGCCGACCAGCATCGCGATTGGACGATTAGAGGGCGCGACTATTGGCCGCCACTTTTACCTTCGGTTCTTGGGTACACAAACCCATTAGCTCCGGAAGTCTCATGCGGAGGCTTTTTTAGCATCGGCGCGTTCTAAATCCCGTTGACGGGCAGGAACCGTATCGTTTCCGGCAAGAAGCAAATCGACCCCCATTCTATTCCCTGCTCTGTGCAAGACCAGTACCCCAGGAACGAAACGGCCCGACAGCCATGCTAGCGGGGACACCGGGGGGGGTATCAAAGTCCACAGTGCCACGCGCCGTAAACCACCTGTCCTCCCATGCAGGGATTTTTTCACCCAGAAAATCTCTCTCGGTGGAAATCAGCAAATGGCGAGCAAAACACCTTGTCTTCAGCTGTCGCCCGAGAGATTCAACTTCACAAGAATCGTGGATATCAGCAAATGGCGGGAGTGAAGGGCCGGAGCGGCGGGCCTCGGAGAAACGCGGGAGGGGCGCGCCCCGGAGCTGCTCGGAAGCCGAAGGTAATGCCATCTCTGGATTCACCAAATGCCGATGCAGGCCCAAAGGTCGAGGCAGGCTCGGAACCCCATACCAGCTCCGCGCGTGGCGCCGCTGCCAGCAAAGAGGGAGCACGCAGGGTGAGCGACTATGCAGGCACAATCATGGGCACCATTGGCGCCGTCGTCGGCTACATGGTCACCGGCACGCCTCAAGGCGCGACGTGGGGCTGGACCATCGGCTCGGGTCTCGGACCGTGCACAGGGAATTCGGTGGACCCTTGGGCCTGGCGCGAGCACGAGGCAAGCGAGGTGGCACGATGAGCCTGTTGAACGTGCACGTGACTCCCCAGTTGGCGCTAGTCGCTGTAGACACCGACGGGATCGGCCCGGCCGGTCACTTCGAGATCTGCAAGCTCTATCCCGTAGCCCACGCCAACACCATCTTGGCCGGCCAAGGCGAGCGCCGGTTCCTTCTCGAGGCGTTCTCGCGCATCTGCCTCGCAGACAGGAGCGTCGATTACGACGTGATCGTGGAGGCGATGCCGGGTTTGCTACGGGTCTTGGCCGCGGGCGCTCGCCAGCACGGCGCACCGGATCACAGGTACGCAATCGCCGTCGTTGGCTACTCGCCGGCAGAGGGCTGCGTGTGTGGCAGGTGGTACGAGGGCGTGGTCACCCGCGACCAGTTCGAGGTGCACAGCCTTGGGAGCCGCGTCGGGCCATGGCCGTTCGAGGACCGGGCACCAGTTCCGGACAGCGTGGAAAACCACGTCGCGCTCGCGCGCCGGCAGACCGCCTGGCACAAGTCCAAGGACTACGCCGGCGGCGGCAGGCTCATCCTTGCTGAGCTGACCCCGGACCAATTGAACATCCGGTCGCCTTGCAGGTTGGAATGGGAATGGGGCTACTACAAGCTCGGGCGTGGTGCTCAGTACTCGGAAGCGCACCTGCTGGCATTTCTGGAGAGCGGCAACTGCGCGCCCACGCAGCCGGTGCCTGCGCCCGGGCGACGGAAGCCGACGCGCGCGGCGTCAGAGATCAGCCCTCTGCTGAAGGCTCAGGAGGTTCTGAGGGCTGCTGCTGATCGCGAAGCTCTGCCAGATACTCCGCAACGTCGGCAGCCGCGAGTGCTTCGATGAGTCTGATCATCGCCGGACCTAGCGGACGATCCGTCAGCAAAGGCGGTTCGATCTGACCTGCCTTCGGGCCCGTGAGCCAGATGATCCGCTTCGGAGGGTTGGCCTGCTCGTCCATGCATCCCATCCCCCGGTGTAATTCTGGTGTAAGGATGTCGAGAAAACCCCGGGGAATTCGGCAACAGCTGCCTATAAGGGGAAACGCTGAACCTGCTGAATTTCGCTATATTTTACGACGATTTCTAATGGGCCCACCAGGATTCGAACCTGGAACCAAGGGATTATGAGTCCCCTGCTCTAACCGTTGAGCTATAGGCCCGTGGGCTGCGAAGTTTAGCAGCCCGTGGTGCGCCGCCGGCCGGGTGGCCGGCGCGGTGGGGGCGACTTCAGCGCGTGGACATTGAGTAGGGACGCTGCTCCGGTGCGGCGCCCCAGGCCTTGTTGGGTTCGGCCTGCATGGTGAAGCGCAGTTCGCCGCCGGCCATGACGTCTTCGTGACGCAGGTAGGCGCGGTCCAGCGGTTTGCCGTTGAGCGTGGCGCTGCCGATGAAGTGGTGCGCGTCGTCCAACCCTTCGGCAATGACGGTGAAGCGCTTCCCGTTCGGAAGATTGAGCGTGGCGCGCGGCATGAAGGGGCGGCCGATGATGTACTCGTTGCTGCTCGGTGCGACCGGATAGAAGCCCAGCGCGGTGAACACGTACCACGCCGACATCTGGCCCAGGTCGTCGTTGCCGGCCAGGCCATCGGGGCGCGGTGCGTACTGCGTCTTCATGATGTGGCCCAGGCGGTCCTGCGTGCGCCAGGGCTGGCCCGCGTAAGCGTACAGATAGGCGACGTGGTGGCTGGGTTCGTTGCCGTGCGCGTACCAGCCGATCAGGCCGGTGATGTCTTCCATGTGCTCGAAGATCTTTGGATCGACCTTCGCATCGAACACGGCATCCAGACGCGCGAGCAGTTGGTCTTCACCGCCGTGCGCGGCGGCCAGTCCGGCGACGTCCTGCGGCACGTACCAGGAGTACTGCCATGCGTTGCCTTCGGTGTAGTCGCTGCCGTAGCCGCTGGCGCTGGGGTCGAAGGGTTCGCGGAAGCTGCCGTCGCGCTTGCGTGCGCGCATGAAGCCGGTGTCCTTGTCGAAGGCGTGACGCCAGTTCGCGGCGCGCTTGCCGAACTGCGCGGCGACGTCCCCGCGCCCCATCGCGCCGGCCATGCGCGAGATGGTCCAGTCGTCGAAGGCATATTCCAGCGTCTTCGAGGCGGCTTCGCCTTCCTCGTCGATGGGCACGTAGCCCAGCTGCATGTACTGCGCGATTCCGTCGTAGGGACCGTAGCTGGCGCTGGCGACCATCGCGTCGAGCGCTTCGTTGGCGTTGTAGCCGCGGATGCCCTTCATGTAGGCGTCCGCGATCACGGGCACGGCGTGGTAGCCGATCATGCACCACGTCTCCAGGCCGTGGAACGTCCACACCGGCAGCACGCCGTACGGGCTTTCGCGGCGCGAGGCGAGCAGCGAGTTGACGAAGTCGTTGGTGCGTTGTTCTGGCTGCACGATGGTCAGCAGCGGATGCAATGCGCGGTACGTATCCCACAGCGAGAACGTGGAATAGTGCGTGAAGCCCTTGGCCTGGTGCACGGCGTTGTCCGGACCGCGGTAACGGCCGTCGGCGTCCATGAACAACGTCGGGCCCATCAGCGTGTGGTACAGCGCGGTGTAGACGCTGCGGCGCATCGGTTCGGGCGCATCGAGGTCGAGCGCGCCCAGCGCCTGCGTCCACTGCGCCTTCGCATCGTTGCGCACGGCGTCGAAATCGAAACCGGGCACTTCGGCGTCGAGGTTGGCGATGGCGCCTTCTTCGCTCACCGGTGAAATCGCGACCTTCACGATCATCGATTCACCCGCGGCGCCGTCGAAATCGAGCGCGCCCACCAGCTGCCGGCCTTCGATCTGCGCGCGTTGGCGCGGGTCCTTCTCGCCCGGCGGCGGGAAGCCCTTGTAGACGACGTCCTGTTCGGTGTCGTGGAACTGATGTCCGCTGACGGGCCGGGAGAATCGCATCGCGAAGTAGAGCTGCCGACCCGGCGCCCAGCCGCGCGTTTCGCGGAAGCCGGTGAGCGTGCCGTCCGGACGCAGGCGCAGACGCGACCACTGCACCTTGCCGGGGTAGTCGTACATGCTCGTGCGCAGGTCGACGAGGACGTGCGCGGGTTTGCCCTTCGGGAAGCGGTAGCGATGCACGCCTACGCGCGGGCTCGCGGTGAGCTCGGCGCGGATGCCGTAGTCGCGCAGCGTCACGGCGTAGTAGCCGGGCTGCGCGATTTCGTCCTTGTGATCGAAGCGCGAGGTGTAGCCGCTGCCGGGCTTGGTGATATCGCCGCGCTCGAGCTTCACCTCACCGGCGATCGGCATCACCAGCACGTCGCCCAGGTCGGAATGCCCCGTGCCGGAGAAGTGCGTGTGCGAGAAGCCGACGATGGTGTGGTCGTCGTAACGGTAGCCGGCGGCCCAGCCGTAGCCTTCCTTGCGCGATTTGATCTGCGTGTCGGGGCTCAGCTGGACCATGCCGAAGGGCACCGTCGCGCCGGGGAAGGTGTGCCCCTCGCCGCCCGTGCCGATGAAAGGGTCGACGGCGGCGTAGGCCTTCGCGCCTGCACCGCCCGACGGCGGTGCGGCCGAGGCCAGGCCTGCGGCGATCCAGAGTGCGGCGCCCACCAGGCGCAGGGAGGTGGAACGGGCACGACGGGACATGGGCGCTCCTGAGCAAAGACGGGGCGGCGGCGGCCGAATTTGGATCGTTCTAAACGCCGCACGCTAGCATGGGCCGACAAGCGGATTCATGCTGCATCGCACGATTGCACGGGCGGGCGCTGCCCCGCAGGATGCCCAAGTTTAGAACGATCCAAATTCATGCCCCACGCCACGGACCCATCGCCATGAACGCCCCTGCCGTGCGCGGACGGGTGACGCTGGCCGACATCGCCCTCGCCTGCGATCTATCGCGGGCGACGATCTCGCTGGTGCTGCGCGGCAGCCCGCTGGTCAACGCGGAAACGCGCGCACGCGTGGAGGCCGAGCTCAAGCGCCAGGGCTATGTCTATCACCGCGGCGCGGCGAACCTGCGGCGCAAGGTGTCCTCGACCGTCGCGCTGGTGATCAACGACCTGTCCAATCCGTTCTTCGCCGAGTTCGCGGCGGGCGTGGACGAAGCACTTGCCGCATCGGGCTACGTCACGCTGCTCGGCAGCACGGGCGAATCATCCGAGCGCCAGCAGGCGGTGCTCACCTCGCTGCTCGAACACGATCCGGCCGGCATCATCCTTTCGCCCGCCGAAGGCACCGACCCTGCGCGCCTTCGCCCGCTGCTCGCCTCGCGCACGCCGGTGCTGGTGTTCAACCGCGCGCTCGGCGGCGACTGGGATTACCTCGCGCTCGACAACACGCACGGTGCGCGCCTCGCGACGGAGCATCTGCTTGCGCAGGGTCATCGCCGCATCGCGTTCTTCGGCGGACACGAGGAATCCAGTTCGTGCCACGAGCGGCGCGAAGGCTATCGCGCTGCGCTCGCCGACGCGGGCATCTCGCCGGAACCGCAGTGGATCGTCGAATGCTCGCCGACGCGGCTGGAAGCGGCGCGGCAGACCGGCGCGTTGTTCGTGCGCGATCCGGCGCCCACCGCGGCCGTCTGCTACAACGATGCGGTAGCGCTTGGCCTCATGGCGGGTTTGTCGACGCGCGGCCGTCGCGCCGGTCATGACTTTGCCGTCACCGGCTTCGACGACATTCCCGAGGCCGCCGTCAGCGCGCCGCCGCTGACGACGATTGCCGTCGATCCACGCGCGCGCGGTCACCAGGCGGCGGAGCTGATCCTGCAACGCCTGCGCGAGCCTGCAACGCCCATCGCCACCACCATCGCCCCCGTGCGCCTCAACCTGCGCGCGAGCAGTCACTTCACCCTGCCCGGAGACGCCGCATGAGCGGTCGCCCGTTGTCCACGCGCACCGCGATCGCGGTGCTGACGATGATCTTCTTCACCTGGGGCGCGCTCACCAGCCTCAATGACGTGCTGATTCCGCATCTGAAGGCCGTGTTCGAAATGAACTACGCGCAGACGATGCTGATCCAGTTCACGTTCTTCAGCACCTACCTGCTGATGTCGGTGCCGGCGGGCAAGGTGGTGGCGCTCGCCGGTTACAAGCGCAGCATTATCATCGGCCTGTGCGTTGCCGGCGTGGGGGCGCTGCTGTTCTTCCCGGCGGCGAGGATTCCGTCGTACCCGTTGTTCCTGTTCGCGCTGTTCGTGCTCGCCAGCGGCATCACGCTGTTGCAGGTCTCGGCCAATCCGTACATCGCGCTGCTGGGCGATGCAAACAGCGCGTCGAGCCGGCTCACGCTGGCGCAGGCGCTCAATTCCTTCGGCCACACGATCGCGCCGCTGCTGATCGGACCGCTGATCCTGTCCGGCGTCGTCATCGGCGCCACCGAGCTGGCGCAGATGCCCGAAGCGCAGCAGGCCGCGTACCGCATCTCGCAGGCCGAGTCGGTGCAGCTTCCGTACCTCGGCATCGCCGCCGGTCTGTTCCTGCTCGCGGTGTTCGTCGTGCTGTTCCGCCTGCCCGCGCACGCCGAGGCCACCGAGAGCGCCGATCACCAGCGCCACACGTTCGCCGAAGTGCTGCGCCATCGCCATCTGCGTTTCGGCGTCGTCGGCATCTTCATGTACGTCGGCGCCGAGGTTGCGATCGGCAGCTTCCTGATCAACTACATCAGCGATCCACGCATCGGCGCGCTGGATGAAGCTGCGGCGACCGAATACGTGGCGTGGTACTGGGGCCTGGCGATGGCGGGTCGTTTCATCGGTTCGTTCCTGTTACGGCGCATCGAACCGCGCGTGCTGCTGGGGCTGTTCGCGATCGGCGCGATGGGCTTGCTGGCGACGACCATGCTCAACGAAGGTCGCGTGGCGGTGTGGAGCGTGGTCGCCATCGGTCTGTTCAACTCGATCATGTTCCCGACGATCTTCACCCTCGGCATCCACGGCCTCGGCCCGCTGACGAGCAAGGCCTCGAGCCTGCTGGTGATGGCGATCGTCGGCGGCGCCGTGGTGCCGCTGCTGCAGGGCGTGCTCGCCGACCGCATCGGCGTGCAGATGGCGTTCGTGCTGCCGCTGGCGTGCTATGCGTTCATCACCTGGTACGGATTCCGTGGTGCGCGGCGCGAGGCGCTGGATGAAGCGCCGGTGCCGGTGGCGTCGCCATGAGCCATGCCATCAAGCGCGAGGCCATCGTCTGCTTCGGCGAGGCGCTCATCGACTTTCTCGCGCTGCCGGCGCTGCCCGGCCAGCCTCGTCATTTCGTCGAGTTCGCGGGCGGTGCGCCGGCCAACGTCTGCGCCGCCGTCGCGCGCCTGGGCGGCAATGCGCGTTTCGTCGGCATGCTCGGCGTGGACATGTTCGGCGAGTTCCTCATGTCGCAGCTGCGCGCGTTCGGTGTCGACACCCGCTTCGCCGTGCACACTTCCGAGGCACGCACGGCCCTGGCGTTTGTATCGCTGGATGAGGAAGGCGAGCGCAGCTTCAGCTTCTATCGCCCGCCGGCGGCGGACCTGCTGTTCCGCGAAACACATTTCCGAGAGGAATGCTTCGACGACGCCGCCGTGATGCATGTGTGCTCCAACAGCCTTACCGAGGCGGACATCGCGCAGACCACCGTCGCCGGCATGCGCCTGGCACGCGAGCGCGGCGCGCTGGTCAGCATGGACCTCAACCTGCGTCCGTCGCTGTGGCCCGAAGGCCTCGATGCGGCGCCGCGACTGTGGGAGGCATTGGCCGAGGCGGACATCATCAAGCTGTGCCGCAGCGAGGCCGACTTCCTGATCCGTCGCGCAGGCCACCACAACGCGATGCTGCAACGACTGTGGCAGGGCAACGCAAGGTTGGTGCTGATCACCGACGGCGGCAAGCCGGTGCGCTGGTACACGCGTGACGCAGAGGGCGAAGCGCCTGCGTTCCGTGTCTCGGCCGTGGACACCACGGCGGCGGGCGATGCGTTCGTCGGTTCGCTGCTCCTGCGGATCGTGGAACGCGGCGTGAGCGCACAGACGTTCGACACCTTCCTTGGCGACGCGTCCGCCATCGCCGACGCGCTACGCCATGCCGCCGCGGGCGGAGCATTGGCGGCGACGAAGCACGGCGCATTCGCCGCCATGCCGACCCGCGACGACATCGAACAACTGCTGCGAACGAGCCCATGAACCTGCCCGCCACTCCCGCGCCGGATTTCCGCAGCGAAACGTTCCTGCGCACGCACATCGCCGACACGATGACGTTCTACCATCCGCGCGCGATCGATCCGCAGGGCGGTTTCTTCCACTACTTCCGCGACGACGGCAGCGTCTACGACGCTTCGCATCGCCATCTCGTGAGCAGCACCCGCTTCGTCTTCAACTACGCGATGACGGCGCGTGAATTCGGCAATCCCGAGTATCTCGACGCTGCACGACACGGCCTGCGCTATCTGCGCGAAGTGCATCGCAACCCCTCCAGCGGCGGCTACGCGTGGACGATCCGCGATGGATCGCCGGAGGATCGCACCAACCACTGCTATGGCGTGGCGTTCGTGCTGCTGGCTTACTCGACCGCGCTGAAAGCGGGCATCGACGAGGTCGTGCCGTGGATCGACGAGACCTGGGACCTGCTCGAGGGCCGATTCTGGGACGCGGACGCCGGCCTGTATCGCGACGAGGCCGATGCGGACTGGAACTTCTCCGACTACCGCGGCCAGAACGCCAACATGCACATGTGCGAGGCGATGCTGGCGGCCTACGAGGCGACGCGGCAGCCGCGCTTCCTCGACCGCGCGCTCACGCTGGCCGACCACATGACGCGCCGACAGGCCGGGATGGCGGGCGGGCTGGTGTGGGAGCACTACGATCGCGAGTGGAATGTCGACTGGGACTATCACCGCGATGATCCCAAGCATCTGTTCCGACCGTGGGGCTACCAGCCCGGCCATCAGACCGAATGGGCCAAGCTGCTGGTGATCCTCGATGGCCACCTGCGCGAGCGCGGAACGCCGGCGCCGTGGGCCGTCGACACCGCGCGTCACCTGTTCGATGTCGCCGTGCAGCGCGCGTGGGATGCGCAGTACGGCGGCCTGGCTTACGGCTTCGGCCTCGCGCCGGAGTTCGCCGTGTGCGACGACGACAAGTACTTCTGGGTGCAGGCCGAATCGCTCGCCGCGGCGGCGCGACTGGGCGATGCCACGTGCCAGACGCATTACTGGGACTGGTACGACCGCCTGTGGGCCTATGCGTGGCAGCACTTCGTCGACCACCAGCACGGGGCGTGGTACCGCATCCTCGACCGCCGCAACAGCAAGTACAGCGACGAGAAGAGTCCCGCCGGCAAGACCGACTACCACACGATGGGCGCCTGCTACGACGTCCTTGCCGTCCTGCGTTCCCGGAGACACACCTGATGCGCCTGCGTCCGTTGCTGCTTTCCTTCGCCCTGTTTGCGGTCCCCACGATCGGCGTCGCGGCCGAAGCCTCCTTCCCCGATGCCGCGACGCCGGTCGTCTTCTCCGATGCCAAGGCCGCGCGCAGCGCAGAGCAGGTGAAGGCGCAGTTCCTGCACGCATGGCGCGGTTACAAGGAGCACGCATGGGGCCATGATGCGTTGAAGCCGCTGAGCAACAAGCCGCACGACTGGTACGGCGAGTCGCTGCTGATGACGCCGGTCGACGCGCTCGACACGATGATCGTGATGGGCCTGGACGAGGAAGCCCGCGATGCGCGCGAGCTGATCGCGACGAAGCTCTCTTTCGACCGCGACCTGGACGTGAAGCATTTCGAGATCGTGATCCGCCTGCTCGGCGGGCTGCTGTCCGGCTATCAGATGACGGACGACAAGCGCCTGCTCGATCTTGCCGAAGATCTCGGCACGCGCCTGCTGCCAGCGTTCGACTCGCCCACCGGCCTGCCCTACGTTTATGTGAACCTGCGCACCGGCAAGGCGCACGGCAACGAAAGCAATCCTGCCGAGGCCGGAACGCTGCTGCTGGAGTACGGCACGCTCAGCAAGCTCACTGGCAATCCGGTCTTCTACGAGAAGGCGAAGCGTGCGCTGGTGGAAACCTACAAGCGCCGTTCGAAGATCGGCCTGGTGGGCGAACGCTTCGACGTGACGACCGGCGAGTGGACGAACACGCGCAGCCACGTCGGCGCGCGCATCGACTCTTACTACGAATACCTGTGGAAGTGCTGGACGCTGTTCGGCGACGAAGACTGCCATGCGATGTGGAAGGACAGCATCGCGGCGGCCAATCGCTACTACCCGGAAGAAGTGGAAGGCTCGCTCTGGGTCGGTCACGTCGACATGGAGACCGGCAAACGCGTGGCGAGCCGCTATGGCGCGCTCGACGCGTTCTGGCCGGGACTGCTCGCGTTGTCGGGCGACGTGGCGCAGGCGCGACGCCTGCAGGATTCGTCGTTCGCGATGTGGCAGCAGTGGGGCATCGCGCCGGAAGCGTATGACTACCGCAAGCGCGAGGTGACATCGGCGGGCTATCCGCTGCGACCGGAGATCGTGGAGTCGGCGTGGTACCTGCATCGGCTCACGGGCGATGCGAAGTACCGCGCCATGGGCCAGGTGATGCTGGACGACTTCGTGCGCTACACGCGCACCGACTCGGGATTCGCGACGCTGAAGAGCGTGGTGACGAAGGAGAAGGTCGACGACATGGAAAGCTTCGTGCTGGCCGAGACGTTCAAGTACTTCTACCTGCTGTTCGCGCCGCCGCAGACGCTGGACCCTGAGAAGGTCGTGCTGACCACCGAGGCGCATCCGCTGCGTCGCACCTGGAAGTGATCGCACGACCGGCGGTGCGCTGAGGCGATCCGGCGCGGGCTACGCTCGCTTGCCGGGTCAGGAGCATCGCCATGAGCACGCAGGACATCGCCAGGCGTCTGGTCGAGTTGTGCCGCGCCGGGGCGTTCGAACAAGCCCTGGAGGAGCTGTACGCCGACGACGCGGTGAGCATCGAGCCGGACGACATCCCGCCCGGCGCGCTGAGCAACGCGGAAGGGCTCGACGCGATCCTGCGCAAGAGCCGCCGGTTCTGGGGCGGTGTCGAGACCCTGCACAGCGTGCGCTGCAGCGAACCGCTCGTGGCGGCGCGCTGGTTCAGCACCGCATTGAGCGTGGACGTCACGTTCAAGGGCGTGGGCCGCATCGACATCCGCGAAATCTGCGTCTATCGCGTGCGCGATGGCCGGATCGTGCTCGAACAGTTCTTCTACGACACCTACGAGCCGTGACGTACCGGACGTCCGAAATTCTCGCAGCCTGCTGACAACACGCTGTCAGGGGTTGGTCTTAGGCTGTGACTTTCCCAGCAAGGAGACATCAGCATGGATATCCAGCAGGTTGCCAACCGCCTCGTCGAACTCTGCCGCGCCGGCCAGTACGACCAGGCGCAGGAAGAGCTGTACGCCGACGGCGCCGTCAGCATCGAGGGCGACGGGCAGAAGGCGGAGTCGATCGCGCACGGGATGGCGGCGATTCGCGAGAAGGGCAAGCAGTGGGCGGACAACCTCGTCGAAATCCACGGCGGCAGCGTGAGCGATCCGGTGATCGCCGACGGCTGGTTCAGCGTGGCGATGGGCCTGGATGCGACCTACAGGGACATGGGCCGTGTGGCGATGAAGGAAATCGCGGTGTATCAGGTGCGCGACGGCAAGATCACGCACGAGCAGTTCTTCTACAACGCCGACAAGGGGTAATGCGGCGGGCTGTCGCCCGCCCCGTGGAGGCCGCCATGAACGCGACGAAGACGCCAACACCTTCGACCACCAATAACGGCTGGAAGACCTGCAGCCGCGGACACAAGTACCGCGGCCCGGGCCCCTGTCCGAAATGCTGGCCCAGTGGTGCGCAACGAAAGCGGGCGGCACAAACGACGAAGCCCCGCTGAGCGGGGCTTCGTGATCGAACATCGGCGGACGTTGTCGCGTCAGTCGATGTCGAGGAACGAACGCAGCTGTTCCGAACGGCTCGGGTGACGCAGCTTGCGCAGCGCCTTCGCCTCGATCTGGCGAATGCGCTCACGCGTGACATCGAACTGCTTGCCGACCTCTTCCAGCGTGTGGTCGGTGTTCATGTCGATGCCGAAGCGCATGCGCAGCACCTTGGCTTCGCGCGGCGTGAGGCCGGCGAGGACATCGCGCACGGTCTCGGTCAGGTTGATGTTGGTGGTCGCCTCGACCGGGGACTCGATGTTCGTGTCCTCGATGAAATCGCCCAGATGGGAGTCCTCGTCGTCGCCGATCGGGGTTTCCATCGAGATCGGTTCCTTGGCGATCTTCATGACCTTCCGGATCTTGTCCTCCGGCATGTCCATTTCCTTCGCCAGCTCTTCCGGAGTCGCTTCGCGGCCGTACTGCTGCAGCATCTGGCGGCTGATGCGGTTGAGCTTGTTGATCGTCTCGATCATGTGCACCGGAATACGGATGGTGCGCGCCTGATCGGCGATCGAACGCGTGATGGCCTGACGGATCCACCACGTGGCGTAGGTCGAGAACTTGAAGCCGCGACGGAACTCGAACTTGTCCACGGCCTTCATCAGGCCGATGTTGCCTTCCTGGATCAGGTCGAGGAACTGCAGGCCGCGGTTGGTGTACTTCTTGGCGATGGAGATCACCAGGCGCAGGTTCGCCTCGACCATCTCCTTCTTCGCCTTGCGCGCCTTGGCTTCGCCATAGGCCATCTGGCGGGAGATGTCCTTGATGTCGGACAGCGCGAGGAACGACGACTTCTCGATCTCGATCGTGGCTTCCTGCTCGGAAATGATCTGGTCCTTCACATCGCGAAGGCCCGAGGACCACTTCTGCTTGCGCTTGAGCAGCTCGTCCACCCACTCCAGATTGGTCTGGTTGCCTTCCCAGGCGCGGATGAAGTCCTTGCGCGGCATCTTCGCCACGCGCGTGGACAGGTCGAGGATGCGGCGCTCGTGTTCCTTGATGCCGTTGACCACGTCGCGCAGGCCCTTGACCAGCACGTCGGTCAGCGGCAGCGGCAGCTTGAAGGTGACGAACACCGCGGCCATGTCCTCGCGCAGCTTCAGCACGCTCTTGTGCGCCGGACCGTGCTTGGCGTAGGCCTTGAGGAACTTCTGGTAGTTGTCGGCCAGGGCTTCCATGCGCGCGGCGACTTCGACCGGATCCGGGCCGCTGACCACTTCCTCGGTCTCGCCCTCGGCAACTTCTTCCTCGTCCTCGTCGGTCTCGGCATCGGTGTCGGCGGCTTCGACGACGGGCGCCGGCGGCTCCGGCACTTCGTCCAGATGGTCGTTGAAGCCCACGATGATCTCGGCCAAGCGCTTCTTGCCGGCCTTGTGCTGCTCGTAGTCTTCCAGGATCGAGGCGATCGTGGCCGGGAACACGCCCAGCGAGGCCTGCACCTGACCGAGGCCTTCCTCGATGCGCTTGGCTATGGCGATTTCGCCTTCGCGGGTGAGCAGTTCCACCGTGCCCATCTCGCGCATGTACATGCGCACCGGGTCGGTGGTGCGGCCGCCTTCGCCGTCCAGCGCGGTCAGCGCGGCGGCGGCTTCTTCGGCGGCGGTGTCGTCGACTTCACGGTTGCCCGTGCCGCCGTCGGCAAGCAGCAGTGTTTCGGCATCGGGGGCCACTTCGTGGACCTCGATACCCATGCCGTTGATCATGCCGATGATGTCTTCGATCTGCTCGGCATCGACGAGGTCGTCGGGCAGGTGATCGTTGACCTCGGCATAGGTCAGGTAGCCCTGCTCCAGGCCCTTACTGATCAACTGCTTGATATCGGAGGAGGGGGGCTGACGTTCGTTGGCCATGCTTGCGCCACCGCGCTAATGGGAAGGGATGGGGAACGTTCCAGTATATCAGGCCGGCCCCTTGGGGACGGACTTCAGGACCGCAGGAGGAAGGTGACCGGGCCGTCGTTGACCAGGCTGATCACCATATGGGCACCGAACCGCCCCGTTTCCACCCCCCCGATGTGTTTTTGCCTGCAGATGTCGACCAGCCGGCTGAACAATGGTTCAGCCACCTCCGGCGCGGCGGCCGTGCTGAAGCCGGGACGCATGCCGCTGGCGGTGTCGGCGGCCAGGGTGAACTGGCTGACCAACAACAAGCCGCCGCCAGTCTGGGCCAGTCCGAGATTCATTCGCCCGTCCCCGTCAGCGAATACACGGTATCCGAGCAGCCGGTCGGCCATGCGCGCGATCTGCGCGTCGCCGTCGCCCGGCTCCACACCGACCAGAGCGAGCAGGCCCGGACCGATCGCCCCGACGACCTCGCCGTCCACCCGCACGCTGGCTTCGGTCACGCGCTGGATCAGGGCGAGCATGGGGCTCCGGCCGTTCGGCATGGGGTTGGGACCGACGATCCTGTCGAGCCCGCCCGCCACGGTCAACCGGTGCGCCCGGGTCGCGCCGTTAGACTGAACGGATGAGCCGCTTCGCCGCACGCCTCCTCCACCTCCTCGCCTCCCTGATCGGCCGCCTCCCCTGGCCCTGGCTGCTGCGCCTGGGCGATGCGCTTTCGGCCTGGTGGCGCTGGCGCGACGTGCGCGAAAGCCGCGTCGTACGGATCAACCTGGAACTGGCCTACCCCGACCTGCTCCCGGCCGAACGCGACGCCCTGCACGCGGCGATCCTGCGCACCACGGCGCGCCAGGTGCTGGAGACGATCCGTCTGTGGACACGCCCGCACGCGGAGAACCTGCGCCTGCTGCGCGAGCAGCACGGCACCCACCTGATGGACGAGGCCATCGCGGCCGGCCGTGGCGTCATCATCGCCGCCCCGCACCACGGCAACTGGGAACTGCTGAACCAGTGGCTGGCCTGGCGCACGCCGCTGGCGATCCTGTACCGGCCGCCGGAGTCGAAAGTGGTCGAAGACTTCCTCAACCTCGTGCGCGCCGACCACGAACAGCCCGGCGAAGGCGAGCGCGTGACCCAGGTGCGCGCGGAAGGCCCCGCGATCCGCCAGCTGTTCAAGCGCCTGAACGACGGCGGCGTGGTCGGCATCCTGCCCGACCAGCAACCCAAGGTCGGCGACGGCGAGTTCGCGCCGTTCTTCGGCGTGCAGGCGCTGACGATGACGCTGCTCGGCCGGCTCGCCTCGCGCACCGGGGCGAAGGTGCTGTTCGCCTGGTGCGAGCGCGTGGACACGCACGCCGATCGTCCGGGCTTCGCGCTGCATATCCAGGCCGCGCCGGAGGCGGTGTCCGACGCCGATCCGAAGGTCGCCGTGGCCGCGCTCAACGCGTCGGTGGAAGCCATTGCGCGGCGCGATCCGGCGCAATACCAGTGGACCTACAAACGCTATACGCTCAGGCCGCCGGGTTCGGGGGAAGACAACCCGTACTGGAACCGCTGACGGCGCGGCGCCGTCGATACCGCAGACCGCGAAACCCACGATGGCCGACCACGACCCGTCCGCTGCCGCGGCCGATGCTCCCGCCGACTGGCACCCGCTGCCCGAGCGCGCCCGCCTCCCTTACATGCTGGCGCTGATGTTGCCGTTCGCCGGCCCGGGGATGGTCGCCGGCTTCGTGCTGGCCGGCGTGTTCGGCCTCTGGCTCGCACCGCCGGTGCTGGCGCTGGCCGGCCTGGCCCTGGGCGCATGGGTGGGCCTGAAGCATTACCGCAGCACCTTCTGGCGACTCGACGACGACGGCCTGGCGATCCGCCGCGGCCGCCTGTGGCAACGCGAGACCCGCGTGCCCGCCACGCGCGTGCAGCACCTGGACCTCAAGCGCGGTCCGCTGCAACGGCGCCGGCACCTGGCGACGCTGGTGGTGCACACCGCCGGCACGCGCCACAGCGCGGTGACCGTGCCGCACCTGGACGCCGACGACGCCGAACGCCTGCGCGACCGCCTCGCGCGCCAGCTCGACGCCGATGACGACGCCTGAGCCCGGCGCAGCCCCGCCCGACGCCGCCGCGCTGCCCGTGGCCGAGCGCCGCCTGCACCCGATGTCGTGGCTGTTCGTGCTGGTGCAGCAGCTCAAGCAGTTCATCGTGCCGCTGGTCGTGCTGCTGGCCTTCGGCCGCGGCGACCGCAACGAACTGTGGCCGCTGATCGGCGTGGGCGTGCTGGTCGTGCTCTCGTTGTGGCAGTACTTCACCTACCGCTACGGCGTGGCCGGCGACCGGCTGGTGATCCGCAGCGGCCTGTTCGAGCGCAGCCTGCGGGTGATCCCGTTCGCGCGCATCCACAACGTCGCGCTGCAGCAGTCGGTGCTGCACCGCCTGTTCGGCGTGGCCGAAGTACGGCTGGAATCGGCCGGCGGGCAGAAGCCCGAAGCGCAGATGCGCGTGTTGAAGCTGGACGACGCGCTGGCCCTGGAAGCACTGGTGCGCCATCGCGGCGCCGCGCCCGGCGCGGCGGCGGTGGAGCCGGAAACCACCACGCTGTTGTCGTTGCCGTCCGGCGAAGTCCTGCGGCTGGGCCTGGTTTCCAATCGCGGCATGATCGTCGTCGGCGCCACCGCCGCGGCCGTCGCGCAGATCAGCCCGCGCGCCCTCCCCAACGCGTTCGAGACCGTCGGCAAGTGGCTGTTCGGCTACGCCGGCGAACACCAGTTCGGCCCGATGGAATACGGGGCGTCCGCGCTGACGCTGCTGGTGTTCGCCATCGGCCTGCTGCGCGCCTTCTCGATCCTGCTCGCCCTGCTGCAGTACCACGGCTTCCGCCTGAGCGAGATCGGCCGCCGCCTCACCGTCGAACGCGGCCTGCTGCAGCGTTGGCGCACCAGCGCTTCGCGCCGTCGCATCCAGGCCTGGACGCTGCGCGAGGGCATGCTGCACCGCCTGCTCAAGCGCCGCAGCCTCGAAGTCGACACCGCCGTCGCCGAGGAGAACCAACAGCAGCGGGCCCTGCGCGAGATCGCGCCGATCGCCACGCCCGCCGCCTGCGACGCGTTGATCGAACACCTGCTGCCGCAGGCGCAGTGGTCGACGCTCGAATGGCGTCCGGTGCCGGCGTCGAACTGGTGGCGGCTGGTGCTGCCTTCGCTGCCGTTCGTCCTGATCGCCACGGCCGTCGCGACGTGGCGCCTGGACGCATGGGGACTGCTCGTGCTGGCGTGGTTGCCATGGGCCGCGTTCGCCGCGCACCGCCGCGCGCAGCGCATGGCCTATGCGACGAGTGCCGAATTGATCGCCGTGCGCGAAGGCTGGTGGTCACGCCATTGGCGCTTCGCCGAACTCGACAAGCTGCAGGCGTTGCAGATCACGCGATCGCCGCTGGATCGCCGCTGCGGCACCGCCACGCTGTGGCTGGACACGGCCGGCGCCGGCGCGATGACGCCGCCGCTGCGCATGCGATTCCTGCCCGATGATCAGGCGCAGGCGTTGTACGGCGCGTTGTCGCGCACATTGGCGCAGCGACCGCTGCGCTGGTGACGGCTCAGCCGCCCGGACCCCAGTAGCCCAGGTCGCGGCGGATCTGCAGCCCACGCAGCCACGACGACAGCGGCTTGCGGCGCAGCGTTCCGAGCTCACCGCGCAACAGCGCTTGCGTCGCAGCGATCACGCGCTCGGACGAATGCCCGTCGCGATACGGATGGATCGCATCGGCATACGCCGCGATCGCCGCCTTCAGTCCCTCGTCCGGCGCGAAGGCGCGCGCCAGCATGTCCGGCAGACGCGCGGGATCGTCGAAATCGATCATGTGCGGCTTGGGCGCACGGTTGCGCAACGTCACCACGGGCTTGCGCTGCACGACGAACTCCGACACCACCGACGTCGTGTCGGCCACCAGCACATCGGCGGCGCGCTGTGCGGTGACGAGCTGTTCGGTTTCGAAGAAGGTCGCATTCGGACCGGCCAGCGCGCGGTAGCGGGCGAACAATTCCGGCGGGCATTTGGGATGCAGCGTGAGCAGCCAGTAGCGGTCGCCGCGTGCGATGTCCGCGGCGATCGCGTCGTACAGGTGCGGGGCCGCGCTCAGGCGCTCGGTGAAGGTGGAGGCGAACATCACCACCGGACGCGCACCGGCCGGCGCGCGCATCGCCGCGGCGGCGCCGTGGTCGTCGCGGAACAGCGGATCCAGCTTGGGCCAGCCGGTTTCCACCACCGCGAAATGCCCGGCCTGCGCGGCCAGCGCCTGGAACGGGCCGGTCGTCGCCGGCCCCTGCGTGCAGTACAGGTCGAACAGGCCGCGCACGCGGAAGTGGCCGCGCTCGTCGGACCGCTTCTCGACGTTGAACCCGTGGAAAAGCTGGACCTTGGCGCCGGACACGAAGCCCGGCACCCAGTTGGCGGCGCTGAACACGGCGCTGGGCTTGAGCGCGACGGCGTCACGCGGCCGGCCTATCATGCGCACCGGCGACGGCAGCGCGGCCCCCGCGGCGCCATCGACGAACCACGCGTGAACACCGTGCCCCGCGGCTTGCAGCGCCTGCGCCAGCGGTTGCAGGATGGGCAGCGCGTACCGCTCGCTCGCGAACAACAGGTAGTCGGCCATCAACGCTTCCTCGAATCCATCGCTGCAGGGCAGGCCGCCGTCCGTGAACGGCGACGGCGCGGTCACGCCGATCTCGGCGTGCATTATCGCGTTCAACGAAGCCGACCGCATCGGTGAATGCATCGCCTCGCTGGCGTTTTGCGACGAAGTGGTCGTGGTGGACTCGTATTCCAGCGACGCCACCGTGCAGATCGCCACCGACCTGGGCGCGCGCGTGCTCCAGCGACCCTTCGACGGATACCGCAGCCAGAAGCAGTTCGCCATCGAACAGGCCACGCACGACTGGGTGCTGTGCCTGGACGCCGATGAACGCGTCGGCGATGCACTGCGCACCGCCATCGAAACCGAACGGGCACGCGGATTCGCGCAAGCCGCCGGCTACCGTTTCGCGCGGCTGAGCGAGTACTTCGGCAAGTTCCTGCGCCACGGCAACGCCTACCCCGACCGCGTGCTGCGCCTGTTCGACCGCCGCCGCGGCGGCTGGCGCGGCAAGCGCGAAGTGCACGAAGCCGCCAGCGTCGACGGCCCGGTGCGCACGCTGGCAGGCGACCTCATCCATTACCCGTACCGCTCGCTCGAGCAGCAACTGCACAAGACACAGCGCTACGCGCGCATGATGGCCGAACACGATTTCGCCCGCGGCAAGCGCGCCACGCTCGCCAAACTGGTGCTGTCACCGGCTTGGCGCTTCTGGCGCGGCTACGTCTTCCGCGGCGGCTTCCTCGACGGCTGGAACGGCCTGGTCTACGCCTACGTGCGCGCCAATTACGTGCGACAGAAGACCATCATGCTGTGGCTGTTGCAGAACGGCCGTCCGATCACCACATCCGAGCCATGAACGCCTCCACGCCCACTTCCCCGAAGGCGCCGCGCGTCAGCGTCGTCATCTCCACCTACAACTGGCCCGAAGCGCTGGAGTTGGCGCTGGGGGCGCTGGCGCGACAGACGGTGCTGCCGCACGAAGTCATCGTCGCCGACGACGGTTCGCGCGAAGACACGCGGGCGATGCTCGAACGCCTCGCCCGCGACTACCCCGTGCCGCTGCGCCACAGCTGGATCGAGGACAAGGGTTTCCGCCTCGCGCTGGCGCGCAACCGCGCGATCGCGGCCACCACGGGCGACTACGTACTGATCCTCGACGGCGACATGCTGCCGCATCCGAAGTTCGTCGAAGACCAGGCGCGCGCCGCCGAACGCGGCAGTTTCGTGCAGGGCATGCGCGTGCTCACCGACGAGACCGGCCGCGACCGCCTGCTTTCGCGTGAAGTGCAGCAGCTGGGCTTCTTCGACCGCGGCCTGACGCGTCGTCGCCACACGCTTCGCATTCCCGCGCTGGCCGCGCTCTCGCTGCGCGTGACGCGCAACCAGAAAACCAGCTCCATCAAGGGTTGCAGCCAGGCCTGGTGGCGCGATGATCTGGTCGCGCTGAACGGCTTCGACGAACGCTTCGAGGGCTGGGGCCGCGAGGACAAGGACCTGGCGGTGCGCGCGTTCCACCATGGCCTGATGCGGCGCATGCTGCGCTTTGGCGGCCTGGCGACGCACCTGTACCACCGCGAACGTCACGAAGACGGCGCCAGCCCGAACGATCCGCTGCTGGCCGACACCAAGTCCACCCGCCGCGTGCGCAGCCCGCTGGGGCTGGATCGGCATCTGGCGGAGTTCGCGTCGCAGCCGCTGCCGGATCTGAGGGAGCAGGTGCGGGCGTAACGGCACGCAGGCCGCGGTCATCCGCGTGCCAACAGCACCGTCATCCCGGCGACGGCCGGGACCCAGGCTGTCACGGCATCCGACATCTCACGTCATTCCAGCGGAAGCTGGGCTTTTGGGCCGCCGTACGGGGGCACTATCCATTTTGCTGTTGCTGTTCACAGGTAGCCGGTAAAGCGTGAAACGCCCCTGGAGAGTGCCGCCGTGCGGCGGCCCAAAAGCCCCGCCTTCGCGGGAATGACAGTGAAATGGTTCACCGCTTAGGGAGTGCACGTGCGCATCAGCCGCACGTCACCTCAACGACACCCCGCCGCCGCCTCGCCCGGCACCAGCGTCCACCCGCGCCGGTTCGCATTTCCCAGGTGCTGCGTTCGCGCCACATCGACGCATCCCGCCAGCGCCACGTCCTGCACCAGCAACCACCGCGACTGCGGCGCCTCGCGCTGCCAGCGCAGGCCGTGCTGCATCTGTTCGTCGAAGTCGACCTTGAAGCCGAATTCCGCCACCGGGCGATCGGCCATCAGCAGGTTCTGCTCGCGCCACGCCACCAACCCCAGCTCTGCGTCCGGCCCGATGCGACGCCCGACCTCGGTCATCAGTCCGCGTGCCGAAGACGAATCGTTGAGCAGCGGCGTCAACATCAGACCAAACGCCACCCACAGCCCCGACAGCAGCGCGATCATGCCCGCGAACGGTCGCCGGCGACCGGTCCACAGCAGGCACAGCACGCCCCACACGCCGATCGCGGTGACGCACATCGCCAGTGCCGCGGCCTCGTTCTGCAGTCCGCGTTCGGCGACGAAACGGCGCTCGAAACCCGGATCGCCCAGCCACATCGCCAGCCCGCCCAGCAGCATCGCGAAGGCGAAGACGCAGGTGAAACCGAACGCCACCCACTGCACCGCGCGCTTGCGCATCAGCCCGGGCAGCAGCGGCCCCAGCGCCAGCGCCAGCATCGGCAGCGCCGGCAGGATGTACATGTCGCGCTTGCCGCTGGGCAGGGTGAAGAACAGCAGCACCAGCAGCCACCACGCCAGCGGCAGCAGGTAGCGCGGATCGCGACGACGCAGGCGACGGCGCCACGCCGGTATCGCCCACGGCAACGCCAGCACCGTCGGCAGCCACATCGTCGCCATCACTTCGAGGAAGTACCACACCGGTTGGCCGTGGTCCCACGACGCGCCGTAACGCTTGGCCGTCTGGCGCAGCAGGATGTCGTCCACGTACGCGCGGTACTCCGGCCCGGTGCTGCCGAGCGCGGCCACCAGCATCGGCACCAGCCACACGCACGCGGCGAGCACGAACGCCAGCGGCCCGAGCCAGAAGCGCGGATCGCGCACGTGCACCTTCACGCCCCAGCCGCGCAGCGAGGCGATGCCCGCCGGCACCAGCATCAGCAGCACCACGATGCCCACGCCCTTGGTGATGATGCCCAGCGCGGCGCAGGCCCAGCCGAGCATCCACATCGGCCAGTCCGGCCCGCCGGCTCCATTCGGGCCCGTCCGCGCGACCTGGAGGACGTGCCGCAGCAGGCCGTAATTGCCCAGCGTGATCCAGAACACGACGAGCGGATCGATCTGCGCCTTCTTCGCCTGCCAGGTGAACTGCAGCGCGAACAGCAGCGCATAGCCCGCATAGAGGCCCACGCGCCGCGTCCACAGGCGCGAGCCCAGGTCCACGACGCACCACAGCGTTCCCAACGCGGCCAGCAGCGACGGCAGCAGGAAGGCGACGCGCCAGTTGCCGAACACCGTGTAGGCGATCGCCTGCAACCACATGAAGAGCGGCGGCTTGTCCGAGTACAGCTCCTGGCCGCGGTGCGGGAACAGCCAGTCGCCGCTTTCCACCATGTGCTTCGCCACCAGGGTGAAGCGCGGCTCGTCGGCAGGCCAGGGATCACGCAGTCCCAGTCCGGCGCCGAGCACGAGCAGGGCGAGGATCCAGAACAACCAGGTTTCGCGGGTGCGGGCGTTCGTCGGCATCGCGCGGATCATAGCCGCGCGATGTGCCCCCAATGTCAGAACGGAGTTAGCCGAAGACGGGACTAGCCCGTGACCCGCTTGCGCAGCCGTGCGTAGAAGAAGCCGTCGAATCCGCCCTCGCCCGGCAGGCGCTGCCGGCCTGGACCGGCGGCACGACCGAAGCGTTCGTCCAGCGACTCCGCGGCCGCATCGGGCGTACGCGCCAGGAACGCCTCGACCTGCGCCTCGTTCTCGGCCTTGAGGATCGAGCACGTGGCATACAGCAGCACGCCGCCCGGCGCGACCGTGGCCCACAGCGCGTCGAGCAATCGCGCCTGCGTGGCGATCAGCGCGTCCAGGTCGGAAGCGCGACGGTGCTGCAACACATCGGGCTGGCGTCGCACGATGCCCGTGGCCGAACACGGCGCGTCGAGCAGCACGGCATCGAACGGCGTGCCGTCCCACCATGCGGCGGTGTCGCCGGCATCGGCCGCGGCCAGCGTCACGCTCGCGCCGAGATCGAGCCGCGACAGGTTGGCGCGCACGCGCTCCAGGCGGTGCGCGTCGATGTCGATGGCGGTGAGACGCACGCTGGCGTCGCGTTCGATCAGGTGCGCGGCCTTGCCGCCGGGTGCGACGCAGGCATCGAGCACGCGCGCGGCCGGCGCGGCCGAGAGCGCATCGGCGACGAGTTGCGCTGACGCGTCCTGCACCGACACATCGCCATCGGCGAAGCCCGGCAATGTGGCGACGGCGACGGGTACGTCCAGGCGCACGGCATCGGGCACGGCGGCATCGAGCTGCGCGGCGATGCCCGCTTCCTGCAGGCGTTCGAGGTACTGCGCGGGCGTGGTGCGGCGGCGGTTCGCGCGCAGCCACATCGGCGGTTCGGCGGCGCTGGCGTCGAGGATCGCGCGCTCATCCTGCGGCCAGTCGGCGGCGATGCGATCGCGCAGCCAGCGCGGCCAATGCGCATGCGCTTCGCCGGCCGGAATGCCTTCGCGTTGCGCGCGACGCAGCAGTGCGTTCACCAGGCCGGCCTGATGCGTGCGACCCAGCGCGCGCGCCGCATCGACCGTCGCCGCCAGCGCCGCGTGCGCGGGCAGCGCGAGCGGATCGAGCTGGGCCATGCCGGCGAACAGCAGCGCCTTGAGCTCGCCGTCGCGGCGCGGCAATGGCTTGCTCATCCACGCCGACAGCGCCGACTCGTAGCGCGCCGGCTGGCGCAGCACGGCGAAACAGATCGCCTCCACCAGCGCGCGATCGCGCGGATCGGCGAGCGTGGGCAATGCCTGCGACAGTTCGGCCTTGAGCGAACGGCCGCGATGGAGCACCGCGTCGAGCACGCGCGCGGCGGTGACGCGGGTCTGCACGCCGGGGGAAGGTTTCATCACGGTCTCAGCGCACCAGGTCGCGACGACCGTTGAGGTAGTCGGCGGCGGTGATTGCCTTGCCGCCTTCGCGCTGCAGTACGCGGATGCGCAGCGCGCCTTCGCCACAGGCGATGTCCAGACCGTCGCGCGAGGCGCGCAGCAGCGTGCCCGGCGCGGCGCAATGCGCTTCGTCCAGCGCGACCACGCCGTGCAGACGCAGGCGCTCGCCGGCGACGTTGGCTTCGGCCATCGGCCAGGGGTTGAACGCACGCACCTTGTTCGCCAGCGCGCGCGCCGGCTGCGACCAGTCCAGGCGCGCCTCGCTCTTGTCGAGCTTGTGCGCGTAGGTGACGCCCTCTTCCGGCTGCGGCTGCGGCACGGGGCGGATGTCGGCGCGCAGCAGGCCCAGTCCGTCGGAGAGCACCTGCGCGCCGAGCGTGGAAAGGCGGTCGTGCAACTGTCCCCCGGTCTCGCTCTCGCCTATCTCGAGGGCCTGCGAGAGCAGCACCGGGCCGGTGTCCAGGCCCTTTTCCATCTGCATCAGGCACACGCCGCTGCGCGTGTCGCCGGCTTCGATCGCGCGCTGGATCGGCGCCGCGCCGCGCCAGCGCGGCAGCAGCGAGGCGTGCACGTTCCAGCAGCCGTAGGTGGGAATGTCGAGCACCGACTGCGGCAGGATCAGGCCGTAGGCGACCACGATCATCAGGTCCGGTTGCAGCGCGCGCAGCGCGTCCTTCGACACGGCGGACTTGAAGTTTTCCGGCTGCAGCACCGGAATGCCGCGCAGCAGCGCCTCGCGCTTGACCGGCGAAGGCGTGAGCTCGCGCCCGCGACCGGCGGGGCGATCAGGCTGGGTGTAGACCGCGACGATCTCGCCCCGCTGCGCAGCGGCGCGCAGGCACGGGACGGCAAAATCGGGGGTACCGGCGAAGACTAGGCGCATGAGGGGACCGGGATTCGGGATTGGGGATTCGAGATTCGGAAAGCCCACACCCGAGACGGGTCCGCTTCACGAATCCCGAATCACGAATCCCGAATCCCGGTTTCTCAGGCCGCGGCCTGGCGACGCGCCTTGGCGAGCTTCTTGCGCACCATCTCGCGCTTGAGCGGCGAGAGGTAATCGACGAACAGCTTGCCCGCGAGGTGGTCCATCTCGTGCTGGATGCACACGGCCAGCAGACCGTCGACGTCCAGCTCGCATTCCTTGGCGGCGCGATCGAGGAACTTCACCGTGATCCGGTTGGCGCGGGTGACGTCGGCGAAGATGCCCGGGACCGACAGGCAGCCTTCCTGGTACACCTGCTCGCCATCGCGCGCGACGATCTCCGGGTTGATGAAGACCATCGGCTGGTTCTTCTCCTCGCTGATGTCGATGACCATGAAGCGCTGGTGCACGTCGACCTGGCTGGCGGCCAGCCCGATGCCCGGGGCCTCGTACATGGTCTCGAACATGTCGTCGATCAGCTTCTGGAAGTCGGCATCGGCGACACGCGCGGGATCGACCTTCGCAGCGACGGTGCGCAGGCGCGGATCGGGGAATTCGAGGATGGGGAGCAGGGCCATGGCGTGGAAATGGGGGCTTGTGTCACAACCGCAAGAAGTAGCGTGATTGTAACCCCGTTATGGGCCCCGAACGCTTGCAACCCTGCGGTTCTTCTGGGCTATAGTGCCCCGGGGCCCCACCTTCACGGGTTGTGTTGGGGAAGCTGCTTGGGGCAGCGGGGCGGTAAGGGGATTGCCAGATGGCCACGATGCTTAAACCGTTGCGCACGGTGATGACCGCTGCGTTGCTCACGATTGCCACCTATGGCGTGGCCGCGGAACTCACAGCCGATCACCCGGACACCTACGTGGTGAAGAAGGGCGACACCCTGTGGGACATCGCCGGACGCTTCCTGAAGAAGCCGTGGCTGTGGCCGGAAATCTGGCAGGCCAACCCGCAGGTCAAGAACCCGCACCTGATCTTCCCGGGCGACGTGCTGTCGCTGGCCTACCTCGACCGCGTGGCGGTTCAGGAAGGTCCGCGCCAGGAAGCGCCGATCAACGCCATTCCGTTGTCCGAGGTGGAGGCCTTCCTGAAGGACCTGCGCGTCGTCGACGAGTTCGAACACCTGCCCTACGTGGTGGGCCTGGAAGAGGACCGCCTGCGCGCCAGCGGCAACCAGGTCGTCTACGTGAAGGGCCTGGCCGACGCTCAACCGGGCCAGCGCTACATGGTCGTTCGCCCGAGCCAGCGCTTCCAGACGCTGGATCCGCGCCGCTGCTGCGAGCCCTCGGGCCGCCGTCCGCAGACGCTGGATTTCCGCGGCCAGCGCAACTGGGGCACCGAGAGCCTGTGGGCCTACCAGCTGCCGCCGGGCGGCGGTGAGTTCCTGGGCTACGAACTGGCCAAGGTCACCAGCGGCACCATCAGCCGCGGCATCGTCGGCGACGCCGAGGCCGCCACGCTGCTGGTCGACGACAACGGCCGCGAAGTGCGCGCCGGCGACCGCCTGATCCCGGTCGAGGCGCAGTCCTTCGACCTGCAGTTCATCCCGCATCCGCCCGCACAGGAACCGGCCGTCGACCGGGCCCGCGTGATCGCCGTGACCGACATGGTCACCAACGGCGGCACCCGTGACGTCGTTGCCCTCTCGGTCGGCGCTGCCGATGGCGTGGACAACGGCACCGTGTTCTCGGTGTGGCGCCAGGGCAGCGTCGAGGTCGACCGCGTCAAGGCCGGCATCGACCGCAGCCCGGACGCGCACACCCGCGGCGAGAAGGTGAAGATGCCCGACGAGTTCACCAGCCACGTCATGGTGTTCCGCACCTTCGACAAGGTCAGCTACGCACTCGTGATGGACGGCATCCGCCCGACCCACCTGGGCTACCGCCTGAAGCATCCGGACGCGACGAACTGACATCCGGTTCCGGAGTCTTCCGATCCGAACACGCGACGGCGCCCTAGGGCGCCGTCGTCGTTTCCGGCCGATGCTGGTCGGATGACCGCGCCGTCCCAGGAAGAATCCGCCGCACTGCTCCGCCTCATCGCCGCCGGCGGGTCGCTGGAAGCGCGGCGTGCGTTGATCAAACGCCACGGTGGCGTGGCGGCCGCGCTGGCCGCCGGCCGCGACGCGTGGCGCGCGGCCGGCCTGACGGACGAGCACGTCGCGCAGCTGTCCCAGACCACGCCGCCACCGCGCGCAGTGGCCTGGCTGCAGGCACCGCAGCACCACCTGATCGGCTGGCTCGATCCGGACTACCCGCCCCTGCTGCGCGGCTCGCCAAGCCCGCCGTTGGCGTTGTTCGTCGCGGGCGATCCGGCGTTGTTGTGGCATCCGTCGGTGGCGCTGGTCGGCAGCCGCGCGCCGACGCCGGGCGGGCGCGACAACGCGCGCGGGTTCGCGCGGGCGCTGGCCGCCTCGGGCTTCGCGGTCACCAGCGGCCTCGCCGCGGGGATCGACACCGCCGCGCACCTGGCCACGCTGGAGGCGGACGGCCGCACGGTGGCGGTGCTGGGCACCGGCGTCGACGTCCCGTACCCGCGCTCGAACGCGGCGCTGCACGCCCGCATCGTCGAGCACGGCGCCGTCGTCAGCGAATACCTTCCCGGCACCGGGCCGGTGGCGTTCCACTTCCCCAGCCGCAACCGGATCCTCGCCGGGCTGTCGCTGGGAACGGTGGTGGTCGAGGCGGCGGAGCGTTCCGGCGCACTGATCACCGCCCGTCTCGCGGCGGAAGCCGGGCGGGATGTCTTCGCCCTGCCCGGCTCCATCCACAACCCGCTGGCCCGCGGCTGCCACCGCCTCATCCGCGACGGGGCCGGTCTGGTCGAGTCCGCGGGCGAGGTCGTGGCCGCTCTCGCCCCGCAGGCCGCATCCCTCGCGAGGGACTTGCGACTGCGCCTGGACGCCCCCATTCACCCTGTTCACGAGGTCCCGGCCGGGGCTCGCGCTGGACCGGGGAACAAAGACCCCGACTACCAGTTGTTGTGGAAAGCCCTGGGCCACGACCCAACCGCTATGGATCAGCTCGTGGAGCGAACCGGATTGACGGCCGCTGCAGTGTCCTCCATGCTGCTGCTCATGGAGCTTGATGGCCGTGTTTTTTCACAGCATGGCCGGTACTTCCGCAGTCGCTGAAGGCTCCCGTTCAGGGGAATCCGGACGCGCCGGCGGGTCACCCGCAAGTTCTGCCCACCGCGCCGCGAGCGGCGCAGGCCGAGGGAAATGAAAGAGAGCATCCTGGACGTCCTGCTGTACCTGTTCGAGCATTACTTCACTGACGATGCGGACCTCGTCCGCGACCGAGATTCGCTCCGTAGCGGTCCCCTCTTCGACGAACTCGGCAAGGCCGGCTTCAGCCCCGCCGAGATCAATAAAGCCTTCGAATGGCTCGACGCGCTGGCCCAGCAACGGCCGAGCGCCAGCGCCCCGCGCGCCAACGGGCCGGTGCGCGTGTTCTTCGGCCCCGAGCTCGACAAGCTCGACGTGGAATGCCGCGGCTTCCTGCTGTTCCTGGAGCAGCACGGCGTGCTCGATGCCGACCAGCGCGAGCTGGTGCTCGACCGCGCCATGGCGCTGGACCAGGACGAGCTCGACCTGGACGACCTGAAGTGGGTCGTGCTGATGGTGCTGTTCAACCAGCCCGGCTCCGAGGCGGCCTACGCCTGGATGGAAACCCAGATGTTCGAGGACGAGCCCGAGCCGGTGCACTGAGCACCGCCGGGGGAGTCCTCAAGGCGCCTGGGGAGGCGCATGCGAGGCGGCATCGCAGCCGTCCGCCGAAACGCTAGGGGAAATCGCATGACCGATTGGTACTACCACCTCCCGGGGCAGGGCCGAGTCGGGCCGCTCGACGCCGATGACGTGCGCGAGGCCTACCGCGACGGACGCGTCCAGCGCGACACGCTGGCCTGGCATGTCGGCGCGCGCGACTGGCAGCCGCTGGATCGCTTCTCCGAAACGCTGGGGCTGGATGCAGTGGCGCCGCCCGTCATGGCGCCGCAGGTGCCTGCGACGCCCGCCGCCACTGCGTTCGAGTCGGTCGATCGCGCATCGCCCTACGCACCGCCGCGCGCAACGCTCAGCGAGGCCGGCGACTACCTCGGCGATGCCGGCGAGGTCGTGTACGCGGGCTTCTGGAAGCGCCTCGCCGCGCTGATGATCGACGCGCTGGTGGTCACGATCGCTTATTACATCGCGCTGTTCGCCGGGCTGATCGCATTCGGCGTCGGCGCGTCCGGGCTGTTCTCCGGCAACCCGTCCGGCTCGCCGGGCACGATCGCGCTCCTGATGGCCGTGATCTACCTGGCCTACCCGGTCATCAGCGGGCTGTACTACATCGGCATGGAGTCCTCCTCCACGCAGGCCACGCTGGGCAAGATGGCGGTGGGCATCAAGGTGGCCGACGACGCCGGCCGCCGCCTGGCCCCGGGCCGCGCGCTGGGCCGTTGGGCCGCGCACCTGCTGTGCTACCTCACGCTTTACATCGGCTACATCATGGCCGCCTTCACCCAGCGCAAGCGCGGCCTGCACGACATGGTCGCCGGCACCCTGGTGGTCGACCGCTGGGCGTATACGGCCCATCCGGAGCGCCAGCAGCGGGGCCTGGGCGTGGTGGCCATCGTGGTGCTGATCCTGGGCGCCCTGGCCACGCTGGCCTACATCGGCATCGTCGCGGCGATCGCCCTGCCGGCCTACCAGGACTACGTGAACCGGGCCGCCGGCGTGGGCTGACGGCGCGCCTGAACGGGGGCGTCGCGAGGGGCAGGGCGTCGCGGCTTCACGCCGCCGCGCTTGACAGTTCCGGCCAGCGCATGGCCTCAATAGAAAAAGAGAAGCCCCTCGACGCCCGCGACGCCACCGCGGGCGTAGTCTTCTCCCGCCTTCCTCCCGCCCCCCATCGCAGCACCGGATCAGGTCCTGCGGAGCCCCCATGGCCAAGAACCTCCTCATCGTCGAGTCGCCCGCCAAGGCCAAGACGATCAACAAGTACCTCGGCAAGGACTTCACCGTCCTGGCCTCCTACGGCCATGTCCGTGACCTCGTGCCCAAGGAAGGCGCGGTCGATCCCGACCGCGGCTTCGCCATGCGCTACGACCTGATCGACAAGAACGAGAAACACGTCGACGCCATCGCCAAGGCCGCCAAGAGCGCCGACGCGCTCTACCTGGCGACCGACCCGGACCGCGAAGGCGAGGCGATCAGCTGGCACATCGCGGAAATCCTGAAGGAACGCGGCCTGCTCGAAGGCAAGACCCTGCAGCGCGTGGTGTTCACCGAGATCACGCCGCGCGCGATCAAGGAAGCCATGACCCAGCCGCGCGCCATCGCCAGCGACCTGGTCGATGCGCAGCAGGCCCGGCGCGCGCTCGATTACCTGGTGGGCTTCAATCTTTCGCCCGTGCTGTGGCGCAAGGTGCAGCGCGGTCTGTCCGCCGGCCGCGTGCAGTCGCCGGCGCTGCGCATGATCGTGGAGCGCGAGGAGGAGATCGAAGCCTTCATCGCGCGCGAGTACTGGACCATCGAGGCCGAGTGCGCGCATCCGACGCAGGCCTTCACCGCCAAACTCATCAAGCTCGACGGCAAGAAGTTCGAGCAGTTCACCGTCACCGACGGCGACACCGCCGAGGCCGCGCGCAAGCGCATCGCCGATGCCGCCAAGGGCGCGCTGCACGTCACCGACGTCGCCAGCAAGGAGCGCAAGCGTCGCCCCGCCGCGCCGTTCACCACTTCCACGCTGCAGCAGGAAGCGTCGCGCAAGCTCGGCTTCACCACGCGCAAGGCCATGCAGGTCGCACAGAAGCTGTATGAAGGCGTGGCGATCGGCGAAGAAGGCACAGTCGGCCTGATCACCTACATGCGTACCGACTCGGTGACGCTGTCGGTGGATGCGATCGCGGAAATGCGCGACGTCATCGCCCGCGACTACGGCACGCGCGCACTGCCCGACAAGCCCAACACCTACCAGAACAAGTCCAAGAACGCGCAGGAAGCGCACGAAGCGGTGCGTCCGACCTCCGCGCTGCGCACGCCGTCCTCGGTGGCGCGCTACCTCAGCGACGACGAACGCAAGCTCTACGAGCTGATCTGGAAGCGCGCCGTCGCTTCGCAGATGGTGCCGGCCACGCTCAACACCGTGTCGGTCGATCTGGCCGCCGGCGCCGAACACGCCTTCCGTGCCTCGGGCACGACCGTCGTGGATCCGGGCTTCCTCGCCGTGTACGAGGAAGGCAAGGACACCAAGGGCGCCGAGGACGAGGACGAAGGCCGCAAGCTGCCGGCGATGAAGACCGGCGACCGCGTGCCGCTGGACCGCATCCACGCCGACCAGCATTTCACCCAGCCGCCGCCGCGCTTCACCGAAGCGGCGCTGGTGAAGGCGCTGGAGGAATACGGCATCGGCCGTCCGTCCACCTACGCCTCGATCATCCAGACGCTGCTGTTCCGCAAGTACGTGGAGATGGAAGGCCGCAGCTTCCGCCCGTCCGACGTGGGCCGCGCGGTGTCCAAGTTCCTGTCCTCGCACTTCACGCAGTACGTGGACTACGACTTCACCGCCAAGCTCGAGGACGAACTCGACGCCGTCTCGCGCGGCGAAGAGGAATGGGTCCCGCTGATGGAGAAGTTCTGGGGCCCGTTCAAGGAACTGGTCGAAGACAAGACCGAATCGGTCGATCGCTCCGAAGCCACCGGCGCGCGCGAGCTGGGCACCGATCCCAAGAGCGGCAAGCCGGTGAGCGTGCGCCTGGGCCGGTTCGGGCCGTACGCGCAGATCGGCGACAAGGACACCGACGAGAAGCTGGAGTTCGCCTCGCTGCGTCCCGGCCAGTCGATGCACACCATCACGCTGGAAGATGCGCTGGAGCTGTTCAAGCTGCCGCGCAAGCTCGGCCAGAGCGACGGCCATGAGGTCAGCGTCGGCATCGGCCGCTTCGGTCCGTTCGCCAAGCGCGGCACCACGTACGCCTCGCTGACCAAGGAAGACGATCCGTACACGATCGACCTGGCGCGTGCGGTGTTCCTGATCGAGCAGAAGGAAGAGATCGCCCGCAACCGCATCATCAAGCAGTGGGACGGCAGCGACATCCAGGTGCTCAACGGCCGCTTCGGCCCGTACATCAGCGACGGCAAGCTCAACGGCAAGATCCCGAAGGATCGCGAGCCGGCTTCGCTGACGCTAGAGGAAGTCACCCAGCTGCTGGCCGACACCGGCAAGCCGGTGCGCGGCCGCTTCGGCAAGAAGACGGCGGCGAAGAAGGAACCGGCGGTCAAGGTGAAGAAGGAAGTCGCCAAGAAGGCACCGGCGGCGAAGAAGGCCACCAAGAAGGCCGCGGCCAAGAAGACGGTGAAGAAGGCCGCCAAGAAGACCGCCGCCAAGGCAACGAAGAAGACCGCGGCGAAGAAGGTCGTGAAGAAGGCGGTCAAGGCGTAAGCGGACGCGCGCCGCGCCCTGGCGAACGGGGCGCGGACCACGCGGGCAAGGTCCGCTCGAAGAGCGTGAGCGCCCCGGCGCGCAGCGCCCGGTATCCTCATGCGATGCCCAAGCCGCTCACTCCCGCCGAAGCCGCCCCGCTGCTCCGCGGCGGCGGCGTGATCGCCTACCCCACCGAAGCCGTCTGGGGCCTGGGCTGTGATCCCTTCAACGAAGCGGCCGTGATGCGGCTGCTGTCGATCAAGCAGCGGCCCGTCGACAAGGGCGTGATCCTGATCGCCGGCGCGCGTGCGCAATTGGACGGCCTGCTCGACTGGGACGCGCTGACCGCCGCCCAGCGCGAGGCGGTGTTCGCCAGCTGGCCCGGGCCGAACACCTGGATCGTGCCGACCACGCCGCGCGTGCCTCGCTGGATCACCGGCACGCACGACGGCGTCGCCGTGCGCGTGAGCGCGCATCCGGACGTGATCGCGCTGTGCGCGGAATTCGGCGGCCCGCTGGTCTCCACCAGCGCCAACCTCGCCGGCGAACCGCCGGCTTTCTCGCGCGACGCATTGGATCCGCGCGTGCTCGCGTTGCTCGACGGCGTGGGCACCGGGGAAACCGGCGGCCTGGCCTCCCCGACCGCGATCCGCGATGCCCGCAGCGGCGCGCAGATCCGCGCGTGAACGCACGCGGCGCTTCGTGCTTCCGTCGCCCCGCGCCGCAGCGCAAGATGCGCGCATGCGCCCGGCCCACCGCTCCGCCCTGACGACCGCCTTGCCGCTGATGCTGGCGATGTCGGGCGCGCTCGCCACCGACATCACCATCTACCGCTGCACCGATGCGCAGGGCCGCATCAGCCTGCGAGACACGCCATGCAGGAAGGGCGAGACGCAGCAAACCGTGGAAATGCTGCGCCCCAAGGACGCACCGCCCGCGGCGCGCGCACCGGCCGCAACGCCGGCCAAGCCTCCCGCCGCGACGACGCCCGCGACGCGCACCGTCATGGTCACGCCCGTGCGGCCGATGTACGAATGCGTCACCCCCGACGGCAACCGCTACCTCAGCGACACCAGCGCCGGCAATCCGCGCTGGGTGCCGCTGTGGACGCTGGGCTATCCGACCTTGCTTCCGCATCGGCCGGGCTTCTACGACGGCGGCGTCCGCGCGGCCGTGAGCGGTCAGTTCCGCGGTGGAGATGGCCGCTTCGACGTGAGCGTGGGCGATCGCCCGCGTCCGCCGCGTCCGCCCGACGGCGTGCCCCCGCCCGGCTACGGCGTGGCGTACGGCGCCGGCACCTGGGTCTACGACGAATGCCACGCGCTGCCGCAGGCCGAAGTCTGCGCACGCCTGCGCGACGAACGCTGGACCCTGGGGCGCCGCTACAACAGCGCGCTGCAAAGCGAACGCGAGCAGATCGACCAGCAGCAGCGCGGCATCGACGCGCGCCTGGCCAGCGATTGCGCGGGCTCCTGATGCAGCGCCTGCTCGCGGCACGCGTGCGCAAGGCGATGCCCGCCATGCTGCTTGTGCTGCTCGCCATCGCGACGATGCCGACCTCGCGCGCGCAGATGGTCATCTACCGATGCACCGACACCAGCGGCGCGGTGACGCTGCAGAACGGCACGCCCTGCCCGAAGGGCACCCGGCAGCAGAAGAAGGTGATGGAAACGCCGCCGCCCGCGCCGATCGCCGCCCCTGTTGCAGCGCCGCCCGTCTTGCCGGTTGCGGCGCCGGCGCCTCCGGTCATCGCGCCGGCACCCGAGCCCGAGCCGCCACCCATCGCAGCACCGAAGTCCCCACCGCCGGCGCTGTTCGAATGCCGCACCTGGAACCGCGAGCGCTACTTCTCCGACGACGCACGACCACCGCCGCGCTGCGTGCCCGTGCAGGTCACCGGCCTGGACGGCACCGGCGCCATGGCCGGCGGCACCGCGTGCCAGATGACGGAAGACCCGTGCCAGCCGGTTCCCGAGGCGGCCCTGTGCGACGCCTGGAGGCAGCGCGTGCGCGAGTTCGAATCCGCCACGCTCTTCGCCGCGGCCTCGCGCCCCACGCCGGCCGAGGGCGAACGCATCCGCCGCGTCCTGGCCGACAGCACCTGCACGCCCTGACCGCGCCAGCGCGCCGCTGGCCGCCCGGCGGGCCTCCACACGTTTGAACACAAGCCGGAACGCGATCGCCGTTCCGACCCGGACGGCCGCCCAGCGGCCGCCACGAGCGCAAGGGAACGACTCTTGGAGATGGACTTGTCCGCAGTGCGTCCCGCGCTCTCCTGGTGGACGGTGCTGGCCGTGCTGGTGGCAGCGCTCCTGCTCGCCGCGGGCGCGCTGTTCGCCTTGCGCGAGCGCATCCCCGCGCATTGGCAGCAGCCGCTGCGCGCGCTGGTGTTCGGCGTGCGCATCGACGACGACGTGCAGGTCGTGATGCCCGACGGCACGCACCTGGCCGGCACGCTCTACCGGCCCCGCCAGGCCGACGGCCCCTTGCCCACCGTCTACGTGCGCCTGCCCTACAACCGGCGCCGTTACGGCGAGGCCATCGGCGAGGGTCTGTTCTTCGCGCGCAACGGCTACGCCGTGCTGGTGCAGGACGTGCGCGGCAAGTTCGAGTCCGGCGGCGACGACTTCCTGCCCTGGCGCCATGCCACCGCCGACGGCGTCGCCACGCTGGACTGGATCGTCCGCCAGCCCTGGTCGAACGGAAAGGTCGGCACGATCGGCTGTTCCGCGCTGGGCGAACTGCAATACGCCCTGGCCCGCGCGAACCATCCCGCGCACACGGCGATGATCCCCATCGCCGCCGGCGGCGCGGCGGGCGACGTGGACGGGCACGCCGGGTACTTCGGCGCATTCGAGGGCGGCGTGTTCCAGCTCGCGGGCGCGGCCGGCTGGTTCGCGCGGCACGGCATGAAGTCCGACCACGGTCCGTGGCCGGAGCAGCTCGACATGGCCCGCGCCCTGCCCACGCTGCCGGTGCTGGACGTCGTGCGGCAATTGCGCCCGGGCCCGAACGGATACGAGGACTTCCTGCAGACCCCGCTCGGCGATCCGCGCTGGGGCTCGCTGGATTACATCTCGCGCGACGACCGCCCGCGCGTCCCGGCGCTGGTGATCGACACCTGGGGCGACCCCAGCCTGTCCGGCACGCTGACACTGGCCCGCTCGGTGCAGCGTCAATCGCCGCAGGCGGGACGGCAGCAGCACGTGGTCATCGCACCGGGCAATCATTGCGAGCAGGAGATCGTCATCGGCTCGGGCCGCTTCGGCGACCTGCCCGTGCGCAATGCCGACAAGCCGTATCGCCAGTGGTACCTGGCGTGGTTCGACTACTGGCTGCGTGGCCGCGGCGATGGATTGAAGGCACTGCCGCCGTACCAGTTCTTCGTGCTCAACGAACAACGCTGGCTCAGCTCGACGCAATGGCCACCCGCCGAAGCGCGCCCGCAGCCGTGGTACCTCTCCAGCAACGGCCACGCGAACGGTCGCGACGGCGACGGCGTGCTCGCGCTGGAAGCCGCGCGCGACGAACGCGCGGACGATTTCATCCACGACCCGGCCGAACCCGTGCCGTCGCGCGGTGGCCCGCTGTGCTGCACGGGCGACCCGAAGCAACGCTCGGGCCCCACCGATCAGGCCGATGTGGAGAAGCGCGGCGACGTCCTCGTCTACACCTCCGCACCGTTGCAGGAGCCGCTGCGCATCGTCGGCGAACTGCGCGCGCAACTGGTGGTGTCCTCGACGGCGCCGGACACCGACTTCATCGCACGACTCGTGCATGTGTGGCCCGACGGTCGCGCCACCAACATCCAGGAAGGCGCATTACGCGCGCGTTATCGCGACGGCGTCGAACGCCCCAGCCTGATGACGCCCGGCGCGCGTTACGTGCTCGACGTGCCGATGCGCTCCATCGCTTACCTCGTGCCGCGCGGGCACCGCATCCGCCTGGACATCAGCAGCAGCAGTTTCCCGCGCCTGGAGCGCAACCTCGGCACGGGTGGGCGCAATTACGACGAGTCGCTGCCGTCGAAAGCGCTCAACCGCATCTTCCACGGCGGCGATGCGGTGAGCTTCGTGGAGATCCCGGTGCTGGATCTTCCGGTGCCGGAGGATCGGCCGTTCGCGGGACCGCGTTGAGGCGATGTCGACCCGGTGTTACGTGCGGGTCATGCACGCGGCGCGATCCCTTCACCTGTTCCTACCGACGCGCGCGCTACGCTACGACCGCCTCGAGAGGAGCACCCACGAACGAAAGTTCTTGATCCTCGACAGGTAGAGGACAGGCGTTATGCCTGCCATCGGGCCGCCAGGCGATTCAGCACCGCCCGGCGGCCTTTTTTATTGCCCGGCGCCATGCGCATCGCGCGCATTCAGAAGCCGTAGCGCAGGAATCCGCCGTCCACCGCGATGCACTCGCCGGTGATGTAGCCCGATGCGGGCAGGCACAGGAACGCAACCGCCGCCGCCACTTCCTCCGGTTCGCCGATGCGGCCCAGCGGCGTGCGCAGCAGCACTTCGTCCAGGTAATCCGGATCGGCCAGCTTGTCCGACGTGCGGCGCGTGCGGATGTACCACGGCGCGACCGCATTCACCCGCACGCCGTCCTCGGCCCATTCCACCGCGAGGTTTCGCGTCATCTGGTGCATCGCCGCCTTGCTCATGCCGTAGGGTGCGCCGGTGCGCACGTGCGTGGTGCCCGAGACGCTGCCGACGTTGACGATCGACGAGGCCGCATGGCGCGTGAGCAGCGGGTACGCATAACGCGAGAGTTCGAACGCGGAGAACAGGTTCACTTCGAACACCTGCCGCCATTCGTCCTCGGTGTAGTCGGTGGTGGGCTTGGTGAGGTTGCCGCCGGCGTTGTTCACCAGGATGTGCAGGCCTTCGCCGAAGTCCTCCACCCAGTCGAGCAGTTCGCGACGCTGTTCCTCGTCGGCGACATCGGCGACGAAGCCCTGCACCTCGCGGTCGGGGAAATCCTCCAGCAGCTCGTTGCGCACCGTTTCCAGCGCGGCGGCATCGCGCGCGGCCAGCAGGACATCGGCGCCGAAGCCGAGCAGTTCGCTCGCCACCGCACGGCCGATGCCGGCGCTGCCGCCGGTGATCAGGGCCAGTTGGCCGTCCAGGCGCCAACGCTTGGGATCCATCGCCGTCTCCGTGATAGGGGGCACACGCCGGGCGCTTGCTGCGCCACGCGGCCGGCGTAGCATAGCCGGCGGACCATGCGAGGGGTGCGGGATGACGCGGACGCTGCTGTTTGCGATGACGATGTCGGCGCTGATCGTGGGCTGTTCCAAGCCCAAGCCGCCGGAAAAGGAACGACCGGTCGAACCGCAGGCGACGCAGCTGCGCGATGCGATCAATGCGCCGCTGGAGAAGGCGAAGAACGTGCAGAAGGAGCTGCAGGAAGCGAACGAGCGCGAGCGCGCGGCGATCGATGCGCAGGAGAGCGACGGGACCTGAGTCGCGGTGGCGGTTGTGGAAATGAAAAACGCCCGGTTTTGGCCGGGCGTTTTCTTTTAGGCGCTTCGACTTCGTCGGCCCTCACCCCAACCCCTCTCCCGCCAGCGGGAGAGGGGCTCATTCGGTGAGGGGCGTGGTCGGCTCAGAAACCGCAGAAGCAGTACGCCAGCGCCTTCACCGGGACGCCGCGCGTGGGCGTGATTGCACCCTGCAGGAACTGCAGGTCCTGCGCCGTCTGCGGGGATGCCTTTGCAAGCAGACCGCGCGCGAGGTCGGAATCCTGCAGCCACGCCGCGCCGATGCGGCTGCTGAGGAAACCGGTGAAAAGACGTTCGAACGGCGAAGCGGCCTTCTCGATGTAGCGCACCTGGTAGTCGCCCGGCTTGCCGAGCTCGGCACGCGTTGCGGCGAAATCCACCGCCTGGCGCAGACCGCCGAGCTCGTCCACCAGCCCGCGTTCCTTCGCCTGCGCGCCGGTCCAGACGCGGCCGCGCGCGACGGCGTCGACCTGATCCACCGGCTTCTTGCGCGCGCTCGCGACGCGGCCGGTGAAATCGCGATAGCCCTTGTCGATCACCGACTGGATCACCTGACCCACTTCCGGCTGCAACGGCCGGGTGATGTCGAACGCACCGGCGAAGCGCGTGGTGCCCACGCCGTCGCTGCGCACGCCGATCTTCTCCAGCGCGCGCGGGATGGTCGGGATCAGGCCGAAGATGCCGATGGAACCGGTGATGGTGGAGGCGTCGGCGTAGATGCGGTCGGCGTCCATCGAGATCCAGTAACCGCCCGATGCGGCCAGATCGCCCATCGAAACCGCCACCGGCTTGCCGGCCTTCTTCAGCCCGACGATCTCGCGGCGGATCTGCTCGGACGCGAAGACTTCGCCGCCCGGCGAATCCACGCGCAGCACCACGGCCTTGACGTTGTCGTCGTCGCGCGCCTCGCGCAGCAGCGCCGCGGTCGACTCGCCGCCCACCGTGCCCGGCGGCTGCTCGCCACTGCGGATCTCGCCCTCGGCCACCACCACCGCCACCTGCGGACGCGGGTCCACGGGGCTGATGCCGCTGTCGATCTGGGTGAGGTATTCGTCGAGCGAAGACTGACGGAAGCCGCCCGGCGCATCGTCGTCGGCGATGCCGCGCTGCGCGAGCAGGTCATCCACTTCCTCGCGCGTCTTCAGTCCATCGATGAGCTTGGTCTGCAGCGCGAACTTCGCCAGGTCGCCCTGGACGCTTTCGATGCCGGCGGGCATCTGGTCGATCTGCTGCGCCAGCGCGGCGGCGTCGATCTTGCGCGCCTTGCCGACGTCGGCCAGGTAGCGCTGCCAAACATCGTTCATCCAGTACAGGTCCGCTTCCTTCGCCTCGGGCGAAGCCGCGTCGAGCACGAACGGTTCGGCGGCGGATTTGTACTCGCCCACCTTGAACAGGTGCACGTCGACGCCGAGCTTGTCCTGCAGACCTTCGCGGTAATACGTGCGGTAGCGGCCCAGTCCTTCGAGCAGCATGCCGCCCATCGGGTCCAGATAGACCTCGCTGGCCTGCGCGGCGAGCAGGTACTGCTTCTGGTCCATCATCTCGGCGAACGCCACGACCTGCTTGCCGCTGGCCTTCACGCGAGCGATCGCGTCGGCCGCCTCGCGCAGCGACGCCATGCCGCCGGCTTCCAGCTTGTCCAGGTTGAGCACGACGCGTTCCACGCGCTTGTCGCGCGCGGCGGCGTCCAGCGCGCGCACCAGATCGCGCAATTGCAGCTCGCCGCCCTTCTGGCCCATCAGGCGTTCCAGCGCGCGGGTCGCCGGATCGCTGCTGAACTGCTCCACCAGCGCGCCTTCCGGCGCGATCACCAGCGTGGTGCGCTCCAGCAGCGGCTTGGTGCGCGGACCGGCGAGCATGACCGCCAGGAACACGAACAGCAGCAGGAGGAACAGCAGGTTGAGGATCAGACGGCGGGTGAAGTTCATCGCATCCCACAGCCCGACGAAGAAGCGGGCGATGGGACCACGACGGGGAATCTCGTTCATACGTTCTCCTGGCTACGCGACCAGCGTAATCGCCGGCGGGCGCGGAATCACCCGCCATTCGTAACACGGAGCGTATGGCGGAATCGTGATCCGCGGGGGCCTGAAAAAGCCGCCCGCACCCGGGCCCGGACGGCCCCGATCGCCCGGCCTCACGGCCCGCGCATCACCAGCCGATCGGGGTGACTGGATCGCACGAACCGCAGGCACAGCAGCACGGCGGCGAAGGTGAGGCCGGCGATCAGCCCGACCCACATCCCGCGCGGCCCCCAGCCCAGGCCGAGCCCAAGGCCGGCGCCCAGCGGCATGCCGATGCCCCAGTAGGCCACGGCCGCCAGCACCATCGGCACGCGCGTGTCCTTCAGGCCGCGCAGCGCGCCGGCCGACAGCACCTGCACGCCGTCCGGGAACTGGAACGCCGCCGCATACAGCAGCAGCGATGCCGCCAGCGTCGCCACCGCGGCATCGCGCGTGTAGAAGCTCACCAGCAGGTCGTTGCCCAGGAGCAGCACGATGCCCGACAACAGCTGCGTGCCCAGCACGATCGCGTAACCGGCCTTGGCCGCACGGCGCACGCCGTGGAAGTCCGCACGTCCCAGCGCATGGCCGACGCGCACGGTGGTCGCCTCGGCCAGTCCCATCGGCACCATGAAGCACAGCGCCGCCAGGTTGATGGCGATCTGGTGCGCCGCCGCCGGCACTTCGCCCAGCCGGCCCATCAGCAGTGCGGTGGTGATGAACAGCCCGCCTTCCATCAGCACGGTCACGCCGATCGGCAGGCCCGTGGCGAGCAGCCCGCGGATCGTCGGCCAATGCGGCAGATCCAGGCGTTCGAACAGCTTCAGGTCGGCGAACCGCTTCGACCGCCACAGCACGACGAAGAACCCGATCGCCTGCAGCCACAGCATGATCGCCGAGGCGACGCCGAGCCCGCCCGCACCCATCTGCGGGAATCCGAACTTGCCGAAGGTCAGCGTGTAACCCACCGGCAGCAGGATCAGCAGCCCACCCGCGCTGAGCAGCAGCGTGGGCAGCGTCCAGTGCAGGCCCTCGCTGAGATAACGCATGCAGAAGAACAGCGTCAGCGCGATCACGCCCCAGCGGATGCCGTGGAGGAAGTCCTTCGCGCCCGGGATGATCTCCGGCGCGATGCCCATCGGCCCCAGCGCATGCGGAATCAGCGTGAGGAACACGAACAGCACCAGCCCCAGGCCCAGCGCGAGCCACATCGCCTGGCGGAACAGCCCGCCGATGTCTTCACGGCGCCCGGCGCCGTCGAGCTGCGACACCGACGGCGGCACCGACAGCAGGGTGCCGATCGGCACCATCATCGGCAGCCACCACAACGCGGTGCCGATGGTGACGGAGGCCAGCGTGGTGGTGCTGTGGTGGCCGGCCAGCACGTTGTCGACGAAGCCGATCAGGCCCGTGGATACGTGCCCGCCCACGAGCGGCGCGGCGAGGACGGCGGTGGTGCGGATCTCGCCGAACAGGCCATTGCGGCCGGGCGATACAGAGGCAAGGGACATCGGAACAACCAGACGCACGACTGCGGCCGCGCGACCGCATCCAATGTCGGGCGCTGGCGCCGGGTCGCGGCGGCCCGCTATCTTAACCGCTTGCCATGAATCGACTGTGGTCGTGCGCCGGGGAGAGCGTTGACACATGAGTTCCAGCACTGCGAACGGCCACGATACGCACGGCGGCGAGTCGCCCCACGACGCGCCGACCCACTGCGAAAACTGCGGCGCGCCGCTGCAGGGCCACTACTGCCACGACTGCGGCCAGTCCATCGTCAACCCGATCCGCCACGCGGCCCATGCCGTGGAGGAAGTGTTCGAAGCGTTCTGGCACCTGGACGGCCGCATCTTCCGCACGCTGCGCGATCTCATTTCGCCCGGCCGCGTCGCCATCAACTACCTGTCCGGCCAGCGCGCGAAGTACGTCGCGCCGCTGCGCCTGTTCGTGGTGCTGAGCGTGCTGACATTCTTCGTCGCGCAGATGGTGATCCGCGTCGAGACGCAGGACGCGACGGTGCCATTGCTCGATGCGGGCGTGTCCAGCAACCCCAATCGCGCGCAGAACGTCAACCGCGAGAACAAGCGCTTCGCCACCGCCAACGACATCGAGGACGTCGAGCGCGTCCGCGCGACCGAGCTGGCCGAACTCGCCGAAGGCCGCGACGCCGTCACCACGATGCTGCCGCACGTGCGCAAGCCGTTCGAAATCGCGATGGCGGATGTGAACGCCGCCGCCGACCGCCGCGTCGCCGAGATCATCAAGGAGCAGAACCTCACGCCGCGCGAGGTCGAACGCGAGAAGGCCGCCGCGCTGCGCGAGATCAAGGCCGAATCCAAGAGCACGCAGGCCGTCCCGGAAATGGAGAAGGCCAAGACGCTGGCCGAGCTCGAGCAGCTGCGCAACACGCGCCTGCGCAAGCAGCAGGGCGAGCTGGCGGCGCTGCCGGCCGCCAAGGCCGCCGAGCGCCGGCGCATGCTCGGCGAGATCCGCGAGACCAACCACGCGTCCGCGTGCCGTGCGGCGCAGTTGCAGATCGCGGTGGCGCGCGGCAGCGAAGGCTCGCGTTCGCGCAAGGCCGCCGATGATGCGCGCATCTACGGCGACAGCAGTTGCGAGAGCCGCCTGACGCTGTTCGGCAGCGACGAGCCGTGGGACGAGGAACTCAATCCGCTCAAGCTGTCGTGGGCGCCGGCCTTCCTCAACAAGTGGCTCAATTCGCAGATCGCGCACGGCAAGGACAACTTCGCGCGCGTGCAGTACGACTACGGCCTGTGGGTGCGCGCGGCGCTGGGCGCGGTGCCCTCGGCGCTGTTCCTGCTGGTGCCGGTGTTCGCGCTGCTGCTCAAGCTCGCCTACCTGGGCTCGAAGCGCCTGTACATGGAGCACCTGGTCATCGCGCTCTACAGCCACGCTTACCTGTGCCTGGCGATCCTCGCCTTCTTCCTGCTGTTCGCGCTGGACAAGGCGATCACGCCGCACTGGGTGGCATTCGGCTGGATCTCCGGGCTGCTGGAGTTCGCGCTGTGGCTGTGGATGCCGATCTACCTGTGGATCATGCAGAAGCGCGTGTACCGAAACGGCTGGCTGCTCACTTCGCTGCGCTACTTCGTGATCGGCAATCTGTACTTCGTGCTGCTCGGCTTCGCGGTGGCGTTCATCGCGCTGGCGAGCATCGTGCGGATGTAACGCGATGCACGATGCCGGCGCGCGCGTGGTGTACGAGGTGAACCTCGATGTGGAGGTCGCCATCGCGGGCGAGTTCCGCGCGTGGCTGGACGCGCATGTGCGCGAGATCCTCGCCCTGCCGGGCTTCCTCGGCGTGCGCGTGTGCGAGGTGCGCGATCCGCCTCCGGCCGACGATCGCCTCCACCTGTGCGTGCAGTACACGCTGCGCGACGCGGCCGCGCTCGATGCCTACCTGCGCGACCATGCGCCGCGCATGCGTGCGCAGGGTCTGGCGCGTTTCGATGGACACTTCACCGCACAGCGGCGGGTGATGGGGCTGGCGATGGAGTTGGGTCGCGCGTAACCGGCGTCGCCTGCGTCAGTGTTGCAGGCGTCGCCACAGCCAGTCCGCGCGCTCGCCCGCGCTCACCGACAGCAGTTCGCGCCGCAGCGCGGCCCGGCCGGCCGGTGGCGTGCGCTGGACGAGCACGCTCAGCTCACGCCGTTGCTGCGTCGGCATCGCCCGCAGGGTGCGCAACAGCGCCGCGTGCTCGCCCTCGGGCACCTGCGCCAGCAGCGGCTGCAAGGTGCCGTAGTCCGCACCGAGGTCGGGGCCGAACAGCCAGCCGCGGCGATCGCTGCGGTCCAGCGCATCGAACTGGGCCCGCCAGGCTGCCTGCAGGTCCGGAGGCATGGCCGCGTAGCGCGCGGCAGCGGCCTGGATCGGTTCGCGCTCGGTGGGCGACAGCGACTGCCAGGCGAGGTAGCGCTCGCGCCGCACGTCGCGTTCGGCGCGCGGCAGGGCATCCCATTGCGCGGCGCGTTCGCCGAACTCGGCCTGCCGGGCCGGCGACCACGCCTCCCACTGCCGGGCGTTCTCGCGCAGCCGCTCCTGGGCGGCGGGCGGCAGGTGTTCGAGCAGGTCCGCCAGCTCGGGCGGCGTCGAACCGGCCCCGGCCGCGACCAGCACCAGCGCAAGCAGGGCCCAGCGACGACGCGTTCGTTCACGGCGCATCGGCGGTCTCCGCTTCGGTTTCGCTGACGATGCCGTGCTCGACTGGCGACGGCGCCACGTTCTCCTCGACCGGCGCGTCGGCCGGCGGGGTCGGCACGTTGATGCCCGCCGCCTGTTGCGCCGCCAGCCAGCTGTGGAACTCCAGGTCCTTGGCGGCGGCTTCGCCCTGCGGGTCGGCGAGCAGCGCGAAATCGCGGTGCGTGACCCGCGCCAGTTCCTCGCCGTAGCGGGAAGCGGGCGAATCGGCTTCCGGGAGCGGCTCGACCCGGACCGGGCCGTGCGCCGCCGTCCCTTCGAAACCCGTGCCCCACGGCCAGAACGTCGCCGCGAGCCCCAGCAGGCATAGCGCCAGCAGCGTCCACAGCAGCGGCAGGAGCCAGCGCGGCCGGGCCGAGGCGGTCGGCGCGCGGGCGGCCTGCGTGGGCTCCCCATCGCCGCGCAGGACGGCCTCGCGGGCGGAACTCAGGCGGACCAGGCGGTCCGGCGGCAGGGTCTTGATGCGACGGTGGATCTGCTCGCGGATCTGCTGCCAGGCCAGCGGATCGGCGCGGCCGTCGGCGTGATGTGGCAGGGCGCGCTGCAAGGCCAGCCGGTAGCTCGGCAGGCCGACCGCGAGCACCGCGGCCGCCTCTTCCTCGGACAGCCCCGCGGCGACGCGCAGCAGCAGCGCCGCGCGCGGGCCGCTGCCGAGCTCGCCCAGTCGATCCGTGGCCTCGATGGCCACCGCGACCGCGGTGCGGTGCTGGAGCTGAGGCTGGGCCAGCAAGAGCTCCCAGAAGCGCTGCGGCCAGACGGCCATGGGGGTGTCCCGGGCCTCGTCGCGGAAGCGGCGCATGGCGCCGACCAGGGCCGCGTCACCGGCAGCGGCATCGCCGGCCTGTAACTCCGCCAGGACGGCGCCGCGGCGTTCCACCCCACGCAGGAAAGCGGACAGGGCGGGCGGGGCGCCCGGGGCGGGGGCAGCGGGGGAAACGCTCATCGGGACTGCATCACCATGCACGGCATCATAGCGAGGCCGGACGCGTGAAAAACCGCTTGACAATACTGAGTGAGGCGCTCCTTCAAGCGTGGCGCGGCCTACGTCCGAAAAGCGGTTGTGCACAGCAGTAACCGTTCGGTCATGCCGTCGATCCTGAACGGCCGCTTCAGCCGAGTGACAACCATGTTTCACACTTAAAGCATTGATTTCAATGGCAATAAGTGCTTTGGCACTTTTTTCACCAACGTAGCGGGGAGGCTTGTTTCTACGTTGTCGCGTATCACTCGCAACCAGCAATGCACAGATTTATCCACAGCTCGTGTGGATAAGGAGCTTTTCGCTTTGCGGCCGGGCACTTGCGTGACTTTTGTCACACAGCGGGCAGCAATGGCCTGCAAACTCCCCGGCCACTTCCGTGCCAGTCGGGCCCGGTAGACTGCGCCGATGCCCGACACGCCCGCGCCCTCGCCGCCCGTCTGGCGGCTGGCCCTGCCCGTGCCGCTGCCGCGCCTGTTCGACTACCGGCCACCGGCCGGTGAGACGGCCCTGCCGGGCGACATCGGTCTGCGCGTGCGAGTTCCGTTCGGAAGTCGCGAACTGGTCGGCATCGTCGCCGAAACCGGGCCCATCGAGCCTGGAGCGCCCGAGCTCAAACACGCGCTTGCCCGCCTCGACCCCGAACCCGTCCTGCAAGGCGAACTCCTGGAGTCCCTGCAATGGCTCGCCCGCTACACCCATGCGCCGCTGGGCGAAGTGTTGGCGACCGCCCTGCCGGCGGCCCTGCGCCGCGGCGACGCCCTGCCCGACACCCACGCCTGGGCCTGGCAGCTCACCGAAGCCGGCCACACCGCGCGTGAGCGCCTGCGCAACGGTAAGCCGCGCCGCCTCGCGGACCGGCTCCTGGCCGGGCCGTGCGACGAGGACACGCTGGACGGGGAGGACGACGACTGGCGCAGCGCCGCCCGCGCGCTCGCCAAGCGGGGGTTGGCGGAGCGCCTGGCCGTTCCGGCCGTCGCCCACGCCCCCCTCCCGCGTCCAGGCCCGGACCTCAACCCCGAACAGCAGGCGGCGGTCGACACGATCCTGGCCGCCCGCGCCGGCTTCGCGGCCATGCTGCTGGACGGCGTCACCGGCAGCGGCAAGACGGAGGTCTACCTGCACGCCATCGCCGACTGCCTGGCGCGAGGCAAGCAGGCGCTGGTGCTGGTGCCGGAGATCGGCCTGACCCCGCAGACCCTGGCGCGCTTCCGCGCCCGCCTGGGCGTTCCGGTGCACGCGCTGCACTCGGGCCTGAGCGACGGCGAGCGCGCCCGCACCTGGACCGCCTTCGCGCGGGGCGAGGCGCGGGTGGTGGTCGGGACCCGCTCGGCGGTGTTCCTGCCCTTGCCCGAAGCCGGGCTGATCGTGGTCGACGAGGAACACGACGGCAGCTTCAAGCAGCTCGACGGCATCCGCTACCACGCCCGCGACTTCGCCCTGGTGCGCGGCAAGGCGCTGGGCGTGCCGGTGCTGCTGGGCAGCGCCACGCCTTCGCTGGAATCGCTGCGCAACGCACAGGCCGGTCGCTATGCGCACCTGCGCCTGCAACAGCGCGCGGGCCAGGCGCAGCCGCCGTCGGTGCGCGTGTGCGACGTGCGCAAGCGGCCGCTGGAGGCCGGGCTGTCGCCGGAAATGCTGGACACCATCGCCGCCGCGCTCGACGCCGACGGACAGGTGCTGGTGTTCAAGAACCGGCGCGGCTACGCGCCCGTGCTGCTGTGCCACGACTGCGGCTGGAGCGCCCAGTGCCAGCGCTGCGACGCGCCGATGACGGTGCATGCCGGCGGTCGCCGCCTGCAATGCCATCACTGCGGCGCGCGCCGGCCCGTGCCGAACGCCTGCCCGGACTGCGGCGGGCTGGCGCTGCAACCGCAGGGCGCGGGCACAGAACGTATCGAGGAAGTGCTCGCGGCGCGCTTCGCCGACGTTCCCGTGCTGCGCATCGACCGCGGCACCACGCAACGCCGCGACGCACTGGAACAGGCGCTGGCGAAGTTCGGCACGCAGCGCGGCATCCTCGTCGGCACGCAGATGCTGGCCAAGGGACACGACCTGCCCCACCTGACGCTGGTCGCCGTGGTCGGCGTGGACGAAGGCCTGTTCTCGGCGGACTTCCGCGCGCCCGAGAAGCTCGCGCAACTGCTGATCCAGGTGGCCGGACGCGCCGGTCGCGCGCATCGCCGCGGCGAAGTGCTGCTGCAGACGCACCATCCGGACCACCCGCTGCTGGCGACGCTGCTCAGTGGCGGCTACCACGCTTTCGCCGAGGCCGAACTCGCGCAGCGCGAGCTGGCCGGCTTCCCTCCGTTCGCGCACATGGCGATGTTCCGCGCCGAGGCGCAGCAGGTGGAAGCCTGCGATGCTTTCCTGCGCATGGCGCGCGAGGCGCTGCGCGAGACGAACGCGCCCCTCGACCTGCACGGCCCACTCCCCGCCCCGATGCCGCGCCGGGCCGGCTTTCAGCGCATGCAACTGCTGCTGTCCGCCGCCGACCGCCGCAGCCTGCACGCCGCGCTCGAAGCGGCCCTGCCCGCGATCTACGCCGCAACGGAAACGCGCAAGGTGCGCTGGTCGCTGGATGTGGATCCGGTGGATTTGTACTGAGTGGCGGGATTCGGAATTCGAGATTCGCAGAGCAGGATCTCGCTCTTACGAATCTCCAATCCCCAATCCCGAATCCCGGCCTTCCCGCCACACCCACGCCGCAAACACATACAACGCCAGCGCCACGATCAGCGTCGCGCGCAACCCGATCGCGATCGACAGCAGCAGCGCCAGCAACGCGGCGATCACCGATGCGCAGCCATTGAGTCCCCACGCCCACGGCACGAACGCCGGTGCGCTTCGCGCCAGACGCGCCAGGCCCAGCGGAAACGGTATGCCCATCGCGAACGCCAGCGGCGCAATGCCGACGAATGCCAGCATCGCGCGTCCCCACACGGGCCACGAAGCCGCGAGCGCATGACCTGCCGCAAACACGACAAACTGCCAGAGCAATCCGAACACGATCGCGCGCACCGCCCAACCAACGCGGCGCGCGAGCATGCCATCGTCCGCGTCCGACACGAACCGCTGCGCATGCAGGCTGCCCAGGCCCGCGCACAGCAGGATCGCCGCCAGGCCCACGTTCGCCGCCAGCCACGGGTGGCCGATCAGCAGGGTCAGGCGCGACAGCGTGACGATCTCGACCAGCAGGAACGCCAGCCCCAGCGCGAGGAAGTACAGGCCCATGCGCGTGCGCGACAGCGGGACCTGCGCGCGCGGCGCCGGCAACGCACGCAGGGGCAGCAGCACGAGCAGCAGTGCGAGCGGAACCGCCTGCAGCAGCGCCGCCACCACCAGCAGATAACCTGAATCCAGCAGCACCGCACTGCCCTGCGCGCGCAGGCGCATCAGCTCGGGCAGGCTGCGCCAGCGGAAGGAATGCGCGAAGTAGGGCCGGTCGTCGCGTGCGGGCTCGATGTCGAAGCGATAGGCGCGGATGTACTCGCGCGCCTGCGGTCCGGGCGCGAGCAAGGTCTGCGTGCCGTCGTACAGCGTCGGTGGATCGAGAAGATGGAAACGCTCCTGCGCACGAACGCGCCAGCCCGGTGCGTGCACGACATCGAAGCCGTGTCGATCGGAAAACCGCAGCAGCGCGGTAACCGCTTGAGGCGGCAGCGCGGAACGCGCGACCAGCCAGGTGCTCGCGTCCCAGTTGCGGATCGCAGCGATGTGTTGCGCGGGTTCGGCCACGCCCTCGCCGCGCAGTGCGGCGACGGCGGTGGCGAACAGCTTGAGTTCGTCGCGCGGCGGCTGCTTGCTCCAGCGCGTGGCGACGATCAGGCCGTTCGGCGTAAGTCTGTCCAGATACTCGCGCATCGCCTCGACGGTGAGCGCGTACTGCTCGCTCGCCGATTGCACGCCGGCGCCGCCGCTGGCGAAGGATTCGCCGCCCGCGAGGACGATCAGGTCATAGCGATCACGGCTGGCGCGCACGAAGCTGCGCGGCTCGGCGACGAACATGCGCACGCGCCGGTCGTGCAGCAGTCCGCCCGTATAGGCGGCAAAGTCGTCCTGGACCCAGCGCAGTCGCCGCGCCGACTGCTCCACCGCGTCCACGTGGCGCGCGCCCAGGTTCAACGCCTGCAGCACGTCCATGCCGCCGCCCGCACCGAGCACCAGCACGGTGTCGGGCGTGCGCATGCGGTACGGCAGCGCCGATGTCATCGCTTCCAGCCATTGCCAGTCTCTGCGGCCATCGTCGCGCACGATTGGCGACAGTCCGTCTCCATCGGTGTAAAGCGCCAACTGCGGCGGCGGCTCTTCCGCATGCGACAAGCTCAGGCCCGGCGCGTGGCGCAATGGCACGCGCGGGCTGTCGACGATCGCGAAGCTTCCATAAGGATCGAAGCCCTGCGCGATCACGCGCGCCTGTGGCAGAAGCAGCGTCTTGCTCATTCCCTTGAACTCGTTCGCGTTCGGCGCAAGCACGTGGGTCGGCGCGAGTGCGAGCAGCGCCAGCGCCACGACGACGGCGCCCACACGCGGCGCCCGCTCGCGCGCGACGATCCACGCAGCGATGGGCCCGCACAATGCGGCCAGCAACAAACCGTGTTGCACCGGCATCAGGCTGGACGCCAGCGCCGCCAGCGCACCGATGGCCGCGCCCAGCAGGTCCGCGCCGTACAACGCGGGAATCTGCGCCCCATGCCGCGCGAATGCGAGGCCGAAGCACGCCGCCGCGAAGAAGAACGGCACCGACAGGGTGAGGTAGAGCGCGCTGAGCCACAGCAGCTGGCGCGGATTCCACACCAGCTCCAGGCCGTTGAAGGGCAACGCGCGCGCGACCACCAGCGTGATCGCGGCGCTGGCGGCGAACAGCAATGCGCACCCGGCGAAGGCGTTGTTGAAGCGACGCGCCAGTCGCTCCCGGCCATCGCCCCGCAACCACAGGCTCAACCATGTGCCGCTGGCGCCGTGGCCGAGCAACGCAAGGCTGATGATCATCACCGCGAACGGATGCCAGTGCGCGATGGCAAGCCAGCGCATCAGCAGCAGTTGCCAGGCCAGTGCGGCGGCCGACAGGAGCGCGATGGCGACGATCAGTGAGGTGCCGGGCTTGGCCGCGTCACGTCCCGCGAGGTCCGCACGCGGGGTTCGCGTTTGCGCCTCGGCATCCACGCTCGCGCGGCTCACGGCCCACCCGTCAGCGGCACGAAACGCACGGGCAGGATCTGCCGCGTGCGCACGCGAGCGCGTTCGTCCTTCTCCACGAGCAGCAGCGTCTGGGTGAAGAAGCTGCTTCCGACCGGGATGACCATGCGGCCACCGGGCTTGAGCTGCTCCACCAGCGGCGGCGGAATCGACGACGCCGCGGCCGTCACGACGATCGCATCGAACGGCGCGTGTTCCTTCCATCCGTAGTAGCCGTCGGCGGTGCGCGTGGTGACGTTGGGATAGCGGCGCAGGCGCTGCGCGGCCTGCGTTGCCAGTGGCGCGACGATCTCGATCGTGTGGACCTTGGCGCCCGTTTCGGCGAGCACCGCGGCCTGATAGCCCGAGCCCGTGCCGATCTCCAGCACCGCCTGGCCCGCGCGCGGCTGCGCCAGCGTCGTCATGAGCGCGACGATGTACGGCTGCGAGATGGTCTGGCCGTAGCCGATGCCGAGCGGACGGTTTTCGTAGGCGTCGCGTCGTTCCGAGGCCGGGACGTACTCGTGGCGCGGCACGCGGGCGAGGATGCGCAGCACGGCCGGATCGATCCGCGTCGCCGTGCCGGCATCGGCACGCGACTGTTCGCGCAGTTCGGCGATCAGCGCGGCGCGCGATGCGGCATAGGGATCGGCCGGCTGCGCGAACGCAGCCTCCATCGCGAAGAACACCGCCGCCGCCATCGCGCAGCGATGCGCAACTCCGCCCAGGGCCATGCCGCCGTACATGGCGGCGAGTCTAGGCGTGCGGGCGTTAGTGCCCCGGCAAGGGACGCCGAGCTACGTGGGGTCCTTCGAACCGACCGCCTTCGCCCGCGGCTTGCCCTTCTTCTTCTCGCGGATCCAGACGTTCAGCTGCTCCCGCCTGACTTCGAACAGGCCGATCGCCTCGATCAGGTTGATCAACTTTCCATAGCCGTAGTTGCGCGAATCGAACGAGGCCTGGTTGCCGATCTGGCTGCCGACCGTGCTCAGGCGCGCCCAGCCCTCTTCATCGCTCGCCGCATCGACCGCGCTTCGCAGCATCTGTAGCAGGCGGGTATCGCTTCGCAGCTCCTGCTTGTCCTTCGGCTTGGGCTCTGCACCGTTTCCCACCGCAGCGGGTATGCCCAGCGCTTCCAGATAGGTGAACTTGGAGCACGCGTTGACGAAGGCTTCGGGTGTCTTCTTCTCGCCGAAGCCATACACCTTCACGCCATCGGTGAGCAGGCGCATCACCAGCGGAGTGAAGTCGGCATCGCTGGACACGATGGCGAAGCCGTCGAGGTTGCGCGCGTACAGCAGGTCCATGGCGTCGATCACCATCGCCATGTCGGAAGCGTTCTTGCCGGTGCTGTAGGCGAACTGCTGGATCGGGCGGATCGCGTACTCGTGCAGCGTCGCCTCCCAGCTTTTGAGATGCGGACTCTTCCAGTTGCCGTAGGCGCGGCGGACGTTGGCCACGCCGTGCCGGGCGACCTCGCCCAGGATCACGTCGATCTTGGCCGCCGGCGCGTTGTCGGCGTCGATCAGCAGGGCGATGCGGCGCTCGGGTTCGGCCATGGCGCGGGGTTCCGGTGAGGGGCTGCGGGAGGCGGCGACGCAGGCCAGCCTAGCGCACGCTCCCCGTGTGCGGTGTCACGCTCCCCGGGGCCCTGGTAGCGCTACCCCGGCCCCGCCCCTTCGCGCACAATGGGGCGGCACTCATCGACTACCCCACGAACCACGCCATGACCAACCAGCTCGAACAGCTCCGCGCCCTGTCGGCGGTCGTCGCCGACACCGGCGACATCGACGCCATCGCCCGCTTCCACCCGCTCGACGCCACCACCAACCCGTCGCTGCTGCTCAAGGCGGCCTCTTCGTCGCGCTATGCGCCGCTGATCGACTCGGCGATCTCGCAGGCGCGCGGCACCGACCTGGCCGCCCGCGTCGCCGACGCCGCCGATCTGCTGGCGGTCACGGTGGGCGTGGAGATCCTCAAGCTCGTCCCCGGCCGCGTGTCCACCGAAGTGGACGCGCGCCACAGCTTCGACACGGCGGCCACGCTGGCGCAGGCGCGCAAGCTGGTCGCGCTGTACGAGCAGGTCGGCATCGGCCGCGAGCGGCTGCTGATCAAGATCGCCTCCACGTGGGAAGGCATCCGCGCGGCCGAGCAACTGGAGCGTGAAGGCGTCAACTGCAACCTCACCCTGCTGTTCTCCTTCGCCCAGGCCGTGGCCTGCGCCGAGGCGGGCGTGTTCCTGATCTCGCCCTTCGTCGGCCGCATCTACGACTGGTACCTGGCCAACGGCGCCGAAAAGCCCGCCACGCCGCAGGACGACCCGGGCGTGCAGTCGGTGACGCGCATCTGGCACCACTACAAGCGCCACGGCTTCAACACGGTGGTGATGGGCGCAAGCTTCCGCAACACCGGGCAGGTGCTCGCACTGGCCGGCTGCGACCGGCTGACGATCTCGCCTGACCTGCTCAACGACCTGGCCAACGGCAGCGGCGACGTGCCGCGTGCACTGGTGGACAACGGCGAGCGTGCGCCGGCACCGGCGCGCATGGACGAGGCGGCCTTCCGCTGGCAGCACAACGAGGATGCGATGGCGACCGACAAGCTCGCCGACGGTATCCGCAAGTTCGCCGCCGACCAGCGCAAGCTGGAGGCGATGCTGGCGGAGCGGCTGGGGGGCTGAGGCCTTCCGGCGGTTGATCGAAAGCCCGGCTTCGGCCGGGCTTTTGCTTTTCGGGAACCATCACTTTTCGCATGTGTAGCCCGGGTAAGCGCAGCGCACCCGGGTACGTGAGCGTGACGGCGCCCCGGGTGCGCTGCGCTTACCCGAGCTACATCACGGCGACGATCACCGTGCGCCAAGGCGCACGCGCGCCGATTCGGGCAAACTTGCCCGCATGGATGCCACCGCCCCGATGACACCCACCCAGCGCCTGCGCAGCATCTTCAGCGGTTCGGTCGGCAATCTGGTGGAGTGGTACGACTGGTACGCCTACTCCGCTTTCGCGATCTACTTCGCACCGCATTTCTTCCCCAAGGGCGACACCACCGCGCAGCTGCTGGACACGGCGGCGGTGTTCGCGGTCGGCTTCCTGATGCGCCCCGTCGGCGGCTGGCTGCTGGGCCTGTATGCCGATCGCCACGGGCGCAAAGCCGCGCTGATGCTGTCGGTCCTGCTGATGTGCGCCGGCTCGCTGCTGATCGCGATCGCACCGGGGCACGAGCGCATCGGCATCGCGGCGCCGGCGTTGCTGGTGTTCGCGCGATTGCTGCAGGGCCTGAGCGTCGGCGGCGAGTACGGCACGTCCGCGACCTACCTGAGCGAGATGGCGCAGTCGAAGCACCGCGGCTTCTGGTCCAGCTTCCAGTACGTGACGCTGGTGATGGGCCAACTGATCGCGCTGGCGCTGCTCGTCGTGCTCCAGCGCGCGTTCCTCACCGAGGAGCAGCTCCACGACTGGGGCTGGCGCATTCCGTTCGTCGTCGGCGCGTTGTGCGCGGTGACGGCGCTGTGGCTGCGGCGCGGCATGCAGGAAACCGAGTCGTTCGCCGCCGCACGCTCACGTGACCACGCGCAGCGCGGAAGCCTTCGCGTGCTGATGCAGCATCCGCGCGAAGTGCTCACCGTCATCGGGCTGACGATGGGCGGCACGCTCTCGTTCTACACCTTCACCACGTACCCGCAGAAGTTCCTGGTCAACACCGGCGGCTTCAGCAAGGCCGATGCGACGCTGATCTCGGCGGCTTCGCTGTTCGTGTTCATGCTGTTGCAGCCGCTGGTGGGGGCCTTGTCGGATCGCACCGGACGACGGCCGATCCTGATCGCCTTCGGCGTGCTCGGCACCTTGTTCACCTACACCATCCTCAGCGGCATCGCACATGCGCGCACCGTGCTCGAAGCGTTCCTGTGGGTGATGTCGGGCTTGTTGATCGTGAGCGGCTACACCTCGATCAACGCAGTGGTGAAGGCGGAGTTGTTCCCCGCACACATCCGTGCGCTCGGCGTCGGCCTGCCGTACGCACTCACGGTGTCGCTGTTCGGCGGCACCGCGGAGTACATCGCGCTGTGGTTCAAGCAGGCGGGGCACGAGTCGTGGTTCTACGTTTACGTGACGGCATGCGTCGCGGTTTCGCTCGGCGTTTATGCCCTGATGCGCGACACCAAGCTGCACTCGCGCATCGACCGCGACTACGACCTCACCGACCCCGTCGATACCGACACAAGACAACGGACAAGCGCATGACCGACACCTCGACGCAACCGCACGTCATCATCGTGGGTGGCGGCTTCGGCGGTCTCTGGGCGACGCGCGCGCTGGCTCGCAGCGACGTGCGCATCACGCTGATCGACCGCCGCAACCATCACCTCTTCCAGCCGCTGCTGTACCAGGTGGCGACCGCCGGCCTGTCCTCGCCTGACATCGCCGCACCGCTGCGCCACATCCTGCGCAACCAGCGCAACGTCGAAGTAAGGTTGGGCGAAGTGGTCGGCATCGACACGCAGGCGCGTACGGTGTCGCTGGCCGACGGCGATGCCGAAACCTACGACTATCTGTTGCTCGCCAGCGGGGCGACGCATGCCTACTTCGGTCATGACGAATGGAGCCAGGATGCGCCGGGGCTGAAGACGCTGGACGACGCGCTGGCGATCCGCCGCAGGCTGCTGCTCGCCTTCGAACGCGCCGAAGTCTGTGAGGATCCCGCCGAGCGCGAAGCGTGGCTCAGTTTCGCGGTCGTCGGCGGCGGTCCGACCGGCGTCGAGCTGGCGGGCACGTTGGCGGAGATCGCGCGGCACACGCTCAAGCGCGAGTTCCGCAACATCGATCCCTCGCACGCGAAAGTGCGGCTGATCGAAGCGGGGCCGCGCGTGCTCGCCTCGTTCCCGGAATCGCTGTCCGAACGCGCACGCATGCAGCTGCACAAGCTCGGCGTCGAGGTCGTCACGGGCACGCCGGTCAGCGCGATCGATGCCAACGGCTACACGCTCGGCAACACGTTCGTTCCCGCGCGCACGGTACTGTGGGCCGCCGGCGTCGCAGCATCACCGCTGGGCGCGCTGCTCGACGTGCCGCGTGATCGCGCCGGTCGCGTGCCGCTGGAAGCGGACCTCAGCGTGCCGGGCCACCCGGAGATCTTCATCGCCGGCGATCTCGCCAGCGTGCAGCAGAACGGCAAGCCGGTGCCCGGCATCGCGCCGGCCGCGAAGCAGATGGGCGCGCATGTTGCGCAGGCGATCCAGGCGCGACTCGCCGGCAAACCCGCGCCGGCATTCCGCTATCGGGACTTCGGCAACCTCGCCACGATCGGCCGCATGGCGGCGGTCGTCGACCTGCACGGCTTCAAGCTCTCCGGCCTGCTTGCCTGGTGGTTCTGGCTGGCCGCGCACGTGTTCTTCCTGATCGGCTTCCGCAACCGGCTCATCGTCCTGCTCAACTGGGCGTGGTCTTACTGGAGCTACCAGCGGCATGCGCGGATCATCCTGGGTGGCGAGCGATCGCCACCGGCGCGCTAAACCTCGCGTGTGATGCGGCACGCGTAACAGCCATACCTGGCGTAGTGCACGTGCAGGTATTCGACGCCCGGCATGTCGAAGAAGCGGGCGATGAGCGTTTCGATCTGCTGCCCGTCGACGACATCGGCGATGCGCATCATGCCGTCGGCGCCGTAGGCGCGAACCGACAGCAATCGGCGACGCAACTGCTCCGGGACTTCATCGGCCGGCGGTGAGGCCTCCGCCGCGTGCTCGCGCACGTAGATCGCGCCCGAGCCCCGGTAGGGTGAAGCGACAGCATGGTGCTCGTATGGAAGCAGCAGCAGCCGCTCGCCGGGCTCGGCATCGCGCAGACCGACGCGACACGGGAAGCCGTTCGGTGCGTCGGCGGTGACGCGGACGATGTCGTGCGCGGCGAGTTCTTCGTCGGACAGGGAAAACAACGGCTGGAACTGCGCTGCGGGCAAGGCGTGGATGCGGAACATGGCGGGCTCCCGATGGATGCCGCCATGCTCGCGCCCCAGTGTGCGGGGCGATATCCGATCCTTGCGATCACATCCGTCGCCCGGACGCGGCGCAAACGAAAACGGCCCGGTTTCCCGGGCCGTTCCGTGCATCGCTTGAAGCGTCGCCTTACGCCGCGAACAGCGCGCGCATCTTCTTCAGCGCGTTGGCTTCGATCTGGCGGATGCGTTCGGCGCTGACGCCGTATTCGTCGGCCAGTTCCTGCAGCGTGATCTTGCTTTCCGAATCCAGCCAGCGGCGCTTGACGATATCGCGCGAGCGCTGATCCAGACCCGACAGGCCTTCGCGCAGCAGGGCGAGGTGGTTGTCCTCTTCGTCCTCGCGCTCGTAGGTCTGCGACGGATCCTCGGCGTCGGTGCGCAGGTACGCGACCGGCGACGGCGGAGCGTTGTCGTCGTCATCGTCCGGCGCATCGAAACCGATGTCGCGGCCCGACAGGCGCGATTCCATCTCGAGCACTTCGCGCTCGGAGACGTTCAGGTCCTGGGCGACGGCACGGACTTCCTCGGCATTCATCCAGCCCAGGCGGGTCTTGGACTTGCGCAGGTTGAAGAAGAGCTTGCGCTGCGCCTTGGTCGTGGCGACCTTCACGATGCGCCAGTTCTTGAGGATGAACTCGTGCATCTCGGCGCGGATCCAGTGGACCGCGAAGGACACCAGGCGCACGCCCTGTTCCGGGTCGAAGCGCTTGACCGCCTTCATCAGGCCGATGTTGCCTTCCTGGATCAGGTCGCCGATCTGCAGGCCGTAACCGTTATAGCCACGGGCGACATGCACGACGAAACGCAGGTGGGAATGCACCAGCTCGCGGGCGGCGTCGAGGTCCTGCTCGTCGCGGAAGCGACGCGCCAGCACCTGCTCGTTCTCGGCGGTAAGCACCGGGATGCGATGCACAGCGTTGACGTAGGCGTCCAGCGAACCGAGCGCACTCGGCACCGGGAGGTTGTTGGTAACCAGGGGGAGGGTCAGGCTGTTCTGGGTCATGGGGGCAATCTTAGCAGTCGATATGGGGCTCTGCTAAAGGTCGAAAGGGCCTCAGTGTTTCATGGGTGGGACAAACGGGGAGCCTCAGGATACGCCCAACATTCGGTATCGATCTTTACAGATCAATCACTTGGGAGCACCGGGGCGACCGGCCATCGGGGGTGTCGCCCTGAACCTTGGCGACCGTAGATAGACCCGGATCCGGGCCGAAAGTTCACCGGCCCGCTCAGCCCGGCAGGGCGGCCCGGGCGGGGAGCGACCAGTCGATGGGCGCCTGGCCGTGGCGGACGAGGTACTCATTGGCGGCCGAGAAGTGCCCCGAGCCGATGAACCCCCGGTGCGCCGACAGCGGCGAGGGATGCGGCGCCTTGAGGACCTTGTGGCGGCGCGGGTCGATGACCTTGCCCTTGGCCTGGGCGTAGCTGCCCCAGAGCATGAACACCAAGCCCTCGCGCTCGCGGTTGAGCACGTCGACCACGTGGTCGGTGAAGCCTTCCCAGCCCTTGCCCTGATGCGCGCCGGCCCGGCCTTCTTCCACCGTCAGCACCGCGTTGAGCAGCAACACGCCGCGCTGCGCCCAGGGCAGCAGGCAGCCGTGGTCCGGCCGGGCGATGCCCAGGTCGCGCTGGATCTCCTTGAAGATGTTGTCCAGCGACGGCGGCACCGCCACGCCCGGCTGCACCGAGAAGCACAGGCCATGCGCCTGGCCGGCGCCGTGGTACGGGTCCTGGCCGAGGATGACGACCTTCACCCGGTCGAACGGCGTCGCATCGAAGGCGGCGAAGATGTCCGCACCGGCCGGGAAGATCCGCGCCCCAGCCGCCTTGCGATCACGCAGGAAGGCCGACAGCTGCTGCATCTGCGGCAGTTGCACGTAATCGCCGACTTTCGCCTTCCACGACGGCTCGAGCCGGACCTTGTCCTTCGCGTCGGCCGCGTCGTTCATGCGTCCAGTGCCGTCGGCTCCGGCAACCGCGCCAGGCGCAGCTGGAACAGCGTCTTGGTCACCAGCAGGCGCTCTTCGATCGGCTTGAGCACCAGATCGTTCGCACCCGCGCGAATGAGCGCGCTCTGATTGTCCGCGTTACCGTCACCGGTCATCACCAGCACGGGCAGCCGGCGTTTGCCGAAGCCGAAATCCTCGCGCAGGCGCGCGAGCAGGTCGTTTCCGCTCAGCGCACCCTTCAAATAGACGTCGGTGAGCACGAGGTCGCAGCCGATGTCGTCCTGGCCGCGGCGGGCTTCCAGGAACTCCAGCGCTTCTTCCACGCCGACGAAATGCAGCACGGTGAGGCCGTGGCGTTCGAGCATGCGCTTGGTCGCCAGCGCGACGACCTTGCTGTCTTCCACGTACAGCACGCGCGCGCCGGGGATCGGCTGCGGCTGCACATAGCCGCGGATGAACGCGGCCAGCGCGCTGTGGCCCAGCGCCTTGTCGAAGTAGTCGGTGACGTCCTCGGTGAAGCGGCGCGATTCCAGATGCGACTGCGCATCACCGGAGACGACGATGATCGGCACGTACGCCTGCCCCGCCGATTCGCGCACGACGCGGGCGAGCGCGATGCCGTCACCGTCGGGCAGGACGAGCGACGTGGTCACCAAGTCGACCGCACCGCCAGCCAGCGCGGCACGCGCCTCGGCGATGCCGGCGCAGGGCACGACGACCGCGTCGCTCAACTCGCGCGCAAGCACGTCGCCGATGAGCTTGCGCACCAGCTTGGAGCCATCGACCACCATGATGCGTGGGGCGGCGTTGGCGAGGTGGCGGAGATCCTGGCTCATGTCGTCGATCGCGTCTGGCGCAGGTAATGGCCGGTCACCAGGCCGGCGCCGAGCCAGCCCAGCACGCCCGCGCCCACCACGATGGCGATCGCGCTGCGAAGGTCGAAGCCTTCCAGGGCGAAATGGCTGCCGTAGCTGCGCGCCAGTTCGGCCAGCGGCTCGCGCAGCGCGTGGTCGGCGGCGGTGAGCAGGCCCAGCGCGATCAGGCCTGCAGCCAGTCCATAGCTCAGGCCCAGATACAGGAACGGCCGGCGAATGAAGCCGTCGGTGGCGCCGAGCTGCTGCAGCACTGCGATTTCCTCGCGACGCGACTGGATGTCCAGCCGCACGGTGTTGCCCACCACCAGCAGCGCGCCCAGACCGAGCAGCGCCGCCAGCACCCACGCCAGCCGCACGCCGAATCGCAGCCAGTGATCCAGGCGCTGGCGCCAGGCGGCGTCGTGCTGGACGACGTCGACGTCCGGCAGCGTGCGCAGCGATTCGGCGAGCATCGTCTCGTCGCCCTTCGGCGTCACGATCAGCACGCTCGGCAGCGGATTGCCGTCGACGGCGCTGATCGCCTCGCCCAGACCGCTGCTGCGGCGCAGTTCTTCCATGCCCTGCTCGGGCGTGCGCAGATCGAGCGAGGCGACGTCGCCGCGGCCGCGCAATTCATCGGCCAGCACCCGGGCGCGGTCGAGCGACACCTGCGGCTTCAGGAACAGGCTGATCTGCCGCGACTGCTGCACCGTCCCGGTGAAGCGCTCGACATTGCCCAGCGCCGCCCACAGGCCCAGCGGCAGCGTGATCGCCACCGCCATCACGCCGATCGTCAGCGCGGTCGCCCACGGCTTGTGCAGCATGCGCCCGACGCTGGCGACCAGACTGTAGACGTGATGGTCGAACCAGGTGCCCAGGCGCGAATTCGGGCGCGCGGGGCGCGTGGAACCGTTGGCGGCGGGCGCGCTCACTGGGCCAGGTCCTGCGGCGAGATGTCATCGACCAGGCGTCCCTGGTTCAACACCAGCACACGCTTCTTCATGCGCTTGACCAGCGCCAGGTCGTGGCTGGCGACGAGCACGCTGGTGCCGCGCTCGGGCAGCGATTCGAACAACGCCATGATCTCCGCCGACAGCGTGGGATCCAGGTTGCCCGTGGGCTCGTCGGCGACCAGCAGGCGCGGCTCGCCGACGATGGCGCGGGCAATGCCCACGCGCTGCTGTTCACCGGCGGAAAGCTGCGTCGGCAGCGCGTTCGCGCGCGCACCCAGGCCGACCTTGTCGAGCACGTTGCGCACGCGCTTGCCGATATCGCCACGGCGCATGCCGCGCAGGATCAACGGCAGGGCAACGTTGTCGGCGACGCTGCGGTCGGCGAGCAGACGATGGTCCTGGAACACCACGCCCACCTCGCGCCGGTGCAGGGCGATGCGGCGACCGCGCACCTTCAGCAGGTTGCGGTCGCCGAACAGCACGGCGCCGCGGCTGGGACGCTCGGACAGATGGATGAGTTTGAGCAGCGTGCTCTTGCCCGCCCCGGAATGGCCGGTGACGAACAGCATCTCGCCCTGCGCGACGTCGAAGCTCACTTCGCTCAGCGCGTCGTGGCCACCCTCGTATCGCTTGCTGACGTTGTCGAAGCGCAGGACGCTCATCGCTCACCGGTGACCCACATGTGCCGCCCAGTATCGGCGGCACGGGCGGCGATGGCTAGGGCGAACAACGATCGCCGCGCGCAAATCGCGACGCGGTTCGCGTGGCCGGCGCCGAATGGGAATCGGCGCCGGGGCGGATCAGTGCTGGCTGCGCGGCGAGCGCGAGATCAACGACTTCAGGCCGCGACCGATGCGGTGAAGCAAGCCGAGCTTGTCGCCGTCCTTCGCGGCCGCCTTGGGCGACACCTTCTGGGCGTGCACCTGGGTCGGCGACTTCGGACCGGCATGCGCGGGTGCGGCCGAGGCGGCCTGCACGGCACCATCGGCGCCCTCGATGCGACGACCGCCGCGACGACGACGACGCTTGCGCGGGGCGCGCTCGGTGTCGGGTGTCGGGATGGTCGAGGCTTCGGCGGCCACCGGCGCGGCGACGGCTTCCGGCTGCGGACGCGGCTTGCGCTCGCCGCGCGGGGCGCCGTCGCGGCGTTCGCCACGACCGCCTTCGCGCCGGCCTTCGCCGCGGCCGCCACCCTTGTGGCCCGGGCCGCCCTTGCGACCACCGCCACGACGTTCCTCGTCGGCGGCGCGCTGTTCACGCGCCTCCTTGAAAATCGCGCCGATGCTTTCCTGCTCGCCGTCGGCCTCGCCCTCGGCGCCTTCCGGCAGCTCGCGCGGTGCGCGCGGAATCGCGATCAGCAGGTCCGGCTCGACCGCCGCCACCGGCAGCTTCTGCTCGATGTAGGCCTCGATGTCCGGCAGGCTCATGGCGTAGCGCTCGCAGGCGAAGCTGATCGCATCGCCCTCGGCGCCCAGTCGCGCGGTGCGGCCGATGCGGTGGACGTAGTCCTCCGCGTCGAACGGCAGGTCGTAGTTGTAGACGTGCGAGACGCCGTCGATGTGCAGGCCGCGCGCGGCCACGTCGGTGGCGACGAGGATTTCGAGCTGGCCCTTCTGGAACTTGTTGAGCAGCGACTCGCGCTTCTTCTGCGGCACATCGCCCGACAGCACGCCGACGCGGTAACCACCGCGCTCCAGCGCCCGCGCGACGCGTTCGACGAATGCCTTGGTGTTGACGAACACCATCGTGCGCGCGCCTTCGCTGCGCGAGAGCAGGCCCAGCAGCAGCGGGATCTTCTCGTCGTCGGCCGGGAAGTAGACCTTCTGACGGACCTTGGCCGCGGTGATGAACTCGGTCTCGACGACGACCTTCTCGGGTTCGTTCATGTGCTCGTACGCGAGTTCCAGCACGCGGTGGCTCAGCGTGGCGCTGAACAGCAGCGTCTGGCGCTCGGTGCGGATCGGCATGCGGCGCAGCAGGAAGCGGATGTCCTTGATGAAGCCCAGGTCGAACATGCGGTCGGCTTCGTCGAGCACGCAGATCTCGCAGGCGTGCAGCGACACGACCTTGTGCTGCTTGACGTAGTCGATCAGGCGGCCGGGCGTGGCGATGATGACGTCGGCGCCCTTCTGCAGCAGCTCGCGCTGCTTGTCGTAGTCGACGCCGCCGTAGACGAGGGCGAACTTCAGGCCCAGGTCGGAACCGAACTTCACGGCGTCCTTGTGGATCTGGATCGCCAGCTCGCGCGTCGGCGCCAGGATCAGCGCGCGCGGGTCTTCCGGCTTGCGCTCGGCCAGCGCCGGGCGGGTCAGCAGGCGGTTCATCACCGCCACCAGGAAGGCCAGCGTCTTGCCGGTGCCGGTCTGCGCCTGGCCGGCGACGTCACGCCCGGTCAGGGCGATCGGCAGGGTCAGCGCCTGGATCGGCGTGCAGCGGGTGAAGCCTGCGGCCTCCAACCCGGCCAGCAGGCTCGGATGCAGGTCGAAGGAAGAAAAGGAAATGTCGGTTAAAGGCTTGTCGCTCATCAGATTCGAAGTCCACGCGCGCCGTGCAGTTGCGGCATGCAATGTTGCGTTGGCGTGCTTGCTTGGGTGGCGTCCGCAACGCAGACTGCCAAGGCCGGGCCCGGTCGGGCGCCGGCTCGGGAAGTATCGGTGACGGGGTCCGGAATCGTCTGGACGGACGGCTCGGCTGGACTTGAAGTCGCCGCGAAACGCCCCAGTTTACCGTAACGACCGATCCGGCACGCCCGTCGGGCAAGCCGGGCCGACCTTTTCGTCGGCGGGGCGGCCCCGGGCCGTCCGCCATGCCCCATCCGCAGGAGAGTCCCGTGAGCGAGAAAATTTTGCACGTTGGCGATGCCGACTTCGATGCCGCCGTGCTGCAGTCGTCCGAACCCGTTCTGGTCGATTTCTGGGCCGAATGGTGCGGCCCCTGCAAGATGATCGCCCCGGCCCTGGACGAGCTCGCCCAGGCCTACGACGGCAAGGTCAAGATCGCCAAGGTCAATGTCGACCACAACCGCGCGACGGCCATGAAGTACCACGTCCGCTCGATCCCGATGCTGCTTCTGTTCAAGAACGGCCAGGTCCAGGCGACCCAGATCGGCGCCGTCGGCAAGGCCCAGCTGACCCAGATGATCGACAAGGCCATCTGACGCTTTTTCGCAGCACCCCCTCTCCCCCGCGGGGAGAGGGTCGGGGCCAGGGCCATCCAGCGCCTTGCCCCGCCGCGTTCTCCGGGCCCGTCGCCCCACTGATGCAAGGCCTGCGCGGCCACCGCACGGAAGTGAACGAGCCCTGTCCCCGGCGCTTGCCGCCGCGCTTGGGCAGTGCTAGTTTCATTCCACCCGGCGTACCTGATCGTCCGTGACCTCACCGTCCAGACCCGTCTCGCGCCGCACCCCACTTTCGAAACCATCGTCCCTGACGTTCCGCTCGCCGCTGCGAGCGCTCGCCGCTTAGCGAGGATTCCCTGCTTGTCCGATAACACCCCTGACGCCGGCGAAGTCGCCGAGAAGCGCGTGCGCAAGGCGCGCGTGAGCAAGGCCGCCGACAACGCGCCGGCCGTCGCCGACTCCACGCCCGCTCCCGCGCCCGCCTCCGAAGCGCCCGCGCCGCGCGCCGAAGCGCCGGCCCCGGCCGCCGACGGCGGCGGTTCGTCCGAATCCCGCGCCGACGGTGGCTCCGGCCAGGGCGGCGAAGGCGGCCAGCGCGAAAACTTCGAAGGCGGCAACCGCGGCAACAACCGCCGCGACCGCTTCCGCAACCGCCGCGATCGCCAGCGCGAGCGCTACCGCGACCAGAACGGCGGCATGCAGGATGAAGGCGGCAACGGCGAGAACTTCGTCCCGCGCCCGCACCCGCAGGTGCCGGAAGGCTTCCCGCAGTACTCGCTGGGCGACCTCAAGCGCATGCCCACGCCGAAGCTGCTGGACGTGGCCGACCAGCTCCAGATCCAGGAAGGCGTCGCGCGCGCCCGCAAACAGGACGTCATCTTCGCCGTCCTGAAGGTCCTGACCCGCCACGGCGAAGGCGTCGCCGCCGACGGCGTGCTGGAAATCCTCCCGGACGGCTTCGGCTTCCTGCGCGCCGCCGAGGCCAGCTACCTGGCCGGCCCGGACGACGTCTACATCTCGCCCAGCCAGATCCGCCGCTTCAACCTGCGCACCGGCGACCACCTGTCCGGCCGCATCCGCTGGCCGAAGGACGGCGAACGCTACTTCGCCCTGGCCGTGGTCGACACGATCAACGGCGAGCCGCTGGAAGCGTCGAAGAACAAGGTCCTGTTCGAGAACCTCACGCCGCTGTTCCCGCGCCGCAAGTTCCGCCTGGAACGCGGCGATGGCAGCACCGAGGACATCACCGGCCGCATCCTCGACCTGATGGCGCCGCAGGGCAAAGGCCAGCGCGCGCTGATCGTCTCGCCGCCCAAGGCCGGTAAGACGATGATGATGCAGCAGGTGGCCACGGCCATCACCAGCAATCATCCCGACGTGCACCTGATCGTGCTGCTCGTCGACGAGCGCCCGGAAGAAGTGACCGAAATGCAGCGCACCGTGCGCGGCGAAGTCGTCTCCTCCACGTTCGACGAACCGGCCGGCCGCCACGTGCAGGTCGCCGAAATGGTGATCGAGCGCGCCAAGCGCCTGGTCGAGCACAAGAAGGACGTCGTGATCCTGCTCGACTCCATCACCCGACTGGCGCGTGCGTACAACAACGTCGTGCCGTCCTCGGGCAAGGTGCTCACCGGCGGCGTCGACGCCAACGCGCTGCATCGTCCGAAGCGTTTCTTCGGCGCCGCGCGTAACGTGGAAGAAGGCGGCTCGCTGACCATCATCGCCACCGCGCTGATCGACACCGGCAGCAAGATGGACGAGGTGATCTACGAAGAGTTCAAGGGCACCGGCAACTCCGAAGTGCACCTGGACCGTCGCATCGCCGAGAAGCGCGTCTACCCGGCCATCAACATCAACCGCTCCGGCACGCGTCGCGAAGACCTGCTGATCGAGCCGGAACTGCTCCAGAAGATCTGGATCCTGCGCAAGCTGCTGCACGGCATGGACGAGATCGGCGCGATGGAGTTCCTGCTCGACAAGATGAAGACGACCAAGTCCAACGACGAGTTCTTCAGTTCGATGAAGCGCTGATCGTTACCGATCGCCTTCAACAGAAAACGCCCCGGTTTCCGGGGCGTTTTTCTTTGCGCGAGGGTCGCGGGCGCTCCCCTCGCGTGTCGCGATTCAGCGGTCCACCGCTTCGCGCGCGCACCGTCTCTCAACTCCCCTCCAGCGGCGTCAGCAGTCTCGGCCCCTTGCCGATCGGCTCGATTCCGCCTGCGGCCAAGGCGTCCGCGCCCACCGACGCATCGGCCTCGGCGAGCCAGGGCGCCTTCGCGCGGGGACCGGGAATGTACGTTTCCCAGCGACCGTATTCGGTGTGCTTCTCCTCGGGCGAGGCAAAGTCGAATGCCACGCGGACGAGCCACGCCGGATCGTCGGCGTCCTCACCGTGCGTGGGCGTGACGAACTTCCACCTGCGCGCGGTGGCGAGTGCGGATTCGCCCAGCAGGCGACGCCAGTTCGCCATGTCCTTCAGGCTGTCGACGACGCGCAGGTTGACCTGCTCTACGAAGGCGTCCTCCACATCGCCGCTGCGGCCGACGCGCATGACCACGTACGCCGCACCACGAACACCGTAGAAGTACGCATCCTTCGGATACTTGGGCCTGATCCGCTCCTTGGCGACCACCCATTCCTCGTCCTTCGGCGATCCACCGAATCCGGCGCCGACGATGCGCACGGCAACGCCACCGTCGGCTGCCTGGCGTGCGCTCAGTCGCACCCGCATGGGCGTGCGCACCTTCGCCACCTTGCCGTCCACCAGCACCGGTTCGAACTTCCACGCGCCGCGCGCACGGTCCATCACGCGCGACGCGAACGGCACCTTCTCCGGCTCGTCGATGGCATAGCCGCTGACGCTGCCGTCGGGTTCGATGTCGATCGTGCCGGTGAACATCACGCTGGTTTCGACCTGGTCGACCAACGGCGTCTGCTTCGGCGTGGCGGCCGAGGCCGTGCCGAATACGGCGCAAAGCGCCAGCGCCATCACGGCGATATCCGTTCGCTTCATGAAATCTCTCCGCATGGAATTCCCCTGGAATCGTGTGCGATGCCGTCGGTCAGCAATCGGGCGACCGCGAGATCGGACTGTCGCGCGCAATGGTGCGCTCGTCCGTTCACTCTGGATCGCAGTGCCATGACGCCTCCGTGTCGTGCCCCCTTGCGGCACGCCATCCCGCGCCTTGCGCCCCCCGGATGGCCCCGTGCCGAGCCTACCGGCCATGCGCGCGGTCCACAACGATTCGCGCCGAACACGGCTTGCAGCGTTGCCCATCCGGCAACGCCTGGACCACATGTCGGCGTGCATAATCCCGGAACGGAGGCGTTTACATGCATGGCGGCGGACTAGAACTGGCACTGGTGTTCCTGCTGGCCGCGGTGATCGCGGTGCCGGTGTTCCGCCGGTTCGGGCTGGGCGCGGTGCTGGGCTATCTGGCAGCCGGCGTGATACTGGGGCCATACGGGCTGCGCTTCGTCGCCAATGCCGAGCCGGTACTGACCGCCGCCGAGATCGGCGTGGTGATGCTGTTGTTCGTGATCGGCCTGGAACTCTCCCCCGCGCGCCTGCGCGTGATGCGCAAGCCGATCTTCGGCGCCGGCGGAGCGCAGGTGGTGCTGAGCACGCTCGCCATCGGCGGCGTGACGATGCTCACCGGGATGTCATGGCAGGCGGCGCTGGTGATCGGCATGGGCCTGGCGTTCTCGTCCACGGCCATCGGCCTGCAGTTGCTGTCCGAACGCAAGGCGATGACCACCGACCACGGCCGCCTCGCCTTCGCCGTCCTGCTGTTCCAGGACCTTGCAGCGATCCCGCTGCTGGCGGCGATCCCGCTGCTCGGCCGCGCCGGCGCGGTGGACGCGGAACTGGGCTGGGACGAAATCGTCAAAGCGCTGGGCGCGATCGCCGCGGTGGTGATCGGCGGACGCGTTCTGCTGCGGCATGTGTTCCGCATCGTCGCGCGCGCGCAGATGCCGGAAGTGTTCACCGGCGCAGCGCTGCTGGTGGTGCTGGGCACCGCATGGATCATGCAGGGCGCGGGCCTGTCGGCGGGCCTGGGCGCGTTCCTGGCCGGCGTGCTGCTGGCCGATTCGGAATACCGCCACGAACTCGAAGCGCAGATCGACCCGTTCAAGGGCCTGCTGCTGGGTCTGTTCTTCATGGCCGTGGGCATGAGCATCGACCTCACGCGCGTGCTGTCCGAGCCCGTGCTCATCGCCAGCATGACCGTTGCGCTGCTCACGGCGAAGTTCGCGATCCTGTTTACCGTCGGCCGCTCTGCCGGCGGCCTGGACACGCGTGAATCGTTGCGCCTGGGCGCGGTGCTCGCGCTGGGCGGCGAGTTCGCCTTCGTGATCTTCAACGAAGCGGTGAAGTCCGGTCTGATCGATGACCCCACGCGCGACCGACTCGTTGCCGCAGTGGGCATGTCGATGGCGCTCACGCCGCTGCTGGTGATCGCCGTCTCGCGCGTGCTCTCCGTCGCCGCGCGGCGCACGCAGCCGCGCGCGTTCGACGCCATTCCCAACGACCAGCCGGAAGTGCTGATCGCCGGCTTCGGTCGCTTCGGCCAGATCGTCGCACGCATGCTGCTGGCGCAACGCACGCGCTTCATCGCCATCGAGCACAGCGCCGACCAGGTGGACTTCGTTCGCCGCTTCGGCAATCCGGTGTACTACGGCGATCCGGCCAAGCCGGACCTGCTTCGCTCCTGCGGCGCGGACCAGGTGAAAGTGTTCGTCATCGCCATCGACAGCGTCGAGGAAAACCTGCGCACGGTGGAGACGATACGTCGGCTGTATCCGGACGCGACGGTGTTCGCGCGCGCCCGTGACCGCCGCCACGCGTGGGAACTGATGGACCTGGGCGCGCGCGCCATTCGCGAGACCTTCTACAGCAGCCTGAAGATGGGCGAGAAGGTGCTGGTGGAACTCGGCGTCGCCGAAGACGTCGCCCGCGTCCACGCCGAACAGTTCCGCGACCACGACGCACGACTGCTGCGCGCGCAGTACCTCATCCGCGACGACGAGGACGCCCTGCTGCAATCCACGCAGGATGCACGCCGCGAGCTTGAAGAGTTGTTCAACGCCGACAGCGGCGCGGGCGTGCTCAACGAACTTGCCGATGCGACGCGCAATGATCTGGCATCGGTGGACGAAGAGGAGTGAGGAGAACGTCCTCATCCTGTTGCACTGTCCCACCCTGACACACCGTCATCCGAAATACCTTCATCCCGACGAAGGATTTCTGTTGCTGTTGCTGTTGCTGTTGCTGTCGAACAGCCTTTCAGGCCCCTAGCCCCGAAGGGCGCCGCACATGGATGTGCGGCGGTGAGCGCTGAGCCAGGGATGGCGAATCGCGAACGCGCCTACTCGCTGTCCGGTCGTGGGATTGGTTTGGGCAAATGGAAGGCCCTTTCTTTTGGTTACTTTTCTTTGGGCAAGCAAAGAAAAGTGACCCGAGCGGCGTAGCCGATCGGAAGCTTTGCTATTGCTCCTTCTTTGAGAAGCCTGAGAAAGCCAAATCAAAATGGATTCCAGCTTTCGCTGGAATGACGGTGACAAGGTTCGCCGTCATCGGAGTGCCCGCGCGCTGCGGGCCTGGATCCCGGCCTTCGCCGGGATGACGGTGAGGTGGTTCATCGCAGAGGGAGTGCCCTTGCGTTACGGGCCTGGATCCCGACCTTCGCCGGGATAACGGTACGAACAGCATGACCTCCACCGGCATCGCGTCGTAGCGACCCAGCGCCGCCCAGAGCGAGCCACTCACCGCGGCTCGCGCAGGAACCTCGCCATCGACATGTTCTGCCCCGACGCCGGCGGAGCAAATTCCGCCGCGATATCGATGAACCCGCGCATCACCGCGATCTCGCGCGGCGTGCGGTTGAGCGAATCGCGCAGGTCCGGATCGGCCCCCGCGCGCAGCAAGAACTGCACCACGCGCAGCAGGCCATGCAGCGCCGCCAGATGCAGCGGGCCGAAGCCACGCGGATCCTTCGCGTCAAGCGAAGCGTCGTGATCGACCAGCAACTGCAGGCCCGCGATCAGCACGTCTTCATCGGCCGCGGTGCCCGGCTCGGCGCGCGCACCGAGCAGCAGCAGCAACGGCGTCGCACCTGCCGCCGGCTGGTCGGCATCCACGCCCGCCAGCAGCAGCGTGTCGAACATGGCCACCAGGCGCGAACGCTCGCGCGCGTTGAAGCCATACATCGCGGCGCAATGCAGCGCCTGACGGCCCTGCGCGTCGCTGGCCTGCACGTCCGCGCCCGCGGCGAGCAGGCGCGCGGCCAGATCGGTCAGGCCCAGTGCGCAGGCGACCATGAGCACGGTCAGGTCGCCCGGCAGGCGCTGTTCCAGCGGCGCGCCCGCCGCGAGCAGGCGGTCCACGATTTCGGCGTGACGCATGCTCACGGCGGCCGAAAGCGGCGTCGCGCCGGAGTTCGCCGTGCGTTCCGGATCGGCGCCACGCGCCAGCAGCAGGTCGACCACCGCGCGATGACCGCCGCCGGCCGCGCGCAGCAGCGCGGTGCAGCCCTGTGCGTCGGCGGCGTCGACCGGCAGGCCGAGGTCGAGCAGGCGACGGACCGCATCCGCGTCACCGACGATGGCGGCGGCGGGCACGTCCTGCGCCTGCAGCGGACGCTTCGGCAGCGGCCAGCCGCGCCAATCGAGCCAGTCGGCCAGGTCGCGTCGGCCGGAAGAGAGCGCGACACCGAGCGGCGTCTGACCGTCGGCCGCGAGCAGGTCCGGCGCGGCGCCGTGCGCGACGAGCCGCTTGAGCATGCCGTCGCGGCCGAGCGCGGCGGCCAAGTGCAGCGCACTCATGCCGTGGCTGTCGCGCGCATTGAGGTCGACACCGATGGCGAGCAGGCGATCGAGCAGGCGCGCCCAGCCCTGGCGCACCGCGAGCGCCAGCGGCGGATCGCCCGCCGGCGAGCGCGCGAACGGGTCGGCGCCGCGTTCGAGCAGTTCCAGTGCGAGGTCCTCCAGCGAGGCCGCATCGGCCGCGCCCTGCGAAGCCGCGAGGAAGCGCGCCAGTCCACCTGCGCCGGCGGGCGACACCGCGTGCTGCAGCAGCGCGCGCACCGACGGTTCGGCCTCCGCACCGCGCGCGAGCAGCGCCTGCATGGGCGTGTCGCCTTGCGGATCACGCACCTCCGGGTCCGCGCCCTGCGCGAGCAGCCAGCGCACGCGCGCGGCCGAACCCACGGCGTCCTCGTCGTGCAGGAGCGCGCCGCGTTCCTTCGCACTGAGCAGTTGGGCGAGGCCACCGAGTTCCTCGGCACGGCCGTCGCGCAGGCCATCGCGCAACAGCACGGTCGGCGCGCGATCGGGCAACGGCGCCTCTTCGTCGGCGTCTTCGCTCAGCGCGGCCGGCAGCGGGTAGGCGCGATCGAGCGCGGCGACCAGCGACCAGCGTCCTGCCTCGGCTGCACGATCGATGGCGCGCTTGCCGTCGGCGTCGCGGTGTTCGGCCTCGCTTCCCAGGTCGAGCAGCGTCTGCACCAGCGATGGCGAAGGCGCATCGGCCATGCACGCCAGGATCAGCGCGGTGCGGCCGCGTGCATCGGCGGTGGTCGCGGCCTCGGCACCGCCACGCGGGAGGTGCTGGAGCAGGCGGCCGAGCAGCGCTTCGCGCGAGGCGCGTGCGGCGTCGAGGAACGGGGTGCGGCCGTCGTGGTCGCGGATAGTCGGATCGGCGTGGGCACCGAGCAGCGTGGCGGCGATGTCCTCGTGTCCGGCGAAGGCGGCCTCGTGCAGCGCGGTGCGGCCACGCCGGTCGCGCGCGTCGACCTTCGCCTTGTGCTTGAGCAGCAATGCGACACCCGCCGGGTCGTCTTCCTCGCCGCCCGCCGCGGCGAGCAGCGCCGGCTGGCCGTCCGCCGGCTCCGGACGCGCACCGCGCTCGAGCAGGAACTTCGCCAATCTCCAGTTGCCCACCGCGCACGCCACGCCCAGCGGCGAGAGGCCATCGCGATTGAGCGGGTCGAGTTCGGCCGCGGCATCGCGCAGCAGTGCCGCCACGCCCGGATCGGAACTGCGCGCGGCGTGATGCAGCGGCGTGTTGCCTTCGTTGTCGGTCAGGCGCGGATCGGCGCCGTTGGCGAGCAGGGTCATCACCGCGTCGGGGCGACCGTGCCAGCTGTCGCGCGTGGCCGCGAGCAGCGGCGTCATGCCGGCGTGGCTGGCATTGAGATTGGCGCCGTTGGCGATCAACGCGCGCAGCAGGCGCAGGTCCGGCAGCACCGCGGCGAGGACGGCGAGGTTGCGCTGGTCGCGGTCGTCGGGCGGCGGACCCGCACCGACATCGGCGCCCAGTTCGATCAGTTCCAGCGCGCGTTCGACACGTCCGGCACGCGCAGCGGCATAGAGCAGCGGGGCCAGCGGCTCGCCTTCGGCCAGCGCGATGGGCGCTTCGGGTTCCTCGTCTTCGTCGTCTTCGTCGAAGGCGAATCCGGGCAGGGGATCGGCCGGCTCGATCTGCTGCAGCAAGGCGTGCAGCGCCGGCGCACCCACGGCCAGCACGGCCGCGAAGGCCCAGCGCGCACCGCCGCCGAGCAGCCCCGGCCACGCGAGCAGGACCACGCCCACGGCCAGCGCCAGCACGATCGCGGCGACGCCCAGGCCACGCCAGGCGCCCAGCTCGAGTTCGCCCAGCGCATGCCAGTGTTCGCGCAGCGGGCCGCCGTCGCGCTCCAGGCCGAGCCACAGCGGCCACAGCCGCCACAGGCCGAGCAGGACGAGGCCGACGACCGCACTCAGCCCGAGGGCCGAGGCCAGCGAGCCGTTCTCGCGCAGGGAAGACAGCGGCCAGGCAACGATCGCCGCCAGCACGGCGACCGCGCCGGCCCAGGCCAGCGCAAGGGCGAGCGCATCGCGCAGGGCCTCACGACGCGCGGGCAGGCCGCCGTCGCGCCAGGCGCGCACGGCCAGCGCATTCAGCGGCTGCGCAAGCGTGCCCGCGAGGGCGGCCACGACGCCGCCGAATCCGGCCAGAAGGCCCAGCGCCACACCACCGGCGAGCACGCCGCCAATGCGCATCGGCCAGGACACGGTGCGCGGAGCGCGGGAGGTCGGCGTCTGCTCAGGCATCGGTGCCCCAGTCCTCCCGCATCGGGTCTTCCACGCTGGGCGGGAATTGCAGGTGGAAGCCGCGCATGACGAGGTTTTCGCGCACGACGGCGACGTCCTCGCGGGCCAGCCTGCGTTCCGGGGTCAGTGCCAATTCCAGCACGAACTGCAGCGAACCCAGCTGCGTGCGCAACGGTTCGGGCAGGCGCGCGAAGTCGTCGCGCGCCGCGAAATAAACATAAGTGTCGGCCTTGCGGAGGCTCTTGTAGACGTAGGCTTGCATCGTTTCGGCAGCGTGGCGCGCTGGGGGACGGCGCGGCGAGAATTTCGCCACAGCATACCGTTGGAAGGCCGGGATTCGGGATTCGAGATTCGGGATTCGTAAAGCGCTTGTGTGAAGGGCGCCGCTCCCGGGCGAGCCAACGCTCCATTGCGCCAGCGGTGGCCCCTCGGAAAACCCATCGCCGAGCCCCCACCCTTCCGCCGTCATTCCCGCGAAGCCGGGAATGACGTGCTCCTGCGAATCCCGAATCCCGAATCCCGAATCCCGAATCCCGAATCCCGAATCCCGAATCCCGATTCCCGATTCCCGATTCCCGATTCCCGATTCCCGATTCCCGATTCCCGATTCCCGATTCCCGAATTCAGTGATACCCCGAGTCCGCCGCGACCTTCCCCTTGAACACGCTGTACGACCAGTACGTGTAGCCCAGGATCGCCGGCAACAGCACGATCAGGCCCACCAGCACGAAGCCCTGCGACGACGGTGGCGAGGCCGCATCCCAGATGGTCAGGCCCGGCGGCACGATGTTCGGCCAGATGCCCAGCACCAGGCCGATGAAGCCCAGCACGAAGAAGCACAGCGTCAGCACGAACGGGGTCGCGTCGCGGCCCCGCTGCATGGCCGCGCGCCACAAGCCGAACGCGTTCACCAGCGCCAGCAGCGGCACCGGCGCCAGCCACCAGAAGTTTCCGCCGTCGAACCAGCGCGCCATGATCCGCGAGTCCAGGAACGGCAACCACGCGCTCACCAGCCCCATGAACGCCACCACGACCAGCACGAGCGGCCGCGCGAGATTGCGCGCGATGTCCTGCATGCGGCCTTCGGTCTTCAGGATCAGCCAGGTCGAACCCAGCAATGCGTAGCCGAACAGCACCGCGACGCCGGTCAGCATCGAGAACGGGCTGAACCAGCCGAACGCGCCGGCCATGTACTTGCCGTCCTGCAGCGGCATGCCTTCCACCAGCGCGCCCAGGATCACGCCCTGCGCGAACGCGCACACCATCGAACCCAGCGAGAACGCCACGCCCCACGCGGGCTTGCTTCGCTGCGCCTTGAAGCGGAACTCGAACGCGACGCCGCGGAACACCAGCGCGATCAGCATCATCAGCACCGGCAGGTACAACGCCGATAGCACCACGGCGTAGGCCTTCGGGAACGCGGCCAGCAGGCCCGCGCCGCCCAGCACGAGCCAGGTTTCGTTGCCGTCCCAGATGGGCGCGGCGGTGTTCATCATGTGATCCAGCTGGTGTTCGTCCTCGGCGAAGGGCGCGAGGATGCCGAGCCCGAGCACGAAGCCGTCGAGCACGACGTACATCAGCACGCCGAAGCCGATCACGCCGAACCAGATCACGGGAAGCACGGTGGCCATGTCCATCACACGCCCTCCTCGAGGTTCTCGCCCGCGGCGGACAGCGGACGCGCCGGCGTCTTGTCGCCGCCCTGCGTGTGCTGCGGCGGTTCGTGCGGCAGTGGGCCCTTCTTCACCAGCCGGCTGAGGTACCAGATGCCGGCGCCGAACACGATGCTGTACACCACCGCGTAGACGATCAGCGAGGTCAGCACGCTGGCCGCGGCGAGGATCGGGCTCACCGCATCGGCGGTGCGCAGCAGGCCGTAGACGACGTACGGCTGGCGGCCGATCTCGGCCACGTACCAGCCCGCGAGGATGCACACGAAGCCCGACAGCATCATCGCGCGCCAACCGTGCAGCACGACGCGCGACTGATACAGGCGGCCGCGCCAGAACAACCACAGCGACGCCAGCGTCAGCAGCAGCATCAGCGTGCCCAGGCCCACCATCACGCGGAAACCCCAGAACACCGGCGCAACCGGCGGCCGCTCGCTGGCGGGCACCGACTTCAGCGGCGGGATCTCGCCGTCCCAACTGTGCGTGAGGATCACGCTGCCCAGTCGCGGTACCGCGACTTCCAGATCGTTGCGCTCGGCCTCTTCGTCAGGCATCCCGAACAACACCAGCGGCACGCCTTCGCCCTTGGGGTAATGCTCCCAGTGGCCTTCCATCGCCGCGACCTTGATCGGCTGGTGCTCCAGCGCGTTCAGGCCGTGCTGGTCGCCGACGAAAACCTGCATCGGCACGGTGATCGCGGCGAAGATCACCGCGGCTTTGAGCATCCGCTTGCCCGCATCCACGTGCACGCCGCGCAACAGGTACGACGCAGCGACGCCGCCGATCACGAAGCACGTGGTGATGAATGCCGCCAGCACCATGTGCGCCAGACGGTAGGGGAACGATGGGTTGAAGATGATCTCGAACCAGCTTTCGGGGTGGAACACGCCGTCGATGAGGGTGTAACCCTGCGGCGTCTGCATCCAGCTGTTGGCGGCGATGATCCAGAACGTGGAGATCAGCGTGCCCAGCGCGACCATCGCCGTCGCCAGGAAATGCAGCTTCTCGCTCACCCGGCCCCAGCCGAACAGCATCACGCCCAGGAACGTCGCTTCCAGGAAGAACGCGGTGAGCACTTCGTAGCTCAGCAGCGGGCCGAGGATGTTGCCGGCCTGCTCGCTCAACGTCGCCCAGTTCGTGCCGAACTGGAAACTCATGACGATGCCCGACACCACGCCCATGCCGAAGGACACGGCGAAGATCTTGGTCCAGAAGAAGTAGAGGTCGCGCCAGAGGGTGTCGCGCGTGCGCAGCCAACGCCATTCCACGAAGGCCAGCCAACTCGCCAGGCCGATCGTGAAAGCCGGGAACAGGATGTGGAACGAAATCACGAACCCGAACTGGATGCGCGAGAGCAGCAGGGCGTCCACGGCGTCACTCCATCGATGTTGGCCGGGTGCGAAGTGTGCGACCGGCGTGGCGCGTGTGTCGTGCGCCAGAATGTCCTACCCCGGCGGGACCGGGTCCGGCCGGCCCGCGCTGGCCCTGCGCATCCATGACGCATGGCCCGATCCGGCAAAGCGGCGGGCTGCTAGGCTGCGGGGGTTTTGTCCAACCGTCCCGGTACGACCACATGCCATCGCGACCCTTCCGCATCACTTCCCTGGCGGCCTCCGCCCTTTTCCTGACCGGCGCGACCCTGGCCTGCGCCGCGAACGCGCAGACGCCGGTCACGCTGACCGAAGCGATGGCCGATCCCGACTGGATCGGGCCTCCGGTCGAACAAGCCTGGTGGGCCTGGGATGGTCAGCGGGTTCAGTACCAGCTCAAGCGTGAAGGGGCCGCGATCCGCGACACGTACCAGCAGGGCATCGCCGGCGGCACCGCGGTGAAGCTGGATGGCGCCGCGCGCGCCGATCTCGATGCACCGCGCGCGGTATACGACGCCTCGCGCCAGCGCGCGGCCTTCGTGCGCAACGGCGACGTCTTCGTGCGCGACCTGCGCACCGGCGCGCTGACGCAGGTCACGCGCAGCAACGCCGACGAAGCCACGCCGCAGTGGAGCCGCGACGGCAACCTGGTCTTCCGCCAGGGCAACGACTGGTACCAGTGGCGTGCCGGCCAGGGCGTCGGCCAGGCCGCGGTGGTGAAGGCCGAGAAGGACCCGGCCGCCGCGCCCAAGCCCGACGACCTGCGCGAGCGCCAGCTCGCGATGATCGCGACGCTGAAGAAGGACAAGGAAACGCGCGACGCCGCACGCGAGCAGAACGACGCCTGGCGCCGCGCCGATCCCACGCGCGCACCCGCGCCGACGTACCTGGGCACCGACGTCGCGGTCGTCGACAGCGCGCTTTCGCCTGACGGCAAGTGGCTGCTCGTGGTCACCACCGCCAAGGGCGCCGACGAAGGCCAGGCCGGCAAGATGCCCAAGTACGTGACCGAGTCCGGTTACGAGGAATTCGAGGACGTGCGCACGCGCGTCGGCCGCAACGATCCGCTGCCGCACAAGCTGTGGCTGGTGGACGTGAATGCGTCCAAGGCGACCGAGCTGAAGTTCGATTCGCTGCCGGGCATCCAGGACGATCCGCTCGCCGCGATGCGCAAGGCCGCCAAGCAGGATCCGCTGAAGGGCGACCGCGCGGTTCGCATCGAAAGCGACGGCGACGGCAGCGGCCCGGCGATCCACTGGAGCGACGATTCCCGCAACGTCGCGCTACTCGTGCGCGCCGTGGACAACAAGGACCGCTGGATCGCCAGCATCGACCTGGCGAACGCGAAGCTGGTCACGCGCGACCGCCTCACCGACAAGGCGTGGATCAACTGGGGCTTCAACGACTTCGGCTGGACCGGCGACGGCGCGCTGTGGTTCCTGTCCGAGCGCAGCGGCTATTCGCACCTGTACGTCAACGAGAACGGCAAGTCGCGCCAGCTCACCTCGGGCCAGTGGGAAGTCTCCACGCCGACGCTTTCGGCCGACGGCACGACGTTCTTCTTCACCTGCAACCGCAAGTGGCCGGGCGACTACGAAGTCTGCGCCGTGCCGCGCAGCGGCGGCGACGTGCGCGAGGTGACTTCGCTCGACGGCGTGGAGGACTTCTCGCTCTCGCCCGATGGCAGCAAGGTCCTCGTGCGCCATTCGGCCAGCTACATGCCGCCGCAGATTTCGGTGGTGAACGCGGCCGGCGGCAACGCCACGCAGCTCACCGACACGCGCAAGCCCGAGTTCAAGAATCGCGAGTGGATCGCGCCGCAGTACGTGCAAGTGCCGAGCAAGCACGGCGCCGGCGTGGTGTGGGGCAAGTTCTACGGACCGAAGAACTTCGATCCGGGCAGGAAGTATCCGATCGTGATGTTCGTGCACGGCGCGGGCTATCTGCAGAACGTGTCGGAGCGCTATCCGAACTACTTCCGCGAGCAGATGTTCCATAACCTGCTCGTGCAGCAGGGCTACGTGGTGCTCGACCTGGATTACCGCGCGAGCGAAGGCTACGGCCGCGACTGGCGCACGGCGATCTACCGCCAGATGGGTCATCCGGAACTCGAGGACTACCTGGACGGCCTGGACTGGCTGGTCGCCAACAAGCAGGGCGACAAGGACCACGCCGGCATCTACGGCGGCAGCTACGGCGGCTTCATGACGTTCATGGCGCTGTTCCGCTCGCCCGGCACGTTCAAGGCCGGCGCCGCGCTGCGCCCGGTGGCGGACTGGTCGCAGTACAACCACGAGTACAGCAGCAACATCCTCAACACGCCCGAACTGGATCCGCAGGCCTACCAGGTCTCTTCGCCGATCAATTACGCCGACAAGTTGCAGGACAACCTGCTGATCGCGCACGGCATGATCGACGACAACGTGTTCTTCAAGGATTCGGTGATGCTGTCGCAGCGCCTGATCGAACTGCGCAAGGACAAGTGGGAGATCGCGCCGTATCCGCTGGAGCGCCACAGCTTCACGCGCTCGGACAGCTGGTACGACGAGTACCGTCGCATTTACGAGCTGTTCGAGCGGACGTTGAAGTGATCCGGTTTTCCCTCTCCCCTTGCGGGAGAGGGAAAGGCCGCGCAGCGGCCGAGGGAGAGGGGTCGGGCAACGTCACGGCCCTCTCCCTGACCGCCTCCGGCGGTCTGTCCCTCTCCCGCAAGGGGAGAGGGATTGGGGGGCTACGGGGTCGTCGCAGCCGTCGCATCCACCTTCGCATCCGTCCAACTGCTATCCGGATCGTAGGCCTTCATCGCCTTCGCCAGCGCTTCACCGTTCGGGCCCAGGTCCTTCTCGAACACCTGCCCGTCCGGGCCGATCATGAAACTCATCACGCCAGTGTCGGCGTACTTCGCCGGCCAGGCGACCAGCGCGAAACCGCGCGTCATGCGATCGCCGATCCTGTAATTGCGCGCACCACCGGGCGCTGACGGTCCCTGCGCAGTGAGGATGCGATAGCGGTAGCCCAGGTAATCGCCCTTGGGCGTGTCGTCGCCGAAGATCGGGCCGAGCGGACTCACGTCGCCGCTGTCGTCATCGGGCCAGTACAGGCCGTCGTGCTCGCCGTCGCTGCTGAGGATGCGCTGCGCGTACTCGAGCACGCCGTCGTCGTTGTGGTCGGTCTCGGCGTAGTCCAGCTGCGCATCGCGATACGCCTGCACCGCCTGCAGCACCGCCAGTTCGTTGCGGCCGATCCGACGCACGCGCATTTCCTCGCCGCCGGCCTTCGTATCGAAGCGCCACCCGCCCTTTTCCTGCTTCAGCGGGATGGGCAGCGTCCAGCCGTCGTTGCCTACCGCGACCTTCGCCGTCGCACCCTCGGCGAGGATGCGATGCGATAGCTTCCATTGCGCGAGGAAGGCGTCGATGTCTTCCTGGTCGATGCCTTCGGTCGGAATGTAGTCGCGCCACTGCGCGCCCAGCACCTTCTGCATCGCCGGGTGGTCGCGCTTCTCCACTGCGGCGACGAACGCGTCGGCGGCCGCCTCGGCGGTGGGATAGGCGCTCTGCGCGAAGACGGGCGTGGCGGCCATCGTCATGGCAAGGACCAGCGCGATCCGCATGGGACGATTCATCGCATCCTCCTCGTCGATCTGAACGCTCAACCGCGGCGCCGCGCGCCGCCTCCGCCGTGCTGGGCCCGCTGCACCTGGTGCCCACCCGATCCGCGCGACGACTGCGGCCGCTGCGAACTCTGCCGGCTCGCCTGGCCCCGATTGGCCTGCGCGCGCGCCTGCTGCGGATGGCTGGCGCCGGCGAATGCGTTGTTGCGCGAGGCTTCGTGCGAAGCGCGCGGTTGCGGGCGATTCTGTTGACGCTGCACCTGAGCGCCTTGCGGCCGCGGCGTGTGCACCTGCGAGCGTTGCTGATGCTGCGTGCGCGCCTGCTCACGCGCCTGCGTGTTGGCGTGCGCGGTGCGCGGCCCCGCCTGCTTGGCACGCGAGCCGTCGCGGTGCTGCCCGGCCTGTGGATGTTGTGTGCGGGCGTTGGCGACATCACGCGCATGATCGCGCTGCCCACCGCCGGCTTGCGTGCGGTTCTGCGCGACATCACGCGCACGGTCGCGCGAGGCCTGCGTGCCGGCGCCACCTTGCCCGGGTCGCGCATCGAGTCCACCGGCCGGCCGGTCGCGAAGATCGCGCCCGGCTTCGCGCGCACGGTCCTGCGCCTGGCGATTGCTCGCGGCGGGCGCTTCCAGTCCACGACGCTGCATCTCCTGCCGCGCGCGATCGCGGCTGGCCTGGTGCGCGGCGTCGTTGCCGCGGAACGCCTGGCGGTTCTCCGCACCGGGCAGGCGCTGCTGGCCGAACTCCTGACGGCTGCGCGCGTCGCGGTACGGCACGTCGCCGCGGAAGTTCGAGTCGTGCCGCCATGTGTTGCGGTTCGCGTCGATCTGCCGGTTGACGTTGATGTTGTTGTAGCGGTTCACGTCGATGTCGACGTCGCCGCCGTGCCAGTCCCAATCGCCCCACAAGGCGTCTGCGACCGCGACGCCGGTGCCGAATGCCAGGCCCGCGACGATGGCGCTGCCCGGATACCACGCCGGCGACGGCGGGTAGTACGCGGGCGGATACGACGGATACGGCCATGCGCCGTAGACCGTGGTCGGGTTGTACGAGGGGACGTAGACGACCTCAGGATTGGCCGGTTCGATCTGGATGATGGTCTCGCTGCTGGCCGGCGGCGGCGGCGCGCCACCATCGGACGGCGCGGGCGCCGGTGCGGGCGCGGCCTGCGCGGGCACCACGGTGATCTTCTGCTGCTCGGAGGATTGCAGGTTGCCCGCGGCCTGCGCGGCGCGGCGCAGGCGCTGCACCGCGTCCATCACGTCGCCGGGCTGCGCGAGGAAGGCGTCGCCCAGACGCTGCACCCAGCCCGGATCCTGGCCCAGCGTCGCCATGACCTGCGGGAAGGCCACCAGCGACTGCACGCTCGGATCCCACGGCTGGGCGGCCACCTGCTTCACCGCCTCGTCGCCCTTGGCGTCGGGATTGGCCTTCGACCACGCCACCGCATCGGCGACGTTGCCCGGATACGTGGCTGCCATCAGCACCTGCGTCAGCAGCGAATCGGGATACAGCGCGATCGGCGCGACCATCTGGTCGAGTTCTTCCTGACCGAACACGCGCTCGGCCGGCGCCGTGGCCGGTGCGGTGGGCGGCACCGTGACCGGGGCCTTGGCGGCAGACGGGGTCGCGGCCGGTTGGGCCTCGCGTTTGCATGAGGTCGCGGACAGTCCGGCGATCAGCACGACGGACAGGACACACCACGGGCGGAGCATGCGCACGACACACCTCCCACACCAATCGATCCGGAACGCCCCGGCGCCGGCTCGCTGCGCGCGCATGCCGGTCCTTCGACGTTCCCCTGAACGGGCGGCGGCTATCATGCGCGCCGTCCCCGCTACGTTCTTGTGAACATGACCGAGCCCGCCCCCGGCTTCGACGACGTCCGCGCCTACCTCGCCGGCTTGCAGGACCGCATCTGCGCGGCGATCGAGGCCGCCGACGGCAGCGCCCGCTTCCGCGAAGACCTGTGGGAGCGCGCCGAAGGAGGCGGCGGCCGCACGCGCATCCTGCGCGACGGCGCGGTTTTCGAGCAGGCGGGCATCGGCTTCTCGGACGTGTCCGGCACGAAACTGCCGCCGTCGGCCACGGCCGCAAGGCCGGAGCTGGCCGGCGCATCGTGGCGCGCTGTCGGCGTTTCATTGGTGTTCCACCCGCGTAATCCGCACCTGCCGACCACGCACGCGAACGTGCGCCATTTCCGCGCCGTGCGCGACGGCGAAACCGTGGCCTGGTGGTTCGGCGGCGGCTTCGACCTCACGCCGTTCTATCCCGTCGACGAGGACGTGCTGCACTGGCACCGCACCGCGCGCGCGCTGTGCGAGCCCTTCGGCGGCCAGGCGCGCTACGACAAGCACAAGCACTGGTGCGACGAGTACTTCTTCCTCAAGCACCGCAACGAGACGCGCGGCGTCGGCGGTTTGTTCTTCGACGACCTGCACGAAGACGCCTCGCGCGACTTCGCGTACCTGCGCGCGGTGGGCGACGGCTTCCTCGACGCGTACCTGCCCATCGTCGAACGCCGCAAGCACACGCCCCATGGCGATCGCGAGCGCCAGTTCCAGCTCTACCGCCGTGGGCGCTATGTCGAGTTCAACCTCGTCTTCGACCGCGGCACGCTGTTTGGACTGCAATCGGGCGGACGCACCGAATCGATCCTGATGAGCCTGCCGCCGCTGGTGCGCTGGGAATACGGCTTCACGCCGGAAGAAGGCAGCGCCGAAGCGCGACTGGCCGACTACCTGCGCCCGCGCGACTGGCTGTCCGAGCTGGGCTGAGCGCGCCGATCACACACCTTCGTCGCCGCCCTTGGGCGGATCGCGCAGGAGGATGGTGATGTGGCCATTGGTTTCCAGCAGCGCGAGGTGGATGCGATCGACCTCGCTGCAACCGGCCTCGCGCATCGATTTGGCGAAGTCGTCGCGGCTGACCAGTTCACGGCGCAGCACATCGCGGTAGATGTGCCCGTTGCGCGCCAGCACCACCGGCGCGCCTTCCAGCAGGCGCTCGGCCTTGCGACTGCGCGCGGTCAGAAGGCCCACCGTCCAGTTCAGCACGATCAGCGTCGCCGCCAGCAGCAGCCCGCCGGTCATCGAGGTGTCCTTGCCCAGCAGCGCGTTCTGCACCGCGTTGCCGAGCAGCACGATCAGCAGCATGTCGAACGCGGTGAACTGCCCCATCGTCCGCTTGCCCGACAGCCGGATCATCGCCAGCAGCACCGCGTACACCACCACCGCGCGCAGCACGAACTCCCACCACGGCATCGACATCTCGAACATGGGCATTCCCGAACCGTTGGAATGCCGCCACGCTAACGGCCAACGGTCGCGCTGGTAAGGGGCGAGGTGTGAAGCGCGCCGACGGAGGACGTGACGGCCTGGATCCCGGCCTGCGCCGGGATGACGGGATATGAAAAAGTCGCGGCGCCCCAGAACGGAGCACCAGCCCCCTTGGTAAGGGGGCGCGGCGGCAGCCGCAGGGATTGGAAGCATCGGCGCGGGGGCCCAAAGTTTTGCATCGCGAAACTTTGGGTTTATTTCTGGCGACGCCAGAAATAAAAAGCCCCGCAGGCAGGGGGGGCCGGCGGGGCTGGGGAGCGGGACCTGGGGAGGGGTCTTCGCTCCGGGATCACTCCAGGGGAGGGAGAGATCGGCGACAGGCGTTGCACCTGTCGCGACCTATATGACCATTCCGTACATGGATGGTTCGTGAAGATCCGGGTTAACAATTCGTTGGATTCAGGATGCATTCACTGAATTGGAAACGTTTTTCCCCGGGATTGCCGCTTAGAAGGCCTTCCGGGCATGTGGCATGAAACCTGACGGAAGGCCTCTCCGACGAACGGTCAGTGGGCCTCGTCCCAGTTGAGCCCGACGCCTGCGTCCACCACCAGCGGAACCCTCAGCCCGGCCGCACGCGACATCCGTTCACGGGCCTGCGTGAGCAGCGTATCGACGAACCCGGTCTCGACCTCGAACACCAGTTCGTCGTGCACCTGCAGGACCATCAGCGCGCGGTCGCGATGATCGGCCAGCCATGCGTCGATGGAGATCATCGCACGCTTGATGATGTCCGCGGCGGTGCCCTGCATGGGCGCGTTGATCGCGGCGCGCTCGGCGCCCGCGCGCAGGCCCTGGTTGCGGGCGTGGATGTTGTCCAGGTACAGGCGTCGGCCGAATACGGTTTCCACGTAGCCCTGCTCGCGCGCCTGCTGGCGTGTGCGCTCCATGAAGTCGCGCACGCCGGGATAGCGGCTGAAGTACAGCGCGATGTAGTCCTGCGCCTCACCGCGCGCGATGCCCAGCTGCCGCGCCAGGCCAAACGCGCCCATGCCGTACATCAGGCCGAAGTTGATCGCTTTCGCGGCGCGGCGCTCGTTGCCGCTCACCTCGTCCATCGCCTTGCCGAACACCTCCGCCGCCGTGGCGCGATGGATGTCGGCGCCGGACTCGAACGCGCGCAGCAGGCCCGGATCCTCCGACAGGTGCGCCATGATCCGCAGCTCGATCTGCGAGTAGTCGCAGGCGACGATGCGGCGGCCTTCCGGCGCGACGAACGCCTGGCGGATGCGACGGCCGTCGTCGGTGCGGATCGGGATGTTCTGCAGGTTCGGATCGCTCGACGCCAACCGGCCCGTCGCCGCGCCCGCCTGGTGGTAGCTGGTGTGCACGCGGCCGGTGTCGCGGTTGACCATCTCCGGCAGCTTGTCGGTGTAGGTGCTGCGCAGCTTGGCGAGGCCGCGGTACTCCAGGATCACGCGCGGCAGTTCGTGCTGGTCGGCGATGGCCTCCAGCGCCTCTTCGTTCGTCGACGGCGCGCCGGACGGCGTCTTCACCAGCGCCGGCAATTTCAGTTCGTCGAACAGCAACTGCCCGAGTTGCTTGGGCGAGTCCAGGTTGAACGTGCGGCCGGCCAGCTCCGTCGCCTTCTGCTGCGCGGCGAGCATGCGCTTGCCCAGATCGGCGGACTGACGGCGCAGCTCGTTGGCGTCGATCATCACGCCGTTGGCTTCCACGCGTTCCAGCACCGGCACCAGCGGCATCTCGATCTCGTGGTAGACGTGCGACAGGCCCGGCACGGCTTCCACCTTCGGCGAGAGCACGCGATGCAGGCGCAGCGTGACGTCGGCGTCCTCGGCGGCATAGCGCATCGCATCCTCGATGGCCACCTGCGAAAACGGAATCGACTTGGCGCCCTTGCCGGCGACGTCCTCGTATCGGACGGTGTCGTAGCCCAGGTAACGCTTGGCGAGTGAATCCATGTCGTGCCGCGTCGCCGTCGCGTTGAAGACGAAGCTTTCCAGCATGGTGTCGTCGGCGTAGTTGCGCACCTCGATGCCGTTGCGACGCAGCACGTGCAGGTCGTACTTGCCGTGCTGGCCCATCTTCTTGCGCGAGGCATCCTCGAACAGCGGACGCAGCGCGGACAGCACTTCGTTACGGTCGAGCTGCTTCGGCGCACCGGGATAGTCGTGGCCGAGCGGAAGGTAGGCGGCGCGGCCCGTTTCGGCGGCGAAGCTCAGGCCGACGAGATTGGCCTGCATCGGATCGAGCGAATCGGTTTCGGTGTCGAACGCGAACTCATCCGCCTCGCGCAGCCGCGCCAGCCAGGCATCGAACTGCTCGGGCGCGAGGATCGCCTCGTACTCGCCCTTCGCCGACAGCGCCGGATCCACGCCTTCGGCCACCGCGCCCGAACGCGCGTAGCCGGCGGCGGTGTTGCGCACGCCGCTGGGGCTGTTGGCGTGATCTTCGACCACCGCGCCGGGCCCTTCCAGCTCGCGCAACGCCTGCTTGAAGCCGTAACGCGCGTAGAGCTCGCGCAGCTCGTCGATGTGACGGTCGCGCAGGACCAGTTCGGTCGGCGTGCGTTCCAGTTCGAGGTCGGTGCGGATCGTCGTCAGCGTGCGGTTGAGCGGCAGTCGCGGCAGCGCGGCGCGCAGGTTCTCGCCGATCTTGCCCTTGATCTGCTCCGCATGCGCGATGACGCTGTCGAGCGTGCCGTACTCGCCCAGCCACTTCGCCGCCGTCTTGGGCCCGCACTTGTCGACGCCGGGAATGTTGTCGACGCTGTCGCCCATCAGTGCGAGCAGATCGATGATCTGGTTCGGGCGCACGCCGAACTTCTCGATCACGCTCTCGTCCGAATCCAGGCGGCTGCCGGTCATCGTGTTGACCAGCGCGATGCCGGGCCGCACGAGCTGGGCGAAGTCCTTGTCGCCGGTGGAGATGGTGACGTCGATGCCCTGCTCCGCCGCGCGCACGGCGAGCGTGCCGATGACGTCGTCGGCTTCCACGCCATCCACGCGCAGGATCGTCATGCCCAGCGCGTTGACGATGTCGCACATCGGCTGCACCTGCGCGCGCAGGTCGTCGGGCATCGCGGCGCGATTGGCCTTGTACTCGGGGTAGAGGTCGTCGCGGAACGTCTTGCCCGGCGCGTCGACCACGAAGGCGACGTAGGCGGGCTGTTCCTTCAACGTCGCGCGCAGCATGTTGACCACGCCGAACAACGCGCCGGTGGGTTCGCCGGCATCGTTGGTGAGGGGCGGGAGCGCATGGAAGGCGCGATAGAGGTAGCTGGAACCGTCGATGAGGACGAGGCGGGGCGTGTCGGTCATGGCGGGGATTCTACGCTCCGCTGCCGGCGCGGCCGTCACCCGCGCGATGATCGGCAGCGCGTATCCTGTGCACTGGACCCGCCCCGTTCGCCCCCCGGCCAGGAGACCGTCATGCGCACCGTTCTGTTTGCCCTGCTGCTTCCGCTGACCCTGATCGGCTGCGCGACGATGAGCAACGACCCGACCGCCGACCTGCAGAACGCGGAAGTGCGCTCGCGCACCGTGAGCGGCGGCGACACCATCGACGAGTACTACGTCGCCGGCCAGTTGCGCGTGGTCCGCATCACGCCGGCGCGCGGCCCGGTCTACTACCTGGTGGACAACAACGCCGACGGCATCCTCGACAGCAGCAAGGGCGAGGGCCCGATCTCGCCGGTGCAGTACAAGCTGCTGACCTGGTAAGCGCTCGCGCGACACGCCGCACGATCCGGATATCGGGCGTGCGCGGCGCCGCCTAGAGTCGATCGCGTTCCTTCCACGGGAGAACGCGATGGACCTCAACGACACTTTCGACCTCCGGCACGATCCGCGCTGGGCTGCGCTGTGCGCGCGCGATCGCGACGCCGACGGGCGCTTCGTCTATTCGGTCAGGACGACCGGCGTGTATTGCCGCCCGTCCTGCGCCGCACGTCGACCGCGCCCGGAGAACGTGCGTTTCCATGCGACGCCCGACGAGGCCGAGCGCGCGGGCTTTCGTGCGTGCCGCCGCTGTCATCCGCGACGCGACGCGGCACGCCCGCAGGCCGTCCGCTTCGCCATCGGCGAAAGCTCGCTCGGCCTGGTGCTGGTGGCGCAGAGCGATGCGGGACTGCGCGCGGTGCTGTTCGGCGACGACGCCGGCGGGCTCGTGCACGACCTGCAAGCCCGCGAGCCCGACGCGACGCTCGCCGTGGACGCCGCCGGCATGCAGGCGACGCTGGAGGAAGTGGTCGATTGCATAGAGGCGCCGCACCTGTCGCTGGATCGACCGCTCGACCTGCGCGGCACGCCGTTCCAGATCCGCGTCTGGCGGGCGTTGCGCGAGGTACCCACCGGCACCACGGTGAGCTATGGCGAATTGGCGCGCAGGCTCGGCGCCGCAGGTTCCGCGCGCGCGATCGCCGCGGCTTGCGCGGCCAATCCGCTGGCGGTGGTGGTGCCGTGCCATCGCGTGGTGGCGGCGGACGGCGCGATCTCCGGCTATCGCTGGGGCGTGGCGCGCAAACGGGCGCTGCTGCAACGCGAGGCGCGCGCATGAGCGCCGCGCTGCGTCTTCGCGACGATGCGGCTGCGTTGACCGAGCGCATCGCGTGGCAGGACTGGGCAGGCGTCAGCACCGCGCTCGACGCACGCGGTCATGCCGTGCTTCCAGGCCTGCTCGACGACACCGAATGCGCCACGCTGGCCGCGCTGTACGACCTACCCGACGGTTTCCGCAGCCGCGTCGTGATGGCGCGGCATGGGTTCGGCAGCGGTGAATACCGCTACTTCGCCTATCCGTTGCCGTCGGTCGTCGCGCGGCTGCGCACGTCGGTGTATTCGCACCTCGCGCCCATCGCGAATCGCTGGTACGCGGCGATGGGCGTGGATGTGCGCTATCCGGCGGTGCATGCGGAGTTCGCGCGGCGTTGCCACGACGCCGGGCAACTGCGACCCACACCGCTGCTGCTGCGCTACGACGCCGGCGACTACAACTGCCTGCACCAGGATCTGTACGGCGAGCACGTGTTCCCGCTGCAGATGGCGGTGCTGCTGTCGCAGCCGGGCGCGGACTTCGACGGCGGCGAGTTCGTGCTCACCGAACAACGCCCGCGCATGCAGTCGCGCGCCGAGGTGGTGCCGTTGAATCGCGGCGATGCGGTGGTCTTCGCCGTTCATCACCGGCCGGTGCGGGGCAGCCGCGGTGTGTATCGCGTGAACATGCGCCATGGCGTGAGCCGGGTACGTTCAGGGAGACGTCACACTTTGGGCATCGTCTTTCACGACGCGCTGTAGAACTGGGCCATAGTCTCGCGACGACCCTGCGGCGATGCGGGCATTCAAGCTTCGCAGGCGGCCGCCGTTAACGAGAGACCGCGCCGTTCACTGCCGGCGCGACGGAGGAAGCCCCGGCGTGTCCGGCAAAGAACGACGCAAACTCGCGCAGGCGCTCGACACCACCTCGTTGCGCCAGGGGCTGACCGAGGCCCAGCGCCGCACGCTCGAGGAACTGGAACACTTCCAGTGGACGCTGGAGTTCGTGCGCCGTCCGCTGTTCCAGGATCCGGTGCCGGTGATGTTCGACCGCCAGCGCACGCGCTGCGTCGCGCTGCTGCCGGACGGCACGCTGGACGAGGCGCCGAAGCTGCGGAAGTGAGCGAAGCCGCTGAGCGGGCGAAATCCCTCTCCCCTTGCGGGAGAGGGACAGACTGCGAAGCAGTCAGGGAGAGGGGTACGGCTTACGCCGGCTGCAGATTCGCGTACGCCAGCACCAGCCACTTGCTGCCGGCGTCGTCGAAATTCACCTGCACGCGCGCATGCGCGCCGCTGCCTTCGTAGTCGGTGACGGTGCCCAGTCCGAACGACGGATGGCGCACCATCGAACCCAGGCGCACGGCCGGTTGTTCGATCGCCGCATGCCCCATGTCGCGACGCTGCACGCCGCCGGAATACGGCCGCGACACCTGCACCTTCGGGCGCACTTCGTTCAGCAGCGGCGCCGGGATCTCGCGCAGGAAGCGCGACGGCACGCCGTACATGTCGGCGCCGTGGATGCGGCGCGTCTCGGCGTAGCTGAGCACCAGTTTCTGCCGCGCGCGCGTGATGCCGACATACGCCAGGCGGCGCTCTTCCTCCAGGCGACCGGATTCCTCGGTGGAGCGCCCGCTCGGGAACACGCCCTCCTCCATGCCGGCCAGAAACACCAGCGGGAATTCCAGTCCCTTGGCGCTGTGCAGCGTCATCAGCTGCACGCCCTCCTCGCCGGCCTGCGCCTGGCCTTCGCCGGCCTCCAGCGCGGCGTAGCTGAGGAAGGCAACCAGTTCCGGCATCGCCTGTGCGTCTTCCTCGTCGTTGCGCGTGAAGCGCGAGGCGACGGAGACCAGTTCGTCCAGGTTGTCCACGCGCGAATCCAGCTGGCCGCGCGATTCGTTGAAGTAGTGCTCGCGCAGGCCCGAGCGGATCAGCACGTGATCGATCTTCTCCGGCAGCGTCATCGTGGCGACTTCGTTGTCGACGTCGTCGATGAGCGCGAGGAAGCCCGCCACGGCATTGCGCGCACGCGCGGTGAGGGCGTTCTCGGCGACGATGCGCCGCGCCGCTTCCCACAGCGCGACGGCGTCGGCACGCGCGCGGCGGCGCACTTCGTCCAGCGTGCGCTCGCCGATGCCGCGCGTGGGCGTGTTCACGGCGCGCTCGAACGCGGCGTCGTCCAGGCGCGAGGCGATCAGGCGCAGGTAGGCCAGCGTGTCCTTGATCTCGGCGCGCTCGAAGAAGCGCTGGCCGCCGTACACGCGGTACGGCACCTGCTCGGCCAGCAGCGATTCTTCGAAGGCGCGCGACTGCGCGTTGCTGCGATAGAGCACCGCGACTTCGCCATAGCTGCCGCCGTCGCGCACCCACTGGCGCAGGCGCTCGACGACGAAGCGCGACTCGTCCATCTCGTTGTAGGCCGCGTACAGGTCGATCGGCTCGCCGGTGCCGCTGTCGGTCCACAGGTTCTTGCCCAGGCGGTCGGGGTTGTGCGCAATGACCGCGTTGGCCGCTTCCAGGATGTTGGCGCTGGAACGGTAGTTCTGCTCCAGGCGGATCGTCTGCGTGCCGGGGAAATCCTTGAGGAAGCGCTGCATGTTCTCGACCTTGGCGCCGCGCCAGCCGTAGATCGACTGGTCGTCGTCGCCGACGACGAAGACATGGCCGCTGTCGCCGGCCAGCACGCGCACGAAGGCGTACTGGATCGCGTTGGTGTCCTGGAACTCGTCCACCAGGATCTCGCGGAAGCGGTGCCGGTAATGCGCCAGCAGCGCCGGCGTGTCGCGCAGCAGTTCGTGCGCGCGCAGCAGCAGCTCGGCGAAGTCCACCAGGCCGGCGCGTTCGCAGCGCTCCTGGTAGGCCTCGTACGACTTGAGCATCACGTCGGCCCAGGGGTCGTTGTTGCCGGGCTGGATGTTCTGCGGACGACGGCCTTCGTCCTTCTGCGCGTTGATCCACCACGCGATCTGGCGCGGCGGGAAACGCGCCTCGTCCAGCTCCAGCGCCTGCACGACGCGCTTGACCAGGCGCAGCTGGTCGTCGGAATCGAGCACCTGGAAGCCTTCCGGCAACTTCGCTTCCTGCCAGTGCAGCCGCAGCAGACGGTGCGCCAGGCCGTGGAAGGTGCCGATCCACATGCCGCGCGCGCCGTGGCGCAGCTGGCCGTCCACGCGTGCGCGCATTTCGCCCGCGGCCTTGTTGGTGAAGGTCACCGCGAGAATGCCGTGGGTCGGCACGCCGTGGACTTCGTTCAGCCAGGCGATGCGATGCGTGAGCACGCGCGTCTTGCCGGAACCGGCGCCGGCGAGGACGAGGTAGTGACCGGGCGGGGCGCTGACGGCCTCGCGCTGCGCTGGATTCAGCGCGTCGAGCAGGTGGGAGACATCCATGCGGGTATTGTAGCGGCGGTGGTCTCAGGGCCCGCGTCGCGTGGGTTCCATTGGCGGGCCGGAGGACTTCGGATGCGTTCGATCGTGACGCCGCTTCGCATCGTGCTGGGCCTGCTGCTGGCGGCCATGGCGACGGCGACGCCCGCGCAGGACGAGACGACGCCCGACGCGGTGCGCGTCCTGCGCGCCGGCGACAGCGAGCTGCGCGTGGAAGTGGTCGGCGTTGCCGACGCGGGCCGTCGCGCGCAGTTGCAGGCGTGGCTGGCGGAAGTCGCGCAGGCGCAGCTCACCGCCTACGGCCGCTACCCGCTGCGCAGCGCGCGGGTGCGGATCGAACAGGTCAGCCGAGAGGATGAAGGCGGCGAAGACGAAAGCCCCGTGCCCTGGGGCCAGACCCTGCGGCGCGGCGATACCGCGGTGCTGCTGTACGTGCGTGGCGACGCGACTATTCCGGAGCTGCGCGCGGACTGGACCGCGATCCACGAGCTCTCGCACCTGTTCCATCCCTATATGGGCCGCGACGGCCGCTGGCTGTCGGAAGGTCTGGCGAGCTATTACCAGAACGTGCTGCGCGCCCGCGCCGGGCTGCTGTCGCCGGAGCAGGCGTGGCAGTTGCTGGATGCGGGTTTCGAGCGCGGCCGGCGCGAATCCAGCGGCCGCCCGCTGATCGAACTCAGCCGCGATCACAAGGGCACGATGCGCGTGTACTGGGCCGGCGCGGCGTTCTGGCTGGAAGCCGACATCGCCCTGCGCCGCGACCACGGCCGCAGCCTGGACGAGGTGCTCTCGCGCTATTCGGCGTGCTGCCTCAACGGCACCGGCGAGGTCGCGCCGCGCGCGTTCGTGGAGGAACTGGACCGGCTCGCGGGCGCGCAGGTGTTCGCGCCACTGTACGCGCGCTATGTCGATTCGCGCGCGTTTCCGTCACTGGAGGCGGCGTATCGCGCGCTCGGCATCGACACGCGCGGCGAGCGTCTGGTGTTTGGCGACAAAGGCCCGTCGGCGGTCTTGCGCCACGCGATCACCTCGCGCGGCAGCGGACGGGCCGCATCGCCTTGAGGAAACAACACCGCAGCGCCGTACGGCAGCCACCGTTCACCGCTCCGGCTCCATTGGCCCTCACCCCAACCCCTCTCCCGGCGGGAGAGGGGCTTGAAGGTTAGCGCGCGGCCGGGTGGGCGTCCTTGTGCGGCTTGTGCGAGGCGGCGGCCATCAGCTTGTCGGTGTAGGCGATGCCTATCGCCGACAGGATGAACACGCAGTGGATGATCGTCTGCCACATCACGCCGTCGGCGGTGTAGGTGCTGTCCGCGGCGCCGAGGTTGCCGATGGCGATGAAGGTCTTGAGCAGGTGGATCGAGGAGATGCCGATGATCGCCATCGCCAGCTTCACCTTCAGCACGCTGGCGTTGACGTGGCTCAGCCACTCGGGCTGGTCGGGATGACCTTCCAGGCGCAGGCGCGAGACGAAGGTCTCGTAGCCGCCGACGATCACCATCACCAGCAGGTTGGAGATCATCACCACGTCGATCAGGCCGAGCACCATCAGCATGATCTGCTGCTCGGTCCATTCCGTGGCGTGCAACATCAGGTGCCAAAGCTCCTTGACGAACAGCACCACGTACACGCCTTGCGCGGCGATCAGGCCCAGGTACAGCGGCAGCTGCAGCCAGCGCGAAGAGAAGATGAGGGCGGGCAGCGGGTTCAGCGAAGTCGGGCGCTCGGCCATGCGGGGCGTCTCGGCTCAAATCGGGGCCGGCTAGGGTAGCGGCCCCGGATGACGGTCGCCATGCCCGGGCGGGTCAGTGGGCGATCGAGGTTCGGGGCCCGGAGCTCCGGGCTTGGAGCTCGGCGCTCCGGGTTTGGAGCTCGGCGTTCCGGGCTCGAAGCTCGGCGCTCCGGGTTCGGAGCTCGGCGTTCCGGGCTCGAAGCTCGGTGCTCCGGGTTCGGAGCTCGGCGTTCCGGGCTCGAAGCTCGGCGCTCCGGGTTCGGAGCTCGGCGTTCCAGGCTCGCAGCTCGGCGCTCCGGGTTCGGAGCTCGGCGTTCCAGGCTTGGCGCTCGGCGTTCCGGGCGCCGGGCGCGGTCGCCCTTACACTGGGCGACCCCGCCGCCGCCCACCGGAGCCCGACACCATGATCGACCTGCACTACTGGCCCACGCCCAACGGCCACAAGATCACGATCTTCCTGGAGGAAGCGGGCCTGCCGTACACGATCCACCCCGTCGACATCGGCGCCGGCGACCAGTTCAAGCCCGATTACCTGACGATTTCCCCCAACAACAAGATGCCCGCCATCGTCGACCGCGAGCCGGGCGACGGCGGCCCGGCGATCAGCGTGTTCGAGTCCGGCGCGATCCTGGCCTACCTGGCCAACAAGACGGGCAAGTTCGTGCCCGCCGACCTGCGCGGCCGCACCGAGGTCAGCCAGTGGCTGCACTGGCAGATGGGCGGCCTGGGCCCGATGACCGGCCAGTACGGCCACTTCCACGTCTACGCGCCGGAAGACCTGCCCTACGCCAAGGAGCGCTACCAGCGCGAAGTGCTGCGCTTGCTGGGCGTGCTCGACCGCCGCCTGGAAGGGCGCGAGTTCGTCGCCGCCGGGAGGCTGTCGATCGCCGACATGGCGATCCACCCCTGGATCAATCCCTACACCAAGGCGCCGCTGGATCTGACGCCGTTCGCCAACCTGCGCCGCTGGCACGAAGCCATCGCCGCACGCCCGGCGGTGAAGCGCGCCTACGCACTGGCCGAGAAGTACGGTGCCAAGCGCGAAATGACCCCGGAAATGCACAAGATCCTCTTCGGAACCCCGTCCAACCCCGCATGAAGAACCTGACCGTCCGCGGCGTCGCCGCCTCCTGCCTGCTCGCCATGTCGATGACCCCGTCGCTGTCGCCCCTGGCCCACGCGCAGTCCGCGCCCGCGCCGCAAAAGCTCACCCTCGAAGCCCTCGCCGGCGATGCGCCGCTGTCCGGCCCGAGCCTGATGAAGGCCAAGGTGGCCCCGGACGGCACGCGCGTGAGCTTCCTGCGCGGCAAGGACACCAACAAGAACCGCCTGGACCTGTGGGCCTACGACATCGCCAGCGGCAATACCGTGAAGCTGGTGGACGCCGACGACATCCTGCCGGGCGATGAAGTGCTCAGCGACGAAGAGAAGGCCCGCCGCGAGCGCCAGCGCATCGCCGGGCTGAGCGGCATCGTCGACTACCAATGGGCGCCGGACGGCAAGTCGCTGCTGTTCCCGCTGGGCGGCGAGCTCTACCTGTACGACCTGGCCAAGCCGGGCAAGGCCGGCGTGCGCAAGCTCACCCACGGCGAGGGCTTCGCCACCGATCCCAAGATCTCGCCACGCGGCGGCTTCGTCAGCTTCGTGCGCGAGCGCAACCTGTGGGTGATCGACCTGGCCACGGGCACGGCGACGCAGCTCACCCACGACGGCAGCGACGTGATCGGCAACGGCGTGGCGGAGTTCGTCGCCGACGAGGAAATGGGCCGCCACACCGGCTACTGGTGGGCGCCCGACGATTCGGCCCTCGCCTTCGCCCGCATCGATGAAACGCCGGTGCCCGTGCGCAAACGCCAGGAGGTCTACCGCGACCGCACCGACGTGATCGAACAGCGCTACCCCGCGGCCGGCGACCACAACGTGCTGATCAAGCTCGGCGTGATCGCGCCCAATGCCGGTGCCGCGCCGATGTGGGTGGACCTGGGCGCCAACCCGGACATCTACCTCGCCCGCGTGGACTGGCGCGATCCGCAGCGCCTGACCTACCAGCGTCAGTCGCGCGACCAGCACAAGCTCGAGCTGGTCGAAGCCAACCTGCAAAGCGGCCGCCAGCGCGTGCTCGCCACCGAAACCAGCACCACCTGGGTGCCGCTGCACGACAACCTGCGCTTCCTCCAGGACGGTCGCATCCTGTGGGGCAGCGAGCGCAGCGGTTACGAACACCTCTACGTGCTGTCCGAAGACGGCGCCAAGGCCACCGCGCTGACCTCCGGCGACTGGCCGGTGGACGGCGTGCTCGCGGTGGATGAAACCGCCGGCTTCGTCTACTTCGCCGCGGGCAAGGATTCGCCGCTGGATTCGCAGGTCTACCGCGTGCCGCTGGCGGGCGGCGCGATCCAGCGCCTGTCGAAGGCCGACGGCACGCACAGCGCCAGCTTCGCCGGCAATGCCAGCGTGTACGTCGACAACTGGTCCAACCCGACCACGCCGCCGCAGCTGGAACTGTTCCGCAACGACGGCACCCGCATCGCCGCGCTGCTGAAGAACGACCTCAAGGATCCCCAGCATCCCTACGCGAAGTACGCCGGCGCGCAGCAGCCGATCGAGTTCGGCACGCTCAAGGCCGCCGACGGCAGGACGACGCTGCACTACAGCCTGCTCAAGCCGGCGGGCTTCGATCCGAAGAAGCGCTATCCCGTGGTCGTGATGGTCTACGGCGGTCCGGCGTCGCAGACGGTCAAGCGCGCGTGGGCGCCCGACTTCAACCAGTACCTCGCGCAGCACGGCTATGCGGTGTTCTCGCTCGACAACCGCGGCACGCCGCGCCGTGGCGCGGACTTCGGCGGCGCGCTGTACGGCAAGCAGGGCACGGTGGAAGTGGCCGACCAGCTCAAGGGCGTGGAGTGGCTGAAGTCGCAGCCGTGGGTCGAGGATTCGCACATCGGCGTGTACGGCTGGTCCAACGGCGGCTACATGACGCTGATGCTGCTGGCCAAGGCCTCCGACCAGTACGCGTGCGGCGTCGCCGGCGCGCCGGTCACCGACTGGGGCCTGTACGACACGCACTACACCGAGCGCTACATGGGCCTGCCGTCGGCCAACACCGACGGGTACCGCGAAGCGCGCGTGCTCACGCACGTGGACGGACTGAAGTCGCCGCTGCTGGTGATCCACGGCATGGCCGACGACAACGTGCTGCTCACGCACACCACCGCGCTCGCCGAGGCCATGAACGCACGCGGCCAGGCCTTCGAACTGAAGACCTTCCCGGGCGCGAAGCACGGCTTCAAGGGCGACGACAACCTGCAACGCCTGCGCCTGACGGAGAATTTCTTCGCGCGGTGTCTGAAGCCCTGAGGGTTGGCGACGCCTCCGCTGTTGCTCCCTCCCCTGCTTGCAGGAGAGGGTTGGGGAGGGGTCGCGAAGCCGCAACGCGGCGAGTTCGGCGCTGACGCGCCTCACAACCCCCTCCCAACCTCCCCCTGCACGCAGGGGGAGGAGCAACAAGCTGCAGATAAGCAACCGCGCATGACGTTAGAGGGATGGCCTCGTCAGACCTGACCCCTCATGCTCGCCGGCGGACCCATCCTCCTGCGAAGCCATGATCAAGCCGCTGACCCTCGCGATCGCCCTGTCCCTCACCCTCGCCGTCGGCGCCCCCGTGCTGGCCCAGACGGCGCAGCCCGCCGCCAAGTCTGCCGCCGCACCCAAGCCTTCGCCGGCCTGGGTGACCCAGAGCAACGAATACGCCCAGGTCCTGCTCAAGTCGCAGGCGGAATTCGCGCCGGAGCAGATGTCGTTCTTCGGCGTGCCCGGTTACGACGAACGCGTCGCCGATCTCAAGCCCGATGTCTCCAAGCGTTTCCGCGCGCAGACCGCGAAGGCGCGCGACGAACTCAAGGCCAAGCTCGCCACCGAGCGCGATCCGAACGTGCGCCAGGATCTGGAAATCATGATCCGCGCCGCCGACGACAGCATCGAGAGCAGCGAGCTCAACGAACGCCTGATGCTGCCGTGGAACGACGTGCCGCAGATCGTCTTCAGCGGCCTGCAGGGCCTGCTGTCCGACCAGACGCCGCCGGAGCGTCGCGCCAAGGCGCTGGAACGACTGAAGAACTACGTCGGCCAGGGCACCGAAACCACGCCGATCACCGAGCTGGCGAAGGCCCGCTACACCGAGCGCGCCTCCGACACGAAGCTCACGTATCCCACCAGGCTGGAAGTCGAGCAGTCGCTGGGCAACGTCGATACCTACATCGCCGGCATCCGCAAGCTGTTCGACAAGTACAAGATCGAAGGCGCGCAGCAAGCGCTGGCCGCGATGGAAACGCAGCTGAAGGATTACGGCAGCTGGGCCCGCGCCAACGTGCTGCCGACCGCGCGCACCGACACCAAGCTGCCGCCGGAGCTTTACGCCAACAGCCTCAAGCAGTACGGCATCGACATCGACCCGAAGCTGCTGATCCGCCGCGCGCAGGTGGAGTTCATGGAAACGCGCGCGGCGATGCAGCAGCTCGCCCCGCTGGTGGCGAAGGCGAACGACCTGAAGGTCGCCAATCCGCACGACTACGTGGCGGTGATCCGCGCGCTCAAGCAGCGCAACATGCCCAACGACCAGCTCGAGGCGCGCTACCGCACGGTCATCGACGAGATCGATCCGATCATCCGCAAGGAGCGCATCGTCGATGTGCCGCAGCGTCCGATGGTGATGCGCCTGGGCAGCGAGGCCGAATCGGCCGCGCAGCCCGCGCCGCATTTCCTGCCGGCGCCGCTGATCGGCAACACCGGCCAGCAGGGCCAGTTCGTGCTGCCGGTGTCGGTGCCCACCGCCGACGGCAAGGCGCTGGAGTACGACGACTTCAACTTCGACGCGGTGCGCTGGACGCTGTCAGCGCATGAAGGCCGTCCGGGCCACGAGCTGCAGTTCACCGCGATGGTCGAGCGCGGCATCTCGCTGGCACGCACGATGTTCGCGTTCAACTCGGTCAACGTCGAAGGCTGGGCGCTGTACGCCGAGGCCGAGATGGTTCCCTACGAGCCGCTCGACGGCCAGCTGATCGCGCTGCAGTTCCGCCTGATGCGCGCCGCGCGCGCGATGCTCGATCCGATGCTCAACCTGGGCCTGATCGACCGCGAGGAAGCCGGCCGCATCCTGCGCGACAAGGTCGGTCTGTCGGAGGCGATGACCAAGCAGGAACTGGACCGCTACACCTTCAATGCGCCGGGCCAGGCGGGCAGCTACTTCTACGGCTACAGCCGCATCCTGGAGCTGCGCATGGAGACGGAGATCGCGTTGGGCGACAAGTTCGACCGCCTCGCCTTCAACAACTTCCTGCTCGACCAGGGCCTGCTGCCGCCGGACCTGCTGGCCAAGGCCGTGCGCGAGCAGTTCGTGCCGGCGCAGAAGGCCCTGGCGAAGAAGAAGTAAGCACGTCCTGAAGCGCTGATGCGCCTTGAACCCCTCTCCCGCGTGCGGGAGAGGGGTTGGGGTGAGGGCCCCAACGCTGCCTCAAGGTAAGAGCGCCCTCATCCGCCCTGCGGGCACCTTCTCCCGCAAGCGGGAGAAGGGAACACCCCGGCGCCGCTGCACCGCCCCATTCACTCAATGCCGACCTTCCCCCGTCGCGCCTGAACACAACGGCCGCCCGCACGCCGCGGACGGGCCGCGCGCACCCCGCTGGCTATACTTTCGCGAACGCCGACCGGGAACCCTTCGTGCCATCCACGCTGCATCCGTCCACCGCGCAACCGATGGCGCCCCTGGCAATCCGTGCCTGTACCGCAACCAGCGCCGTCGGCGCCGGCCGGCAGGCGCTCGCCTCGGCCCTGCGCGAAAGCCGCAGCGGCCTGCGCAGGAATGATTTCGGCATCGACCCGCTGGCCTGCTGGATCGGCCGTGTCGACGGCCTGGAGACGCTGGCGTTGCCGGCCGCGCTCGAGGAATGGGATTCGCGCAACAACCGCCTGGCCTGGCTGGCATTGCAGCAGGACGGCATGCGCGAGGCGATCGACGACGCCATCGCGCGCGTCGGCGCCGATCGCATCGCCGTCATCATGGGCACGTCCACGTCGAGCATCGGCAGCACCGAAGAAGCGTACGCATCGTTGGATGCGGGCGAATTTCCCGAGCATCTCGCGCGCCCGCACGTCCACACGCCGCATTCGCTCGGCGAGTTCGTCCAGCACGCCACCGGCCTGCGTGGCCCGTGCATGACCGTCGCCACCGCCTGTTCGTCCAGCGCGAAGGTGTTCGCGCAAGCCGCGCGGCTCATCGCCGGCGGCCTGGCGGATGCGGCGCTGGTCGGCGGCGTGGACACGCTGTGCGGAAGCGTGTTGTTCGGCTTCAACTCGCTGCAGCTGGTGGCCGACGAACCGTGCCGTCCATTCGATGTCACGCGCACCGGTCTGTCGCTCGGCGAAGCCGGTGGTTTCGCGCTGCTCGAACGCGCGCGTGAGGGCGACACCGGCTTGCAGCTGCGCGGTTACGGCGAATCCAGCGACGCGCACCACATGTCCTCGCCGCACCCGGAAGGCCTGGGCGCACGCCTGGCGATGCGCGATGCGCTGCTGCGCGCGGGCATCGACGCCGGCGATGTCGGCTACCTCAACCTGCACGGCACCGCCACGCCCGCCAACGATTCGATCGAAGCGGCGGCCGTGGCGTCGCTGTTCCCCGCAAGCCTGCACGCCAGTTCGACCAAGGGCTGGACCGGCCATACGCTGGGTGCGGCCGGCATCGTCGAATCGGTGATCGCGCTGATCGCACTGGAACGCGGCGAACTGCCCGGCACGCTCAACAGCGCCGCGCCCGACCCCGCCTGCGGCCCGCAGATCCGATTCGCGCCGCAACGCGCCGACATCCGCTACGCGATGAACAACTCGTTCGGCTTCGGCGGCAACAACTGCTCGCTGGTATTCGGTCGCGCATGAGCATGGCGGAATCGCGGATGTTGCAGGCGCGGATCGAAGGAATCGGGTTCTGGACGCGCGGCCTGCCCTCTTGGGCGGCAGCGCGCGCCTATGCGCTCGACGGCACGCAGCCGGCGGACGCGCCTTCGCGTCCGTCGCCGCAGCTGCTGCCGCCGAACGAACGCCGCCGCGCGCCGGAAACGGTCGCCATCGCCCTGGAAGTGGCCATGGCCGCGTGCGAGGCCGCGGGGCGCGATCCGGCGTCGATGCCGTCGGTGTTCGCCTCCACGCATGGCGAACTGGCGATCACCGACTACATGTGCGCGACGCTGTCGCAGGATCCGCGCGCGCTGTCGCCGACGCGCTTCCACAATTCCGTGCATAACGCCGCGGCCGGCTACTGGACCATCGGCACCGGCGCGATGCAGCCGGCCAGCGCGATCAGCGCGCATGCGGCCAGCTTCGCGCAGGGGCTGATCGAAGCGGTGACGCAACTGGCCGGCGGCGCCGAGGCGGCGCTGCTGGTGGCCTACGACGGCCAGGCCATCGGCCCGCTGGCGCGCGTGGCGCCGAGCGAGGGCCTGCTCGGCGGCGCCCTCGTGCTTTCGCGCGACGGCGCGGGCCCGTTGCTGCGCGCACGCCTGGTGGCGAGCTCGCGGCCGGCGCCCGCGATCGGCCCGCTGGCGCGTTTTTCCGCTGGCAATGCGATGGCGCCGATGCTGCCGCTGTTCGACGTGCTCGTGCGTGGCGAGGGTTCGGCGTACCTGCCGGCCGGCATCGCGCACGATCTGTTCGTGGAGGTGACCCCTTGATCGACCGCAATTCCCGCCCGCACCTGAGCCGCGACGATCTGGTCGTCGTGATTCCCGCATTGAACGAGGCGCTGCGCATCCGCGACGTGGTCGAAGGCGCGCTGGCCGAATGCCCGCACGTGATCGTGGTGGACGACGGTTCCGACGACGGCACCGCGCAGCGCATCGCCGACCTGCCCGTCACCGTGCTGCGCCACGAGGCGCGCATGGGCAAGGGCGCAAGCCTGCGCGACGGCTTCGCCCGCGCGCTGGAGATGGGCGCGCGCGCGATCATCAGCATGGACGGCGACGGCCAGCACCGGCCCGCCGACATTCCGCGGATGCTCGCGGCGGCGAACCGTCATCCGGGCCACATCGTGATCGGCGCGCGCCTGCGGCGGCGTTCGCAGCAGCCGATCTACCGCCGCCTGGCCAACGAGTTCGCCGACTGGGGCATCGCCTGGGGCACCGGCTACCAGCTCGCCGACAGCCAGAGCGGGCAGCGTCTGTACCCGGCCGCCGTCGCGGCGATGACCGACGTGCCGGGCGAGGATTTCGTGTTCGAGGCGCAGGTGCTGATTTCGGCGGCGCAGCAGCTGGGCACGCGCTGCGTCTCGGTACCGATCGAATCGCGCTACAAGTGCGTGCACAGCGACGAGCAGTTCCGCCCGAGCCACTTCAAGCCACTGCGCGATTTCACGCGCATCACCAGCCACGTCGTGTTCGGCGTGCTGCGGCGCGGCGGCATTGCCGAGATGTTCCGGCGCATCCGCGCCAATCCGGTGTTGATCGACGATCCGTCCGGCGAGTTCGCAAGCCAGCCGCTCGAAGACGCGTTACCGACGCGCTCGCCCTGACTGCTTTTCGCTCCTCCCGCTTCCTGCCCCTCCCCTGCGTGCAGGGGAGGGTTGGGGAGGGGTCGCGAAGCCGCGTCGCGGTGAGCTCGGAAGAGCCCCCTCACTTCACCGGCGACGGCGCCTGCTGCGGCGCCACCGGCGCTTGCGAGGCCGGCGGCGGATTGGGCACGTAGATCGCCACGCCCTGACCGAACTTCTTGGTCGGCGAGATGTTCACGCCGATGCCGCCGGAGCTGAAGCTGCCGCCTCCGCCACTCCAGCTGCCACCGCCCGCGCCCACGCCCACGCTGCTGCCGCCGCCGGTGTTCTGGGCGCCCATGAACAGCACGCCGTTGGCGCCGAGCTTGGCCGCTTCCACACGCAGGTTGTTGATGACCGCGTCCATCTTGTTCTGCTCGCCGTAGGTGAAGTTGCCGCTGGCGGTCTCCAACTGGGCGATCTCCTCGTAACCGCCCGGCGGCGGCGTGAAATAGACGCGCACCTGCGACGGGTCGATCGGCGCGCGCGGCGTGCCGGTGACCAGTTGCGAGGTGGACGAGCAGCCGGCCAGCGCGGCCAGGGCGAGGACGGCGAGGGTCGATGCAATGCGGCGCATGGCGGCGCCTCCGTGTTGGGTTGCCGCGATCCTACGCCAGCGCAGGTGGGCTGAAAGCGAAAAATGTCGCTTTCCGTTCAGCTCATGCCGCCGTCGATGCCGATCACCTGGCCGTTGATGTATCCGGCCGCGTCCGAGCAGAGAAAACCGATCAGCGCCGCCACTTCCTCCGGCCGCCCCGCGCGCCCGGCGGGCACGAGCTGCTTGATGGCGTCGGCCGGGAACGCCGCCTCCGCCATGCGCCCTTCCACCACGCCCGGCGCCACGACATTGCAGGTGATGCCGCGGCTGCCCATCTCGCGCGCCAGCGACTTGGTGGCGCCGTGCAGCGCGGCCTTGGCGGCGGCGTAGTTCGCCTGCCCCCGATTGCCCAGCACCGCGGCCACCGACGACACGCTCACCACCCGGCCCCAGCGCGTGCGCGCCATCGGCAGCAGCAGCGGCTGGGTGACATGGAAGAAGCCGTGCAGCGACACGTCGATCACGCGCTTCCACTTCGTCTCGCTCATGCCGGCCATCGGACCGTCGTCGTGCACACCGGCGTTGTTGACGACGACCTGCACCGGGCCGTGCGCCAGCAGCGATGCCATGGCCGCCTGCGAAGCCTCCGCATCGGCCACATCGAACGCGACCGCCTCCGCCCGGCCACCGGCCGCGAGGATCTGCGCGACCACCGCGTGCGCGCGTTCGACATTGCGATTGGCATGCACGATCACCTCGCAGCCGTCGGCCGCCAGGCGCCGGCAGATGGCGCTGCCGATGTCGCCGCTGCCGCCGGTGACCAGCGCGCGACGCGGACCGTCGTGTTTCTTCTGCGCACTCATGCGCCATCTCCGGAAGGAAGCGAATGCAGCACGGCAGCGCGACCTTCGGCCAACGGCGCGCCCTGGTGCGTGACGAGGAAACGGTACTGGCTGCCGCCGGCATCGGCCATCAGGCAGTGCGCTTCCACGTCCAGCGCACCGGGCAGGTCGTCGAAACGCGCCACGTGCAGCCTCACGTCGCGCAATGCGACGAGCATGCCCGGCTTCACGCCCTCGCCGGCCGCGCGTGCGAGCAGGCCGCCGTGCACGGCCATCGCCTGCGCGCCGTATTCGCACAGGTGCACGGCATGCAGCCGATCGCGATGGCGCAGCGGATGCGCGGCATCGCGGTGGTTGTGCGCGCGCAGACGGATCGATTGCGCATCCCAGGCGACGACTTCATCCCACAGGCACATCGCGCCCTGATGCGGCACCAACGTGAGGATCTCGTCGCGGCCCAGGCGTTGCGTCACGCCACTTGCCTCACCGGCGCGCGCACGATCAGCAGCGCCAGCACGAAGTTGAAGGCCACGCCCAGCGCCACGGTGCCGCCGATCGCGCGCAGCACCGGAATGCTCGACGTCGCCAGCAGCGCGAACACCAGCAAGGTGGTGAGGCTGCACACGATCACCGCGTGCAGCGTGCGCAGCTGCTCGGCGCGATCGTCGCCGGCGTGATCGAAGAACAGCGCGTAGTCCAGGCCCAGGCCCGCGGCGAGGACCAACGACACCAGATGGAAGAGGTTGAGCTCCACGCCGATGCCACGCAGCACGGCGAGGATGAGCAGCGTCGTCAGCGCCATCGGCGCGAGCACGCGCAGCACGCGGCGCGGCGAGCGCAGCGCGAACCACACCGCGCCGGCCAACAGCACCGCCGCCAGCGCCAACGCCCACAGCACGCGCTCGCGGTACTCCGCGACCAGGGATTCGGACGCCTGCTTCAGGTCGAGCAGCTGCGCGCCGTGGGTCTGCGCGATGCGCGCCACGGCGCCGGGATCGCGCAGGCCCGACAGCGCGACGAGCGCGGTGGCGTGCCCTTCGCGTTGCAGCAGCAGGCCTTCGACGCTGGCGGCCAGCGGCGTGCCGGACACGTCGGCGGGCGTCAGCGGCCGCGCATCGCGCGCGGCGGCGACATCACGGATGAAATCGGCGAAGGCATCCTCGTTGAACGCGCCGCCGGCCATCGCCTCGCTCAGCGCAGCGCGCAGCGCATCGTCGGACGGCAGCTTCGCCTGGCGCGCGCGTTGCGTCGCCGCGCTGGGCAGGTACCGCGCGGCGAGATCGAAGCCGGCGATGCCGCCTTGCACGCGCAACACGTCCAGCGAACGCAACAGATCTTCGGAAGCTTGCAGCGCGTGTTCGGCGTCGGGCGCCTGCAGCGCGATCACGTAGCGGACATCGGGTGCACCGAGCTCACCGCGCAATTGCGAATCGCGCGCGAGAGCCTCCGCCGGCACCGGCGTGAGTCGCGCCAGATCGTTCTGCCAGAACGCGCCGGGCGTGAAGACGATCACCGCCACGGCGATCGCCGCCACCGCGCAGCCCACGGCGCCGCCCATGCGCGGCCAGCGCGCGAGCGCCGTCCAGCAGCGCGCCAGCCAGGCCGAATCGGCCGCATCGCGTGGCGCGGGATCGATCAGCGCCGGCAGAAGGAAGCGCGTCGCCAGCGCAGCGGTTGCCAGCCCGACCACGGTGAACACCGCCAGTTGCTGCAACCCGTCCACGCCGGACACCAGGAAGGTCGCGTAAGCGATGCACGTCGACGCCACGCCCGTGCCGAGCGTCGGCCACAAGGCGCGCGCACTCGCCCACGGCGACATGCCCGCGCGCTGGTGGCTGAAGAGGTGGATCGGATAGTCCTGCACCACGCCGATCAGCGTGAAGCCGAACGCGACGGTGATGCCGTGCACGCCGTCGAAGGCGAGCGCCACCGCACCCAGTCCCGCCAGCCCCGCGCTCGCCAGCGGCAGGCCGCCGAGCAACGGCGCCTTCCAGCTGCGGTACGCGATCCACAGCAGCAGCACGAATACGAGCGAATCGATGGTGCCGATCAGGCTGGCTTCGCGCGCTGTGCGCCCGCCGATCTCGACCGAGAATGCGCCCGGCCCCGTCAACGTCAGCCGCGTCTTCGTATCGCCGCGCACCGCGTCGAACGCGGCGTGGATGGCGTCCACCGCCGCCTGCTGGCCTTCGGGATCGAAGCCGGCGGCATGCGTTTCGATGGCGAGCAGTGCTTCGCGGCCGGCGCGGTCGAACCACACGCCGTGCAGGCGCTGCGGCGCATTCGCCGGTTGCCAGGCCTCGACGAGCTTCAGCGTTTCCAGCGTCGGATCGGACGGCAGCAAGGGCTCGATCATCGCCGCGGCGGGCGAGCCAAGATCCTGCAGGCGCGCATCGAGTTCAGCGCGCAGGAACGCGGCATCCAGACGCTGCATGTCCAGCGTGGAAGACAGCAGGTAGCGGTACGGACGCAGGTGCGCCGGGATCGCATCGAGCCCGACGTCGGCGCCGTTGGCGACCAGCTTGAACGGCGTCGTCGCCGCGCCGCGCGGGGGGGCAAGCAGGCGTTCGCGCATGGCCTGCGACTGCGCCGCGAGCGTCTGTGGCGCGTCACCGGACAGGGCGACCAGCAGCAGCCGCGAGCCCGGGCCTTCGCCCAGTTCGTCGATCAGCAGCTTCTGCGCGGGCGTCTGCGGCGCGGGCATGAACTTGCGCAGGTCGCCGCTCAACTGCACGCGCGGCGCGATCAGCGCGCCCAGCAGCGCGAGCACCGCCAGCCACAGCAGCGCGAGCGCGAGCCGGCGCGTGGCGCTCATCGGACGTTCGTTCATTGCGCGCCCGCGCCGTGGCACAGCGTGGCGAGCGCTGCGCTGTCCTGCACCTTCGCCGCGTCCTGCGCGGCGCCGGCCAGCAGCGTGCGTTGCGCTTCGACGTTGCCCACCGGGCGCGTCTCGATGCAGCGAAGTTCTGCGCCGCGTCCGTACAGCACGATCGCCTGCAGCTTCGCCGCCATCGCCGCGTCCCTGGGCGTCATCGTCATCGTCCAGCGCTGGCGGGTGCCGTCGGCCTGCAATCGGTAATGGGCTTCCAGCGCGGTGCGGTCGCCGCCGAGCAGCGCGCCGAAGCCGTTCTGCAGGCCGGCCAGCTCGGGCACGCGCGACAGCGAGAAGCGGCGCGGCGATTGCCCGGCGCGCTGGATCACCGCCTCACCCGCGCGCAGCGTCGTGGTTTCCGCGTACGGAGTGCGCACATCGCGCACGAGCGTGTCCGCGTCGGGACGCACGTACTCGCCGGTGAGGCGCAATGGCGTCTTCAGCAGCTTCGAGCCGCGCACCTCGACGAAGGGCGTGCGGGCGGGCGCCGGCCGCGCGATCTTCGCCAGGATCCAGCCCGGCTCCGCCGACGATTCGGCCGAGGGTTCAGCCGGCGCGGCGCAGGTCGCGGCGCTCGCCAGCAGCAACGCCGGCGTCAGCCGCATCGCCCAGGTGCGGAAGTGAAGTGCCGGGGTCGTCCGCCGCGTCGTTGCCATGCCAGAAGTCGTAGAAGTTGAACCAGTTGTAGGGCGCGCGGCGCACATGGTGCTGCAACCTCGCGGCATAGCCGCGCACCAGCGCGGCGAGTTGTTCGCGGCGATGCTGGCGCGGGATGTCCAGCCGTTCGCTGAATTCCTCGAACACCAGCTCGTAGCGGTTGTCGCCACGGTACAGGCCGAACGCCAGCATCACCGGCACCTTCAGCGTGGCCGCCAGCGACCACGGCGCGGTGGGGAACGACGCCTCGTGCCCGAGGAACGACGCAGGCGCGGTCGCGTCGCCCGGTTCGGCGCGATCGACCAGCAGCGCGACGAGCTCGCCGTTCGCCAGCGCTTCCTGGATCGCCAGCACGATCGACACGCCGTCCTGCCCCGCATCGATGACATCGCGCGCGAGCTGCGGATTGAGCGCGCCCAGCAGGCGCGTGATGGCCTGGTTGTGGGCGACGTCCAGCACGATGCGCACGCGCAGCGCCGGGCGCGTGAGCGCCAGCACGCGCAGGGCGTCGAAGCTGCCGTGGTGGGAGCCGAAGATCAGCACGCCTTCGCCGCGGTCCACGCGCGCGGCCAGCGCCGGCAGGCCGACGGTCTGGATGTCGAAACGCGCCAGCTGCCCGCTGAGCAGGAACACGCGGTCCAGGATGGTCGCAGCGAACGTGTGGATGTGGCGGGCCGCGTCCCACAGCGTCGGCCTGCGATCGAGCACCCGCGCCAGGTAGGCCAGCGAGGCCTGGCGCTCGGGGCCGCGCACGATCAGGAAGTAGAGCGTGATCGGATACAGGCAGGCGCGCGCGACCGCGCGTCCACCGTGGCGCGCGATGCCGCGGATCACCCACAGCGCGAACATGCCGCCGCCTTCCGGACGTTGTTTCCAGTGCGCGTTCATGCGACGGCCTGCGCGTCCATGGCGACGATTTCGCCGCTGGCCAGCAGCGTGGTTGCGCGCAATACGCGGAAACGCCAGCGCGGTGGCTGGCCCTCGAGTTCGATCGACGCCACCTCGCCGGGCAGCAGCGGCTGCAGGAATTTGACTTGCGGCAGGCGCAGTGCGCGCTGCGGGCCGTGGGCGGCTTCGATCGCCTCGACCACGCGCTCCAGCAGCACCACGCCGGGCACCAGCGGACGTCCCGGGAAATGCCCGGGCAGGCTGGGGTGGTCGTCGGGAAGGCTGAAGTCCATGCGGGGCGGCGGCTGCGCGCGGAAAGCGCTCAGGATAAGCCAGCGGGGCAGCGGCCGTGGCGCGGTCGCACCGCCCACGCCGGGAGCGCGCGCATCAATCGAACAGCCCGCGCCAGAAACGCGGCCCCAGGGCCGCCATCTGCCGCAGGAAATCGAAGAAATGCCGGTACGGGCGATGCGGGAACAGCCAGCGCCGCAGCGCGTACTCGCCGACGAAGAAGCCGCCGACGATGCCGTAGTTGAGCAGGTTGGCGAACAGCGACCACTCCTCCTGCCCGATCGCCACCGGCGGCGTATGCCCCAGTCGCGCCAGCACGCCGTCCGGCACGGCGATCATCGCCAGCACGCCGTTGGCCAGCGCCAGCGCGGCCATCACGTAGGCCCAGCCGGCGGTCAGGCCGCGCGAATAGCGGTACAGCGGCGGCGGCAGTTGCGACGGCTCGCAGCGCTCCATCGCGGCCACGATCCGCGTGATCAGTGGTTCGCGCGGCGGTCGCAGGCTGCGCCAGAACATCCACGCCACGAAGCCCACGAACAGCATCGGCGGGGCCAGCAGCAGCATCTGCGGGTAATGCGTCTGCGCCAGCCAGGCCAGCCCGGCGACGCAGCCGGCGGTGGCCGCCCAGGCCCAGGCCTTGCCCTGCATCAGCGGCGCGATCAGGCACAACGCCACCAGGTCCAACAGGGCGATGGTGGCCGACACCCCGCCGCCGTCGTGCGTGGCCCAGTGGGCGAGCAGCGGGTAGGCGACGGCGAGCGCGATCGGCGGGACGGCCCGCAGGACGGCGGAATTCACGGCCCGGGTCCGGCGGCGACGATCAGGCCGCGCGGCGCTGTTCGATGTGCGCCGCCAGCGCGCGCAGCGAGGCGAAGATGCGGCGGTTCTCGTCGTTGTCCGAGCGCAGCTGGAAGCCGTACTTGCTGGAGATCGCCAGCGCCAGTTCCAGCGCGTCGATCGAATCCAGGCCCAGCCCCTCGCCGAACAGCGCGCCCTCCGGATCGATGTCGCCCGGCGCCACGTCTTCGAGGTTCAGGCTGGCGACCAGCAGCTCGGCCAGTTCGCGTTCGACGGGGCTTTGTTCAGACATCTTCGGTTCCAGCGGTGGCATTGCAAGGGACGCCACGATCCGGCATCGGCGTCGCGCGCGCAACCGTCCACCACGGGCGCCCGCCTAACAGCCTCCCGGGGCCCGGCGCTGCACGGGCTGGCGGCGGGCATTCCCTTATCATGCGCGCCATGACCGATACCGTCCCCGAGTCCGCGCCGGCAGCTCCTGCCCCGGCCGAGCTGAACACGCCTTCCGACGCACCCTCCACGCTGACGCCTGACGTCCTGGTGATCGGCGGCGGCCCCGCCGGCACCACCGCCGCGACGCTGCTGGCGCGCAAGGGATGGAAGGTCCTGCTGCTGGAGAAGGACGCGCACCCGCGCTTCCACATCGGCGAATCGCTGCTGCCGATGAACCTGCCGATCCTGGAGCGCCTGGGCGTGCTGGAGCAGGTCAAGGCCATCGGCACGTTCAAGCCGGGCGCGGAGTTCCCGATCGTCAACGACGACGGCACGCCGATGCAGTCCGGGCAGGACGGCGCCGACCAGTACAACACCTTCCGCTTCGAGCGCGCGCTCAATCCGCTCTTCGGCTACGCCTACCAGGTCAAGCGCGAGCAGTTCGACGAACTGCTGTTCCGCCACGCGCAGGCCAACGGCGTGGATGCACGCGAACGCCACAAGGTCGAACGCATGGAGTTCGGCGCCGACGGTCGGCCGTCGATCGCGCATGCGCGCGACGCGAAGGGCAATGCCTTCACCGTGCGGGCGCGCTACGTCGTCGACGCCAGCGGCCGCGACACCTTCTTCGGCAACCAGCTCAAGCTCAAGCAGAAGAACACGCTGCACCAGTCGGCGGCGATCTTCAGCCACTTCACCGGCGTGGAACGCCGCCAGGGCGATGACGCCGGCAACATCACCGTGCAGCGCTTCGCGCACGGCTGGATGTGGCTGATCCCGCTGCGCGACGGCGTGATGAGCGTGGGCGCGGTGTGCTTCCCCGAATACCTCAAGCAGCGCCGCGGCGAAAACGAAGCGTTCCTGATGAAGACGCTCGAGTCCGAACCGCAGGTGCGCAAGCGCATGCAGAATGCGCAACGTGTCGCGCCGGTGCACGTCACCGGCAACTACTCCTACACCTGTACGCGCATGCACGGCCCGGGCTGGGTGATGGTGGGCGATGCCTACGCCTTCGTCGATCCGGTGTTCTCCTCGGGCGTGTACCTGGGCATGAACAGCGCCGAGCAGGCCGCGCAGGTGGTCGATGGCGTGCTGCGCGATCCGTCGCGCGAATCGGCCCTGCAACGCGGCATGGACAAGCGCCTCAAGCGCGGCCTGAAGCATTTCCAGTGGTTCATCTACCGCTTCACCACGCCGGTGATGCGCCACCTGTTCAACCATCCGCGCAACATCTGGCAGGTGGAACAGGCAGTGATCTCGCTGCTGGCGGGCGATGTGTTCGACAACCCCGAGGTGCTCAAGCGCCTGCGCCTGTTCCGCATCATCTACTCGATGACTGCCATCAGCATGGCGCCGCTGGCGCTGCGCGGCTGGTTGAAACGGCGTCGCCAGGTCGGTGTGGACGTGGGCCTGCACGGCGCCGCCGACACGCTGCAGCCGGGGCCGGATCAACGTGACATGGGACTGCGCTCGTGAGCGCAGTGCGCCCCATGCCGCTGGCGGCGCCGCGCTGGTCGGTGGAATACGTGCATGCCGCGCCCGAATCCGTATTGACCGCGCCCGACGTGCTCGCGGTGATCGGCTTCGGCGCGCAGGCGCCGCATAGCGACGACCCGCGCTACCTGCGCGTCGCGCTGGAGCCCTACGGCGATTCACCGCTGGAAGTCTGGCGCGCAAGCGGTCCGGTGCAGTGCGGACGCGACGGCGACGTCGCCTGGGCGGAAGACGGCGCGCTGCAGTTCGGCGCGATCGAACTGGACGAGGGCGACGACACCCTGCCCGGCCGCAGCGACATCGAAGCCACCGCCGACCGCCTGTACCGTCGCCTGATCGAGTTCGTGCAGGCGCGCGGTTATCCGCACCTGCTGCGCGTGTGGAACTACCTCGACGGCATCACCGTGGGCGAAGGCGACCTGGAGCGCTACCGCCAGTTCTGCGTCGGCCGCGCGCGAGGCCTGGGCGAAGTGGAGCCGCATTCGTTGCCGGCGGCCACGGCGATCGGCCAGGTGAACGCCGAAGGCGCGCCGCGTCGCTTGCAGGTGTACTGGCTCGCCTCACGCGTGCCCGGAACGCCGCTGGAAAACCCGCGCCAGATCAGCGCCTACCGCTACCCGCGCCAGTACGGCCCGCAACCGCCGAGCTTCGCCCGCGCGATGCTGCCGCCGCCCGGCAGCGCGATGCCGCTGATGCTCTCGGGCACCGCGGCCATCGTCGGCCACGAATCGCAGCACGCCGATTCGGTGGCGACGCAGCTGGACGAAACGCTCGCCAATTTCGACAGCCTCATCGCCGCCGCGCGTTCGCAGTGGCCCTCGCTGCCGGCGCATTTCGGCGCGTATTCGCCGTTGAAGGTGTACGTGCGCGATCGCGACGAACTGGACACGGTGAAGCGCGCGCTCGATGCGCGCCTGTCGCCCGAAGTGCCGCGCGTCGTCCTGCACGCCGCGGTGTGCCGGCGCGAGTTGCGCGTGGAAATCGACGGCGCGCACGGGTAGGGATTCGGGATTCGGGATTCGGGATTCGGGATTCGGGATTCGGGAATCGGGAATCGGGAATCGGGAATCGGGAATCGGGAATCGGGAAAGCGTCTCCGAAGCCGTCATCCCGGCGAAGGCCTGTCCTGAGCTTGTCGAAGGGCCGGGACCCAGGCCGTCACGCCCTCCCACCCATCACGTCATTCCCGCGAAGGCCGGAATCCAGGGACTTTCCATGCTTTACCGATTGCGTGTCGAGCGACAAGCGCGACGCTGTTGCTTCTGACAAGTAACAGGTAAGGCGTGAAACTTCCCTGGATTCCCGCCTTCGCGGGAATGACGGGGGCAAGGCCAGAGACGCCCGCAGACGATCCGCCCCGGCGCCCCGGATTCCTCGGTACGCCCCGATTCCGCGCCACGCTCCGCCCCTCATTTGCCCCGTTTCGGAACCCCATCCGGCCGTTTCGTCGGAACGCATGTTCACGCCACCCGGTGCCCGGTAATCTCGGCACTGCACCGCATCGCCACCCGGCCGCCCGTCGGCCCTCACGAGGAACGTCGCCATGGGTCTCATCAGCCTGCTCTGGGGCATCGTCGCCATGATCTGGATGGTGATCGCGTTGATCCCGCTGCTGGGATGGGGCAATTGGCTGCTCATCCCGTTCGCCTCGGTGGGCGCGATCATCGCCGCGCTCGGCATCCTCTTCACCAGCCCGGGCAACCGCGGCCGCGCGAAGACCGGCCTGGTGCTCAACGGCATCGTGATCGTGGTCGGCATCGTCCGCCTGGGCATCGGCGGCGGCATCATCTGAAGCGTCCACGGTCGCGTTGCATGCGACGCGCGTGATGATGTTCTTCACGCGCACGCTCCGTACGTGGCCGCATTTTCCGCCTGAATACGTAGGTCGCGCGATGTTGCGGCGCAAGCTTGTCGCGCGCGTCGAAGCAGGCGCATAGTCGGCACGGGTTGAAGGGGGAAGCCCACATTGCATCCCCAACAGTCGATTCTTCGCGATGGCCATCGCGAGGGCGGAATCGGCCGGGGAAACATCACCTTCAAGATCGGGACGTGACCCATGAAAAGGATCGGATCCGCGCTTTGGTTGTCAGGTGTAGCGCTTGGACTGTGCATCAACGTCCATGCCGCTGATGCCCAGTCCACACCCCATCAAGTGACCGTTGCGGGCGTCAAGGTCGGCATCGATGCCGAGACCGGACAACTGCGTCCGCTTACCGCCAGCGAGAGCGCGCAGCTCGACCAGGCGCTGACTCAAGGCAAGCAGGCCAAGGTCGCGCCGGCGATGGCGAAGACGTTCGCCGCGCCGCAGGATGCGGCGGCCGCGCGTGCCACGGTACGTCGTTCCGCGCACGGCGGCGTGTCGGTGAAGGTGCCCGAATCGCAGATGACCTCGTTGACCGCGCAGCGTGATGCGTCCGGCCAGCTGGTGATCCAGCACTCCGGCGACGAGAGCAGCGATTCCCATGACACGCACAACGAGGAGCTGCTGAAATGAGAAAGCAACTTCTCGCCTGCGCGCTGGCCATGACCGGTGCATTCGCCTTCGCCAACGCCGACGCCGCGCAGCTGGTGCTGCTCAACGGCGATGCCGGAACGGGCCTGGGCCTGGACGATCCCACGCCGGCCACGCCGATCGGCCTCAACCCCGGCACGACGGTCGGCCAGCAGCGCCAGATCGTCTACCGCTTCGCGATGGACCTGTGGGGTTCGGTGCTCAAGAGCGACGTGCCGATCAAGGTCGGTGCGTCCTTCCAGCGCCTGAACTGCACCGCGACCGGCGCCACGCTCGGTTCGGCCGGTGCGAACTGGATCGACCGCGACTTCCCGAACGCGCCGCGTCCGGGCATCTGGTACCACTCCGCGCTCGCCGACTCGCTGGCCGGCGTCGACCTGGATCCGGTTCCCGATGATCCGGCCGACATCGTCTCGCGCTTCAACGGCGACCTCGGCAAGCCCGACTGCCTGGCCGGCACGACCTGGTACTACGGCCTGGACGGCAAGACGCCGGCCGGCGGCATCAACTTCCTCAACGTGGTGATGCACGAGATCGGCCACGGCCTGGGCTTCCAGGGCTTCCTGGACAAGTTCACCGGCAACTTCGGCGACTTCGACGGCACCGGCCCGCGTTCGGACATCTACACACAGAACGCATTCGACAACGTGCTCAACATCGGCTTCAACGATCCGGCCAGCACGCCGGCGCAGCGCGCCGAAGTGATGAAGACCTCCGGACGGTTGGTGTGGTCGGGCAATCGCGTGAAGAACGAAGCGGCGCTCGTGCTCGACAACCGCCAGTACTTCACCGTGACCGCGCCCGCGGGCATCGCCGGACGCTACCTGTACGGCACGGCGAGCTTCGGCCCGGTGGCATCGCCGGCGAACTTCACCGGCCAGGTCGTGCTCGGACAGGACGAGGCCAATGCGGCGGGCCCGACGACGGGTGACGCCTGCACGGCGCTGACCAACGCCGCGGCGGTGGCCGGCAAGTTCGTGCTGGTCGATCGCGGCACCTGCGGCTTCGTGATCAAGGCCGCGAACGTGCAGGCCGCGGGCGGCATCGGCATGGTGGTGGCGGACAACGTCGCCGGCTCGCCGCCGCCGGATCTGGGCGGTACCGATCCGAACATCACCATCCCGGCACTGCGCATCACCCAGGCCGACGGCGTCACCTTCAAGGCGAACCTGCCGGTGAGCGTGACGTTCCAGGTCGATCCGGTGCTGCTGCAGGGCGCCGACGACAAGGGCCGCACGCGTCTGTACGCACCGGCGGTGGTGGCCGGCGGTTCGACGTTCTCGCACTACGACACCGCGCTGTCGCCGAACGCGCTGATGGAGCCGTTCGACACGCCGACGGTGCAGGCGCAGTACAACGTCGACCTCAGCCCGGCGCTGTACCGCGACATGGGCTGGAAGGTGAACTCGGGCGAAGCGAAGATCGGCAAGTGCAACACCACGGTCGATCTGCTGGAGCCGGGTGGCTTCATCGTCGGCGCCAACGTGCAGGCCTGGAACAACCTGTGCAAGGTGACCAACAAGAACCCGGGCAAGTACGTGCAGTGCATGGTCGATCTGCAGCAGCGCCTGCGCGCCGCGAAGCTGATCCATCCGCTGCAGGGTGCGGTGATCATGTTGTGCACGGCGACGAACCTGAAGTAAGTCGCGCGCTTCATGCCCCACCGGAACCGGCGCCGAAAGGCGCCGGTTTTCTTTTGCAACTTTGGCCCCTCCCCCTGCGAGCAGGGAGAGGTTGGGAGGGGGGCGCGAGGGCGCGAAGCGCCGAGCCTTGGCACGGTGAACTCGCCGCTACGCGGCTCTTACCCCTCCCCAACCCTCCCCTGCGAGCAGGGGAGGGAGAACACCTCACGATTCCTTAGCACCCCGCCCCCGCTCATACCGCTTCGGCATGAGCGCATGACGCTCCCGCCCTTGTCCGGCGCGGCGTGGGCGGCGACAGTCGCGCCGTGCCGCCCGACATCGGCAGGCCCGCCCTCCCCTCCCAGGAATCCCACGCCATGCCCAGGTATCGAACGCGACGATTGCCCGTTCCCTCTCTTGCCGGCAGCGTGCTGGCCTGCGGAATCGTGGCCGCGCTGGCACTGCCCGCGTCTGCCTTCGCGCAGCAATCCCAACCGACGGTGGAAGAACTCGCCCGTCGCCTGCAAGCCATCGAACAACGCCTGGGCACCGCGCCCGCGGCCGGCGACACCACCGACGCCAACGGCCTGGCCGATCTCGACCAACGCCTGCGCGTAATCGAACGCAAACTCGACCTGCAGGCCGAGGAAGCCGAGGCCAAGGCCGCCAGCACGCCGGTCGTGAGCCTGAGCGCGGCCAAGGGCCTGTCGGTGAAATCGCCGCCGCCGGGCGATGTCGAACTGAAGTTCCGCGGCCTCGCGCAGGCCGACGGCCGCTTCTACATCGACGACGACGCGCTCCCGCAGAACGACACCTTCCTGTGGCGCCGCGCGCAATTGACGATCGAGGGCAGCTGGGGCCCGCTGCTGGCCTTCCGCATCACGCCCGAACTGGCCGGCGACAGCGTCACCCTGCTCGATGCCTGGGCCGACCTGCGCTTCAGCCCCGCGGCGACGCTGCGCATCGGCAAGACCAAGAGCCCGGTGGGCCTGGAGCGCCTGCAGGCCAGCGGCGCGACCGAGCTGGTCGAACTGGGCTTCCCGAGCGAACTCGCGCCCGGCCGCGACCTTGGCGTGCAGTTGCAGGGCGAAGTGGCCGGCAGCACGGTCAACTACGTCGTCGGCGTCTACAACGGCACCGTCGACGGCCGCGACGCCGTGACGACCAACCCCGACAACCATTTCGAAGTCGCCGCGCGCGTCTTCGTCGAACCGTGGAAGAACGACGCCAGCGCGCTGTCCGGCCTGGGCTTCGGCATCGCCGGCAGCAGCGGCGACAAGGAAGGCAGCGGCAACAATTTCCTGCCGCGCTATCGCACGCCGGGCCAGGTGCAGTTCTTCAACTACCGCAGCGCGGTGGTCGCAGACGGCGAGCAGACGCGCTGGTCGCCGCAGGCGTACTACTACCGCAACGCGTTCGGCGCACTCGCCGAATACATCAGCTCCGAGCAGGAAGTCCGGCTTCCCGCCACCGGCGCGCGCGCGAAGGTCGAGAACACCGCGTGGCAACTCGTGGCCGGTTACGTCCTCACCGGCGAGGACACCGGATACCGCGGCGTCGCGCGGCCTAACCATCCTTTTACGGTCGGCAGTGCAGGCTGGGGTGCATGGGAACTGGTGGCGAGGTACGGTGAACTGGAGATCGACGAGGACGCATTCCCCGTGTTCGCCGATCCCAACGCCGTGGCGCGACGCGCCAAGGCGTGGGGATTGGGCGTGAACTGGTACCTCACCGGAAACTTCAAGCTCGTCGCCAACTACACGCAGACCGACTTCGATGGAGGCGCCGCCGCGGGCGCCGACCGTGAAGACGAAAAGACGTTCTTCACGCGTGCGCAGTTCTCCTTCTGACCTTTCGGCCTTACGGGAAACGACACCATGAAAACCTTTCTCCGCAATGCGGTGCTCGGCCTGTCGGTGGCGCTCGCCAGCGGCGCGGCCTTCGCGAAGGACGTGCAGCTGCTCAACGTCAGTTACGACCCCACGCGCGAGTTCTACGCCGAGGTGAACCAGACCTTCGCCGCGCAATGGAAGCAGCAGAGCGGCGACACGCTCAACATCCGCGCCTCGCACGGCGGCTCGGGCAAGCAGGCGCGCGCGGTGATCGACGGGCTGGAAGCGGACGTGGTCACGCTCGCGCTGGCCGCCGACATCGACGCCATCGCCACCAACGGCAAGCTGCTGCCCCCCGACTGGCAGAAGCGCCTGCCGCACAACAGTTCGCCGTACACCTCGACGATCGTGTTCCTGGTGCGCAAGGGCAATCCGAAGCAGATCCGCGACTGGGGGGACCTGGTCAAGCCGGGCATCGGCATCATCACGCCGAATCCGAAGACGTCCGGCGGTGCGCGCTGGAACTACCTCGCCGCGTGGGCGTGGGCCTCGCAGGAATACCGCGACGGCAACAAGGTCACCGATTACCTGACGCGACTGTTCAAGAACGTGCCCGTGCTCGACACCGGCGCGCGCGGCGCGACGACGACGTTCGTCGAACGCGGCATCGGCGATGTGCTGCTGGCATGGGAGAACGAAGCGCTGCTCACGCTCAAGGATGCCGATACGCGCGACAAGTTCGAGATCGTCGTGCCGAGCCTGAGCATCAAGGCCGAACCGCCGGTGGCGTGGGTCGACAAGAACGTCGACAAGCACGGCACGCGCAAGGTGGCCGAGGCGTACCTGCGTTTCCTCTACACGCCCGAAGGCCAACGCCTGGCCGCCAAGCACGGCTATCGCCCGTCCGAACCGGACAAGGTGCCGGCGGAGGAACTGGCGCGGTTCCCGCAGGTGAAGCAGGTGACGATCGACTCGGCGTTCGGCGGCTGGAAGAAGGCGCAGGCGGAGCATTTCGCCGATGGCGGGTTCTTCGACAAGATTTATCGGCCGCGGTGATGTGTGCGTGCCACGTGGTTTTGCTCCTCCCCCTGCGTGCAGTGGGAGGGAGCCGTAGCGTCCGTGTCGTAGCGACGGAGTTCTGATGTCCACCCTCGCCCTGCCACTCCCCCTCACCCGCCGCGGCCGCCGTCCGCTGCCCGGCTTCGGCCTCAGTCTCGGCCTGGGCCTGGCGTGGCTCAGCGTCGTCGTGCTGTTGCCGTTGGCGGCGCTGGCGATTCGCGCCGCCGGGCTGGGCCTGGACGGCTGGCTGCGCGCGATCCAGGACGAACGCGTGCAGGCATCGCTGAAGCTGAGTTTCACCGCTTCGCTCGTTGCCGCGCTGATCGCGTCGGTGGCCGGTGCGCTGGTGGCGTGGGTGGTGGTGCGGTATCGCTTCCCGGGTCGGCGCCTGCTCGATGCGCTCGTCGACCTTCCCTTCGCGCTGCCCACCGCCGTGGCGGGCATCGCGCTGACCGCGATCTATTCCGCCAACGGTTGGGTCGGACGCTACACCGAGCCGCTGGGATTGAAGATCGCCTACACGCCGATCGGCATCACCATCGCGCTGATCTTCATCGGCCTGCCGTTCGCGGTGCGCACGGTGCAACCCGTGCTGGAGGCGCTGGGTCGCGAGCAGGAAGAGGCCGCTGCCTCGCTGGGCGCATCGCGCCTGACCACGCTGCGACGCGTGGTGCTGCCGGAACTGCTGCCGGCGCTGCTGACGGGCTTCTCGCTGGCGTTCGCGCGTGCGCTGGGCGAGTACGGTTCGGTGATCTTCATCGCCGGCAACCTGCCCTACAAGACCGAGATCGCGCCGCTGCTCATCACCATCCGTCTGGAGGAATACGACTACGCCGGCGCCATCGCGATCGCCGCGCTGCTGCTGGCGGCGTCGTTCGTGTGCCTGCTGGCGATCAACGCGATTCCGTCGTTGTTCGCGCATGAGCGCAAGGGGGCCAAGCGTGGCGCGTGACGTGAAGCATCGCGACGACTTGCAGGAGCCGGCATGGCTGCGCTGGGCGTTGATCGCGCTGGCGGTGCTGGTGATGCTCTCGCTGGTGGTGCTGCCGCTGCTGATGGTGCTGGGTGCGGCGTTCGCCAAAGGCTTCGGTACGTGGATCGATTCGCTCACGCAGCCCGACGCGCTGTCCGCGCTGAAACTCACCCTGTTCACCGTCGCGATAGTCGTACCGGTCAACGCCGTGTTCGGTCTGTTCACCGCGTGGGCGGTGACGCGCTTCGAGTTCCGCGGCAAGCAGTTGCTGCTGTCGCTGATCGACCTGCCCTTCGCGGTGTCGCCGGTGGTGGCGGGTTTGTGCCTGGTGCTGCTGTTCGGTTCCAGCGGCTGGTTCGCGTCGGTGCTGGAGCACTACGACGTCAAGATCCTGTTCGCGCGCCCGGGCATCGTGCTGGCGACGCTGTTCATCACCTTCCCCTTCGTCGTGCGCGAGTTGATCCCGCTGATGCAGCAGCAGGGCGCGGACGAGGAACTGGCCGCGCGTTCGCTCGGCGCCGGCGGCTGGACGATGTTCCGCCGCGTGACGCTGCCCAACATCAAGTGGGGCCTGCTGTACGGCGTGCTGCTGTGCTCGGCGCGCGCGATGGGCGAGTTCGGCGCGGTGTCGGTGGTGTCGGGCCACATTCGCGGGCTCACCAACACGCTGCCGCTGCACATCGAGATCCTCTACAACGAGTTCGACAGCACGGGCGCGTTCGCCGCGGCATCGCTGCTGGCCGGGCTCGCGCTGATCACCCTCATCCTCAAGTTCTGGCTGGAGTCCCGCCATGGCGACGCCCTTGCGAAGTCCCACCGTCGACATTGACGCCGCCGATGCGGTTGGCGCACCCACCACCGGCTGGCGCTCCGGCCACGCGGCGCATGTGACGGCCGCGCATTCGACCGCGCCGGCCGGGTCTGTCACGCTGCCGACCACGCCCGCTCCCGCCCGGCCTTCGACCCGTTCCGGCATGGACCTGCACCTGCGCCAGCTCAGCAAGCGCTACACCGGCGTGGCCGCGCTGGATGGCGTGGACCTGCACGTCGAAGCCGGCGAGCTGGTGGCGTTGCTCGGCCCGTCGGGCTCGGGCAAGACCACGCTGCTGCGCGTGATCGCAGGCCTGCTGCATCCGGATTCCGGGCAGGTGCTGTTCGGCAAGGACGATGCGACGCGGTTGAGCCTGCGCGAACGCAACGTCGGTTTCGTGTTCCAGCATTACGCGCTGTTCAAGCACATGACGGTGGCGGAGAACATCGCCTTCGGCCTGCGCAGCCGACCGCGCCGCAAGCGCCCCGACAAGGCGACCATCGCGCGCCGCGTGGAGGAATTGCTTGGGCTGATCCAGCTTCCGGGCTTCGGCAACCGCTATCCCGAACAGCTCTCCGGCGGGCAGAAGCAGCGCGTCGCGCTCGCGCGCGCACTCGCCATCGACCCGACCGTGTTGCTCCTGGACGAACCCTTCGGCGCACTCGATGCGAAGGTGCGCGTGGAACTGCGCCGCTGGCTGCGCCAGCTGCACGAACGCACGGGCCAGACGACGCTGTTCGTCACGCACGACCAGGAAGAAGCGCTGGAGCTGGCCGACCGCATCGTCGTGCTGCGCGAAGGCCGCATCGAACAGGTCGGCACGCCGGACGAGATCTACAGCGCGCCCGCGTCGGCCTACGTGTTCGATTTCATCGGCCGCGCGAACGTGCTGGAAGGCGAAGTGCGCGGCGGGCGTTTCCATCTGCCCGGGCATGCGCACACCTTCGCCGCGGGCGATGTCGCCGACGGCCCCGCGCGGCTGTACGCGCGTGCGCACGACTTCGCACCGGGCGACGGGAACGACGGCATCGGCGCGCGCGTGGTCGCGGCGCACCGGCTGGCCGACCGCATCACGCTGGAGCTGAACGTCGAAGGCCAGGCGCGGCCGGTGGAGCTGGACTTCTCCGCGACGCCCGGGCTGACCACGCCGGCGCCGGGGAGCGAAGTGCGGCTGGTGCCTTTGCGGTATCGGGTGTATTCGACTTAGCAGCTATGCCCTCCCTCTGCACGCGGGAGGGAGGTTGGGAGGGGGTGCGAGGCGCGCCAGCGAGCGGGCGTACAATGCCCCGCCATGAGCACCTACCCCCATGCACGCCCGCGGCGGATGCGCCGCGATGAGTTCTCGCGCCGCCTGATGCGCGAGTCGGTCCTCACCGCCAACGACCTGATCTATCCGGTCTTCGTGCACGAACGCGACGGCCGCGAAGCCGTCGCCTCCATGCCCGGTGTCGAACGCCTGTCCATCGACGAACTGCTGCGCGTGGCCGAACAGGCCTGCGAGCTGCGCGTTCCCGCCATCACGCTGTTCGGCGTGCCGGACATCGCGCGCAAGACGCACGACGGCGTGATCGCGTGGGACGACGACGGCATCGTCCAGCGCGCGGTGCGTGCGCTCAAGCAGCGCTTCCCGGAGCTGGGCGTGATCACCGATGTCGCGCTCGATCCCTACACCACGCACGGCCAGGACGGCTTGCTCGACGAGAGCGGCTACATCCTCAACGACGACACCGTGCAGGCGCTCGTGCGCCAGGCGCTGTCGCACGCGCACGCCGGCGCCGACGTGGTCGCGCCCAGCGACATGATGGACGGCCGCATCGGCGCGGTGCGCGCCGCGCTGGAAGAGGCCGGTTTCGTCAACACGCGCATCCTCGCCTACAGCGCGAAGTACGCCAGCGCGTACTACGGCCCGTTCCGCAGCGCGGTCGGTTCGGCCGCGGCGTTGGGCAAGGGCAACAAGTACACCTACCAGATGGACCCGGCCAATTCGGACGAAGCGCTGCACGAAGTCGCGCTCGACCTGGACGAAGGCGCCGACATGGTGATGGTGAAGCCGGGCATGCCGTACCTGGACATCGTGCGTCGCGTGAAGGACGAGTTCCGCGTGCCGACCTACGTCTACCAGGTGAGCGGCGAGTACGCGATGCTCAAGGCCGCCGCGCAGAACGGCTGGCTGGACGAGCGCGCCACCGCGATGGAAGCGCTGCTCGCGTTCAAGCGCGCCGGTGCCGACGGCGTACTCACCTACTACGCGCTCGACGCGGCGCGCTGGCTGCGCGAAGGCTGAGCGTGGGCGACGCGTCGACGAACGCCACCCTGCGGCGCGCCCGCGCCGACGATGCCGCCGAACTGGCGCGGCTGTCGGCGCAGCTGGGCTATCCGCAACAGGCGGATGCGTTCGCGCGACGCCTGCGGCAGGTGCTGATTTCCGCCGATCATCCCGTCGTCGTCGCCACCGACGACGGCACGCGGCTGCTCGGCTTCATCGCGATCGAACGCCGCTTGATGCTGGAAACCGGCGAGCGCGTGGAGATCGTCGGCTTGGTGGTCGACGACGCCGCGCGACGGCGCGGCATCGGCCAGGCGCTGGTGCGGGCGGCGGAAGACTGGGCGCGCGCGCAAGGCCTGGACGAGGTGATGGTGCGCTCGAATGTCCTGCGCGCCGATTCGCATCCGTTCTACGAAGGCGCCGGGTTCGAGCGCACCAAGACGCAGCACGCCTATCTGAAGCGGTTGTAGCGCGCCGCGCCACGGCACGGCACGCGAAACAGGACAACGTGGAGGTCCGCATGCAGAAGATCGTGATCGTCACCGGCGGCAGTCGCGGCATCGGCGCGGCCACCGCGAAACTCGCGGCGAAGTCGGGTTATCGCGTCTGCGTCGCCTATCGCAGTCGCGAGACCTCGGCGGCCGATGTCGTCGCAGCGATCGAACGCGACGGCGGCGAGGCCATCGCGGTGGCGGCCGACGTCGGTCGCGAAGCCGACGTGCTTCGACTGTTCGACGAGGTCGACCGCCGCTTCGGCGAAGCGACCGCGCTGGTGAACAACGCCGGCATCCTGGAACGGCAGATGCGCGTGGAAGAGATGGACGCCGAACGCCTCACGCGCGTGTTCAACGCGAACGTGGTCGGCAGCTTCCTGTGCGCGCGCGAGGCGGTGCGGCGCATGTCGACGCGGCACGGCGGCCACGGCGGGGCGATCGTCAACGTCTCTTCCGTCGCGGCGCGCCTGGGTTCGCCGAACGAATACATCGACTACGCCGCGTCGAAGGCGGCGATCGACACGCTTACCGTCGGACTGGCGAAGGAAGTCGCTGCCGAAGGCATCCGCGTCAACGCGGTGCGGCCGGGCTCGATCTACACCGACATCCACGCCAGCGGCGGCGAACCCGGACGCGTGGACCGGGTGAAGGCGCGCATCCCGATGCAGCGCGGCGGCGAGGCGGAGGAGATCGCGCGGGCGATCGTGTGGCTGCTGTCGGACGAGGCGTCGTACATGACAGGAAGCCTGGTGGATGTGGCGGGCGGGTTGTAGGTGCCTCGGATCGCATCGCCCTGAACGATTGCGCCAGCCCCTCCATCCCGTCATCCCGGCGAAGGCCGGGACCCAGGCCGACACGCCCTCCGACGTCTTTCCCGTCATTCCAGCGAAAGCTGGAATCCATTTTGATCTGCGTAGCGTTCGGCATGCAGGTGCGGAGAGTGATGGCGAGCGCGTGCCTCGACACTCCGCCGCCCCTCACCCCAACCCCTCTCCCGGTGGGAGAGGGGCTCAAAAGCGGATCAGCGGCGGGCTAAATACAGCCCGCCTTCCCCTCCGCCACCGGCGCCTTCATCCGGTACAGGTCCATCTTCCCTGCGCGCGGCGCCTTGGCCGTGCCGCTGACGATCAGCTCGCCCGGCTTGTTCCAGTCCACCACCGGCCCGAGCGTGGTTCCCTCGGCCGTGTTGAACGACAGGGCCAATGGCCCCGCGTCGTCGTAGCGCGCGCCGTCGCAATGGGCGAGGAACAGCCGGACCGGCTTCGTCGCCGGGTCCTGCGAACGGGCGTACACCAGCGTGCGCCCGTCGCCGAGCCAGGCGGCGTCGAACTCGTCAGCCTTCGTGTTCACCCCCGGCACCGGCTTCGGATCGACGAACGCCTTCCCGTCCCAGCGCGCGACGAACAGGTCGTGCCCGCCCGCGCCACCCTGGCCGTCGCTGGCGAACAGCAGGCGCGTGCCGTCGCGGCTGGGCGTGGGCGCCCATTCGTCGCCGCGCGTGTTCACGCCGCGGCCGAGGTTCTCGACGGGGCCGAAGCTGCCATCGGGCTTGATCGCGGCGCGGTACAGGTCGTCCCCGCCGATACCGCCGGGGCGGTTGGAGAAGAAGTACAGCCAGCGGCCATCGCCGCTGAACAGCGGGTCGAAGTCGTTGGCGGGCGAGTTGATCGCCAGCGGACGGGCGTCCTGCCAGCGGCCGCCCTTCAGTCTTGCCTGCCACAGATCCCAACCGCCCGCGCCGCCTTCACGATCGGTGCTGCCCCAGACGATATGCTGGCCATCCGGGCTGACGCTGCCGCGGATTTCGCTGGCCTTGGTCGATACCACGTTCATGCCTTCGATGCCGAACTCGGACAGGGTCATGCCCGATGAAAGCGACGACGCCGGGCCGGACACCGCGACACCGCCCACGATGAGCGCCGCCAGTACACTCGAAAGCCTGCAATGCCTGCACGCCAAGGCCGGGCTGCGTTGCATCGTGCGTCTCCTGTCTTTGTGAACCCCAGTCTATTCGAGGCCCGCCCGTGTCCAACTTCGCCTCCGTCGCAAATCCGGCCGTGGTCAAACGGTTCGCTGTCATCGGCCACCCGGTCGCGCACTCGCTGTCGCCGCGCATCCATGCCTCCTTCGGCCGGCAGACCGGCGTGGCGCTGCAGTACACCGCGATGGACGCGCCGCCGGAGCTGTTCGACGCGATCGTCGCGGAGTTCGCTGCGGAAGGCGGTGTGGGCGCGAACATCACGCTGCCGCACAAGAACCGCGCGGTCTCGATCTGCACGACGCTGACCGAGCGCGCACGCCGCGCCGGCGCGGTGAACACGCTCGTGCGCACCGCCACCGGCTGGGAAGGCGACAACACCGACGGCGCTGGTCTGGTGCGCGACCTCACCGAACGCCAGGGCCTGGACCTGCGCTCGCGCCGCACGCTGCTGATCGGCGCCGGCGGTGCCGCGCGCGGTGTGGCGCCGGCGCTGCTCGATGCCGGCATCGGCGATCTGTACATCGTCAACCGCACGCCCGAACGCGCCGATGCGCTGGCCGACGCACTCGCCATGCCGGGCCGCGTGCATCCGCGCTATCTGCGCGACATCGACACGCTCGGCACCTTCGACCTGATCGTGAACGCCACCTCCGCCGCACGCGCCGACGGCCTGCCCTCGCTGCCGATGGCGCTGGCGAATCCGCGCACCGCCGCCGTGGACCTGAGCTACGGCGAGGTCGCCATCCCCTTCCTCGCCTGGGCGCGCGCGGCCGGTTCGCACGACTGCATTGACGGGCTGGGCATGCTGGTGGAACAGGCCGCCGAAAGCTTCCTGCGCTGGCACGGCACGCGCCCGGAAACGGACGAGGTGTACGAAGAGCTGCGCGAGCATCGCGCCGAACTCGTCACCGCCGACTGACCGGCCACGACATCGAACCCATGGACTGCCGCGCCCATTGCGGCGCGTGCTGCATCGCGCCGTCGATCACCTCGCCCATTCCCGGCATGCCGCACGGCAAGCCGGCGGGTGTTGCGTGCGTGCAGCTGGATGAGGACCTGCGCTGCCGGTTGTTCGGAAAGCCCGAGCGGCCGGCGTTCTGCGCGTCGTTGCGACCCGGTCGCGAGATGTGCGGCGATTCACGCGAGGACGCCAACCTGTTCCTGCTCGAACTGGAACGGCTGACGCACCCGCATGCGGTGCCGGTTCCACCTTGATCACGTGCATTGCGGATGTGCGGTCGCGCGATCGCGACACTGCACTTCGCGCGTGACCGGCGGCAATGCTCCGCCCCGTTTGAAGTAGGCACGCTTTCGGTCATCAACAGGGCCGCACGAAATGCCCACTCGCCGCCCAACTGGAGACTGACATGTCCCGCTCGCGTTCCGTGGCACGAGTCCTGTTCGTTGCGATGCTGCTCGCCGCGCTTCCCGTGCTGCACGCCGCTGCCGAGGTGCGACCCTTCCCTGCCGACTTCCGCGAAAGCCAGATGACGGTGAGCGGTGGCACGCAGTATGTCCGCATCGGCGGAAAAGGCCCTGCGGTGGTGTTGCTTCATGGCTTCGGCGACACGGGCGACATGTGGGAGCCGCTGGCGGCCAGGCTCGTCAAGGACCACCTCGTCATCGTGCCTGACCTTCGCGGCATGGGGCTGTCGTCGCATCCGGAAGACGGCTACGAGAAGGCGGCCCAGGCGCGCGACCTCGTCGGCATCCTCGACAAGCTCAAGGTCGGCAAGGTGCAGCTGGTGACGCACGACATCGGCAACATGGTCGGTTACGCGCTCGCCACGCACTATCCGGACCGCGTCACGGCCTGGGTGGTGATGGACGCGCCGCTGCCCGGCATGGGCACGTGGCAGGCGCAACTGGTGAATCCGAAGGTGTGGCACTTCAACTTCCGTGGCCCCGACGTGGAACGCCTGGTGGCCGGACGCGAGCGCATCCTGCTGGACCGCTTCTACAACGACCTCGGCGGCGACCCCAGCCGCATCGACGAACCCACGCGCCAGCACTACGCCGAACTCTATGCGCGGCCGAACGCGATCCACAACGCATTCGGCGGGCAGTTCGAGGCGTTCTCGCGTGATGCGGAAGAGAACAAGGCCACCTTCGCCAAGTCGGGCAAGCTCACCATCCCGGTGCTCGCAATCGGCGGCGAGCAGTCGTATGGCAGCTCGATGAAATCCGAGATCGATTACGTCGCATCAAACGTCGAAGGCGCCGTCATCCGGAACTCGGGGCACTGGATCATGGAGGAGCAACCGCAGCAGGCGGTCGACCTGATCCTGCCGTTCCTTGCCAGCCACTGAGGATTGCGCCGGCACGAAGACGCATGTGATGTCCGATTACGGCCGCCGCGCGCCCAGCGTTCGCGCTCCGCCGACAGCGAACGTTCGCATCACGAATGCCCCGGATGAAAACCGCCCTCGACCTCGGACGTGGGCTGCTTGAACTCGCCCCAGAGCGATTCGAGGATCTGATGCGCGCTCTCTGTCGGGTCCAGGCCGCTTCTCTCCTCAAGTGCATTCGCTACGTGGCGGATCACGTCTGCCAGCAGGATGCCCCAGGCTGCCGTCTCGTTTCTCCCCTGCGCCTCCCACAAGCCGACATTGAGGCTGCAGTGCAATCCCTTCTCGGCGATCCAGCCGCTGATCATCTGGATCGAATTTCCGTCGCGCTGTGCAGCGGGCGGAATGACGAGCGGCTTCATGCGGGTCGGTCCTTGTAATGTCGGAGCTCAATGTCTGACGGTGTCCGCGAAGGATTGAAAGCAGCCCGCGAGATCGCCGCGCTACAGCAACCCGTCGCGCTTGACCGCCAGGTAACGTTCCACCAGCGACGCAGCGAGCTGATCGCATGCCACGTCCAGCACCATCACGCCGTGATTGCGCAGCGCCTCGTGCGCGGCGTTGCGCTGCGCGAGGTAGTGCGCGGTGGCGCCGGCACGCACGGCGCCGGGGAGGTCCTGCACGGGTTCGGCCAGCGCCGCGTCGAGCGAGCCTTCGCGCAGGCTCGCCACGCACACCAGGTGGCGCTTGCGCAGCATCGTCACCGCGGCGAGCAGGTCGTCCATGTCTTCATCGCGCAGGTTCGTCACCAGCATCACCAGCGAACGCCGACGTTGATGCACCGACAGGCTCGTAGCGGCCGCGAGGAAATCCGTCGCCACCGGTTGCGGTTGCAGCGCGTAGGTCGCGCGCAGCAGTTCGTCGATGGCGCCCACGCCCCGTCGGGGCGGCACCCACGCGCCCGCGCCGCCGCTGGCCAGCAGGCCGACCGCGTCGCCCTGACGCAGCGCGAGGTACGCCACCACCAGCGCCGCATCCAGCACGTGATCGAAATGCGCCAGCGCGCCGTCGCGCGCCATCAGGCGGCGGCCGGTGTCGAGCAGCAGCACCAGTTGCTGGTTCTTCTCGTCCTGGTATTCGCGCGAGATCAGGCGGCGTGCGCGCGCGGTGGCCTTCCAGTCGATCTGGCGCAGGCTGTCGCCGATGCGGTATTCGCGCATCTGATGAAAGTCCGTGCCCTCGCCGCGCCGGCGGCGCAGGTGCGCACCGACCAGTCGCGACGCCTGGTCCGCACTGAACATCGCAAACTTCGCCAGCGGGGCGAAGTTGGGGAACACGCCGACGCCCTGCGCCTCGCCGGCCACGCGCAGCTGCCACCACAGGCGCAGCGGCGAATGCAGCCGCAACTGCACGCCGTCGAAGCGGAAGTCGCCGCGCTCGTTCGCGCACAGGTGGTAATCGAATGCGGCTTCCTCGCCGCGCCGCAATGCCAGCCGACGCGGCAGTCCCTGCATGCGCCAGCCGCCGGGGTGCAGGTCGAACACGTCGACGCGCTGTCGGCGCGCGCTTTCCAGGCTCAGCGTGACGGGACGCTCGATGCCGATCGGCCAGGTGTCGGCGAGGCGGCGCTCGACGCGCGGCGTCGGCGCCCACCACAGCAGCGCGGCGTCGAGCAGCAACAGCATCAGCAGCGCCGCACCCGCCGCGTACCACGACGGCTCCGCCGCGACGCCGAACGCCACCGCCAGCCCGTGCAGCGACCACAGCACGAGCAGGACGATCGCGACGGGCGCGGGACGCGGCACGCTGCGCATCACTTGCGCGGCGCCTCCACCTTGGCCAGCAGCGCATGCAGCACGTCGTCGGGCTCCTGCCCTTCGATCTGCAGTTCCGGCGCCAGCGCGATGCGGTGACGCAGCGCGGGCTTGGCGATCTCGCGCACGTCGTCCGGCGTGACGAAATCGCGGCCCGACAGCACGGCCTGCGCGCGCGCCGCGCGCACCAGCGCCAGGCTGCCGCGCGGGCCGGCGCCGAGCGCGATGCCCGCCCAGTCGCGCGTGGCGGCCACGATGCGCACGGCGTAGTCGATCACCGCATCGTCCACCGCCGTCATCGCGGTGCCGGCCTGCATGGCGACGATGTCCTGCGGGCCGAGCGCGCGCGCCACCTGCGACAGGTCGAAGTCCGATGCGGCGCGACCCTGGCTCACCGCCGCCACCATGCGCTTCTCGTCGTTGCGCGACGGATAGCCGATGAGCACCTTCAGCAGGAAACGGTCGAGCTGCGCCTCGGGCAGTGGATAGGTGCCTTCCTGCTCCACCGGGTTCTGCGTGGCGAGCGTGAGGAAGGGCGGCGCGAGCTGGAAGCTGTGGCCTTCGATGGTCACCTGCATTTCCTGCATCGCTTCCAGCAGCGCGGACTGCGTCTTGGCCGGCGCGCGGTTGATCTCGTCGGCCAGCAGCAGGTTGGTGAACACCGGGCCGCGGCGGATGTTGAACGTCTCCGTCTTCGGGTTCCACACCGCGTGGCCGCTGATGTCGCTGGGCATGAGGTCGGGCGTGAACTGCACGCGCGCGAAGCCGCAGTCGATCGCCCGCGACAGCGCGCGCACCAGCAGCGTCTTGCCCAGTCCGGGCACGCCTTCGATCAGCACGTGGCCGCCGGCGAGCAGCGCGATGAGGATCTGGTCGAGCACGGCTTCCTGGCCGATGAAGGCCTTGCCGACTTCATCGCGCACGGCGGCGGCGCGGCCGGCCAGCGCTTCGCCGGTGATCGGAACGATGGGAGCGGGTGCGGTGTCGGCGTTCATGTCGGTGGTTTCCGGTTCAAAGTGAATTGCGCATGCGCATCAGCAGCGCGACGCGGTGGCGGAAGGCGGTGTAGTCGCGCGCGATGGGGGTGGCCAGCGCGTCGCGGATGTCGGAAGGCGGCAGGCTGAAACGTTCGGCGAGCATCGCGGCCTGCGCCTCGCCTTCCAGCGCGGCGGCCTGCGGGTCGCGCCGGCGCAGTCGCGCGAGGAAAGCCTGCCGCGCGGCGTCGTGCAGCAGATGGGCGTAGCCGTAGCGGTAGACATGCTCGCCGCTGGCGGTGATGTGTTCGAGCAGCGATCGCCGCTCCACCGCCGCCGCCGGCAGCATCGGGCCGAAGCGCTGCATGCGGCGCCACAGCCACGCCAGCAGCGCCAACAGCAGCGGCGCCCACACCATCCAGTTGTCGAGCAGCAGCGCCATCCAGAACGAGGGCATCTGTGCGGCGTAGATCAGGTGGATCGTGCCGGCGCCGTAGTTGGGCGCCAGCAGTTGCCGCGCCAGCGCGATGTGCGGACCGTCCTTCAGCGAATCGTTGTCGAGGAAGTCGAAATCGCCGACGACGTCGATCGCGCCCTGTCCATGCGGCAGGCGCACGAAGACGTAACCGCGCTCCTCGTCGCCCCAGCGCAACTGCGTGGGCGGGGCGTCTTCGCCCACGTCGAAGCGGCGGCCGCGGCAGAACTCGATGTGGCCGTCCTCGCCGCGAACGTCCAGACCGGCGCATTCGGGGCCTTCGTTGCGCACCGCGATGCCCATGTCGTCCAGCAGCGCGATCGGCGCCTCGACATCCAGCGGGCCCGGCGGCGGCGTGCGCACCAGCAGGTGGCCGCCGCCCTCGACCCAGGCGAGCAGCGCCTTCGTGTCGGCCTTGGTCAGCGTGCGCGGGTCGTTGTAGAGCAGCACCGTGTCGCGCGCGGCCAGCGTCACGCGATCGCGCTGCAGGCGCGGACGCGCCTGCGCCTTCACGCCGTCGGCGCGCAGGGCGAGCTTGAGGACGTAGAGCGGATTGCGCTGCGCCTCGCCGGTGCGCGGCAGGTCGACCCATTCCTCGGTGCGTTCGTAGGTCGCCTTCCACCAGGCGAATCCGCCGGCGAGCAGCGCCGCGGCGGCGATCAGGCCCAGCGCGATGAGTCCGTGGCGTGAGGTGAGTTTCATGCCGGCACGCTCTCGTCGGAGCGCACATGACCGCTCCAGCCGAAGCGCGCGGCAAGATCCCTCAGCAGCGTCTCGAAATCGGTGGCGTCCGGGAACGCGTGCGCATAGGCCGCGTACTGCCACGTCCGAACCGCGCGTGCGAAGGCGTCGCGATCCTCGCCCAGCGGCAGGCGACGTGAGGCGCGCAGCACTTCGGCCTCGGTCGCGCCGGGCACCAGGATGGCCTGGGTGCGCGCGACCATCGTCTCCACGCTGGCGCGGTAGAGCATCGCCAACGCTTCGCGCTCGCGACCTTCGCGCCACAGGCGGCGGATCGCGGTGGGAATGTCGTCGGGCAATGGCGCCTGCATGGCGTCGGCGTCGCTGCGGCGGATTTCGTCGGCCTCGCGGCCTTCGCGCGCGAGGCCGCCGCGGAACCACTTCAACCAGCGCGGCGACGTCCACAGCAGGACGCCCGCGAGTGCGGCGACCAGGATCCACAGACCATACGAGCCGATGGTCGCCAGCACTTCGCCCACGCCCGCCAGCGGTGGTGGCTGGCGTCGCGGTTCGTCGGGCTTCTTCTTCACCTCGCGCTTCTTCCAGGTCACGACCTTGCGTTTGGGCGTGACCGTGGGATCGGCGTAGGCCTGCTTCACCGCGCGGCGCAGGCGCCCGTCGTCGGCGAGCGCATGCCCCGCGCCTGCGGTGCCCGTCGTGCCGCCACCCGGCGTGCCAGTGCCGGGTGACACCTCGACCGCAGGCGGTGCGGGCTGCGGCGTCTTCTGTGCATCGACGCCATCGCGCAGGCCCTGGTCGTCGGCGATCGTGCCGAAAACCTGTTCGAGCGTGACGCGGGCGATGTCTTCCTCGCCCTCGCTCTCTTCGGCGTCGTCTTCGGCGGATTGCGCCGCGGTGTCGTCGGCGTCCTGCGCGCGCACCGTCGTCGGCATCAGCGCCACGCCGAACGCGAACACGAGCAGCAACGGCGCCGCGCCGCGCAGCAGGCGGTCGCGAAGGCGGCGCAGGGCGAGTTCGATGTCCCACGCTTCCACTTCGGTGCGGCGGTTGAGGTACAGGCCAAAGCCGGCGCCGACGTAGAACGGTTCGATCAGGCTGGTTGCGATCCAGCCCAACGCATTGGACAGCAACAGAAACCACGGCGGGGCCTCGCGCAGCACGGCCCAGGCGCGGGTCAGCGCTTCCTTCACGTATTCGTCGGGCACGAACACCATCGCCAGCGACGCCGTGCCCAGGTACACCGCCACTTCGAAATGCAGGCACACCAGCGTGAGCAGGATGCCCACGCCGTTCACGGGCGCGCCGAGCGCGCGGCGGCGGTCGCGTGCCTCGCTGCCGTGCGCGCCTTCGAGCAGGTCCACGGGCAGGTTCAACGAACGCAGCGGGCTCAACCGCCGCCAGGTCAGGTAACCCAGCATCGACGACACGCCCCAGCGCCGCTGCGCCACCAGCGTCTGGCGGGGCGTTGGCACGTCGCCGAACACCGCGCGGGAGAGCACGAACAGCGGGATGCGGTCGAACGCCGGCTTGAGCCACCACATCGCCAGGCCCGCCAGCCACAGCACGTCGAGCGCCCACGCCGCCGCGTTGAGCACGGCGAACAGCGGCAGCGTCAGCAGCAGCCACGGCGTCCAGATCGCTTTCGCATGCCGACGCACGAGCGCGCTGCCGAGCTCCACGGCTTCCCACGCGGAGCGCGGGCGCAGCGCGACGGTCAGCGCTTCGATCTTCATGCGATGTCGTCCGCAGCGGGCAGGTTGCGGCCGCCGAGCAGCAGCCACGCCGCGGTGAGTGTCCACAGCACGCCGCCGACGCTGTACTTGATCCACGCCGGAATCCACGCGATCGACGACCAGAACGCTTCGACAAACGCCGCGAACACCAGCATCGCCAGCACGCCCACGCACAGCAGCGCGCCGCGACGTCCGCCTTCGATCAGCGAATCCACGCGCCGTCGCTGGCCGGGCGCGATCAGCGAAAGCCCCAGCCGCAACCCGGCGCCGCCGGCTATGACGATGGCGGTGAGTTCAGGCGCCGAATGCGCCGCGACGAATCGCCAGAACGGATCGCCATGCCCCACCGCCTGCAGGTGGCCTGCGACGCCGCCGATGATCACGCCGTTGACCAGCACGACGACGATCGAGCCGATGCCCGCGAGCAGGCCGCTGGCGAAGGTGCGGAAGCCGATGCTGACGTTGTTCCAGATGTAATGGCCGAACATCGCCACGTCGGTGCCGCTGTCGCGCCCGAGCTTGCGCGCCGGATCGGCCGGGTCGTACATCCGCTCGAACTCCATCAGCTGCACGGGATCGAACAGCGAGGACGACAGCTCCGGCTGGTGCTGGATCGCCGCGAACACGATCACCAGCGGCGCCCAGAACAGGAGGAAGGAGGCGATCATGCAGCCGCGTTCGGCGCGCACCAGGCGCGGGAATCCCGCGATCAGGAACTCCACCGCGCGCCGCCAGCGCGGCGCCGGCGTTCGATAGAGCAGGCCGTGGCCGCGCTGCATCAGCGCCTGCAGGCGGTCGGTCACCAGCGGGCTGTAGCCGCGGCGGCGCGCGAGGGCGAGCTGCTGGCACAGCCGGCGATAGCGCGCGGGCAGTTCGGCGTCCGACAGGCCCTGCCAGCTGCGCCGCTCCATGCGTGCCTTGCGCGCGCTTTCGCCGCGCGCGTCGAGCCAGTGCTCGAAGGCGATCCATTCGGCCTGGTGACGCTGGACGAAGTGCTCTTGCTTCATCGGGATGGCCGGGATTCGGGATTCGAGATTCGGGATTCGATGACGCGACCCGACTGGTTGACGGATTCACGCCGCGCAGATGCTGCGGCACGCGCCGCGCGTCGCGCCGCGCTTTTGCGAATCCCGAATCCCCAATCCCGAATCCCGGCCATCCTCATCGCCGCCCCAGCAACCAGTTTGCCATCCCGTACAGGCGCGTCACCGAGAGCGTGCCGCGCGCGCCGGTGAGCGGCTCGGCCAGGTCCGCCAGTTCCGCCTGCCGCGCTTCGCTCAGGCCCGGACCGCGCTCGGCGAAGGCCACCAGTGCGATCTGCTCGTGCGGACGCAGCACGATCGACGGTGCCAGCGGAGGGTCCGCGCGCGCCGCACGCGCGTCGCGCGGGCGTGCGTCGTGGACCACGAGCGTGCCGGCCACCATGTCGCCCAGCCGACGGCCCCAGGGATCGAGCAGGCTTGCGACCAGGCCGGTCGCGTACGCCAGCGGGAGCATGTCGACCACGCGCAGCAGGTTGCGCGTGAACGCGGCCAGCCAGCCCACGGGCGCACCGTTGGCCGCGATCACGCGCAGGCCGAGCGAACGCTTGCCCGGCGTGCGGCCGTCCCACATCGCCTCGAACACCACCGGGTAGAACCAGAACACGAGGAACATCACCACGGCGTACACGCCCATGCCCACGCGTCCGAACACGCCCAGCACCGTGCCCATCGCGATCATCACGCCGGCACGGATCAGGAAGTCGATCAGCCACGCCAGCGCGCGCGGTACGGGGCCCGCCGCCGGCAGATGGAGGGCGACGCCCTCCGGGGTGACGACTTCCCGATACGTGTCGAGCATCAGACGTTCACGACGATCGTGTCGGCGATGTGGTCATGCAGGCAGCGGCGTTCCTCGCCGAAGATCCACAGGATGTTCGCCAGCGAGAACAGCCCGCCCACGAACGGAATGGCGCCGATCACGGCCGGCACTACGATGCGCAGCCCCAGGATCCGGCCGACGCCGATGGGCTCGCCGCTGCTGCGCACGATGCGGATGCCCTGCTGGCGCTTGCCCCAGGTCTGGCCGTGGCGCGACAGCAGCGTGAGCTGGAAGACCAGCAGGGCCAGCAGCGCGAGGAATCCGATGACGATGAGGACGATGCCCACAACCCGCTTGTCGCCCTCGGCCAGCGTGACGCCGATGAACAGGGGAACCCAGGCGACCATCGCCAACAGGCCGTCTATCAGCGACGCGATTAGGCGCGTGGAACGCTCGGCCTTGCGCGCAGGCGACGACACGAGGGCCGCATCCACGGACAGGTCCGCGGTCGGGGCCGAATAAGGGTTGTGGTCCATTTCGCTCATTTCCCTGTTCCTGACGGTGTGGAGCCATCGACTCTGCATGGCGCGCCGTCGCCGGTGAATCGGACGATTCGCAAATTCCCGCCACTTCGTCGGCGGCCCGCGGGCCGCCGCGTCCGATCAGACGTTCACCACCATCGTGTCGGCGAAATGGTCGTGCAGGCAGCGACGCTCCTCGCCGAAGATCCACAGGATGTTGGCCAGCGAGAACGCCGCGCCGAGATACGGGATGCCGCTGATCAGGCCCGGCACGAAATAGCGCAGGCCGAGCAGGCGCAGCAGCCCGGCGCGTTCGCCGTCGGTGCGCACGATGCGGATGCCGATGACGCGCTTGCCGATGGTCTGGCCTTCGCGGGCCAGCAGGAACAGCGTGTAGACCATCAGCGCCAGCATCGCGATCACCGACAGTCCGATGAGCGAGCCGCCCAGTTCGCCGATGCCGCGTTCGGGCTTGAAGCGCAGGATGCCGATGAAGGCCGGCGCGAGCAGGACCAGGTTGATGCCCAGGTCGATCAGATAAGCCAGCAGGCGCGGCAGGCGCCCTGCTTTCACCAGGCCGTCGTCGTAGTGTTCGATCGGCGCGGTCGGCACCTGCGCGGCGGGCGCCGCGTAGGGATTGCGGTACTCGAAACCTTCCATGTGCTTCCCCGTTCCTGGGACGCCGCTCCGGGCGTCCTGTGGTGCGGTGACCGCGGCCCCCTGCCGCGCCCTGCCGCCCCGTTACCCGGCCATGCCGAGGTAGCGGTCCTTCAATCGTACATAGTGCGCGGCGCTGTAGTGCAACTGTTCGATCTCGCGATCGTCGAGGCGACGCACCAGGCGCGCCGGGTTGCCCACCCACAGCTCGGCCTCGCCGACCTGCTTGCCCGGCGCGACCACGGCACCGGCGCCGACGAAGCCGTGCTTGTGCACGCGCGCGCCGTCGAGGATGCGCGCACCCATGCCGATCAGGCAGAAGTCGTCGAGCGTGCAGGCGTGCAGGATCACGCCGTGGCCGATGGTGACGTCGTTGCCGACCACGGTCGGCAGGCCGCCCGGGCGGGTGAACGGGCCCTCATGGGTGACGTGGACGATGGTGCCGTCCTGCACGTTGCTGCGTGCGCCGATGTGGATCGAGTTGACGTCGCCGCGGATCACGCAGCCGGGCCAGACGGACACGTCGTCGCCCAGGGTCACATCGCCGATCACCACCGCCGACGGATCGATGTAGACGCGCTCGCCCTGGACGGGAAAGGTGTCGAGGTAAGGTCGCGTGGTCATGCTCCGGAGTTTAGCGCGCGAGGCACCTCACCCGGCTTCCGCGCGGCCGCGACGCCCCCCGGACCGCGCCGGTTTGGCCCCTGCGGCGGTCGCGGCCCGGGTCTACACTCGACCGTATGGACATCACCGCCGACACGCCGCTCGACGAACTCGCCACCACCCGCGACGGCCTGCGCCGCGCCTGGCTGGCGCGCAAGCCAGACTTCGCCCAGCGCCGCGCCGACCTGCTGCGCCTGCGCAAGGCGTTCCGCGAGCGCATCGGCTCGATGGACGAGGCGATCCGCGCCGACTTCGGCCACCGCAGCGAGCACGAGAACCTCCTGTCGGAGGCGATGATCGTGCTCGCCGAACTCGATCACGCCATCAAGCATCTGCGCCGCTGGACGAAACCGCGCCGCGCCGCCGTGGGCTGGCGCTTCTGGCCGGCCAGCGCGCGCATCGTGCCCGAGCCGGTGGGCGTGGTCGGCATCCTCTCGCCCTGGAACTACCCGGTGAACCTGGCGCTGGTGCCGCTGGTGTCGGCGATCGCGGCCGGCAACCACGTTTACCTAAAGCCGTCCGAACACACCCCGCGTACCAGCCGCTGGCTGCGCGAATTGGTGTCGGAGGTGTTCCCGGCCGACCGCGTCGCCGTCGCACTCGGCGGACCCGAGGTCGGCGCCGCGTTCGCCGCACTGCCCTTCGACCACCTGCTCTTCACCGGTTCCACCGCGGTCGGCCGCAAGGTGATGGCCGCCGCCGCGCCGAACCTGACGCCGGTGACGCTGGAACTGGGCGGCAAGGCACCGGCGGTGGTGTGCCCGGATTTCCCGCTCGACCGCGCCGCCGCGCGCATCGCCACGGGCAAATGGTTCAACGCGGGCCAGACCTGCATCGGGGTGGACTACGTGCTGGTCGACGAAGCGCGCGTGAGCGCATTCGTCGAGGCAGTGCAGTCCGAACTGCGTGCGCGTTATCCCGACTTCGAAGCCACACGCGACTACACCCGCATCATCAACGACGGCCAGTACGCGCGACTGCGCGGCTACGTCGACGATGCCCGCGCGCGCGGCGTGGTCCCGGTGGAACCCGTTACCGCCACGCTCGACGACGCCGCACGCGAGCGCCTGGCGCGGGAACGACTGTTCCCGCCGACGCTGCTGGTGGAACCTCCGGCGGACAGCGAGGTCATGCGCAACGAGATCTTCGGCCCGATCCTGCCGGTGATTTCCTACCGCGGCCTCGCCGATGCCATCGCGCGCATCCGTTCGATGGACCGGCCGCTGGCGCTGTATCCCTTCAGCAACGACGCGCGCGAGGTGAACAGGATCGTCGAAGCCGCGCTCGCGGGCGGTGTCACCGTCAACGACACGCTGCTGCACTTCGGTGCGCACGACCTGCCCTTCGGCGGCATCGGCCCCAGCGGCATCGGCGCGATCCACGGCCGCACCGGATTCGACACCTTCAGCAAGCTGCTGCCGGTGTTCCGCCAGCGCCGCTTCGCCGGCAGCGATCTGCTGAAGCCGCCGTACCGGGGTTTCGTCGACCGCATGGTGCGCTTGCTGGTGCGTTGACGCCTCAGCCGGCGGCGAACGCGCGCAACGCCTGCACCGTGCGCTCCACGCCCCCGTCGTCCACGTCCAGGTGCGTCACCAGCCGGATCGCCGGCGTATAGCCGATCGACACGCGGATGCGCGCATCGTCCAGCGCGCGGCGCAGGGCATCGTGGCGTTCCACCGGCACGTCGATGAACACCATGTTGGTGTGCTGCGCGACGACGTGGATGCCGTCCGCGCCGCGCAATCCTTCGGCGATGCGCGCGGCGCGCGCGTGGTCGTCGGCCAGGCGCGCGACGTGGTGATCCAGCGCGAACGACGCCGCGGCCGCGAGCATGCCCGCCTGGCGCATCCCGCCGCCGACGACCTTGCGCCAGCGCCTCGCGCTTTCGATCAGCTCGCGCGTGCCGAGCAGCACCGAGCCGACCGGCGCGCCGAGCCCCTTCGACAGGCACACCGACACGCTGTCGAAGTGCCGCGCGATCTCGCGCGGCGCCACGCGCAGCGCGACGGCGGCGTTGAACATGCGCGCGCCGTCCAGGTGCAACGACAGTCCGCGGCGATCGCACAGCGTGCGCGCATCGGCGAGGTAGGCCAGCGGCAACGCGCGGCCGTGCCAGGTGTTTTCCAGGCACAGCAGGCGCGTGCGCGCGAAGTGCGGGTCGATCGGCTTGATCGCGCGCTCCACCGCGTCCAGCGGCAGCGTGCCGTCGGGCGCGTGCACGAGCGGCTGCGGCTGGATCGAGCCCAGCACTGCCGCGCCGCCGCCTTCGTACTTGTAGGTGTGCGCGTCCATGCCGACGACGTACTCGTCGCCGCGCTGGCAGTGCGCCATCAGGCCGATCAGGTTGGACTGCGTACCGCTGGGCACGAACAGGCCGGCCTGGAAGCCAAGATCGTCGGCCAGCCGCGCCTGCAGCGCATTCACCGACGGGTCCTCGCCGTAGACGTCGTCGCCCACCGGCGCGCGCATCATCGCCTCGCGCATGGCGGCGGTGGGCTGGGTGACGGTGTCGCTGCGCAGGTCGATCCAGTGCATGGCGGGGTCGGCTTCGGGAACTCCATCGAGTATGCCAGCGCACCGCGGCGGACTGGCAGTGCGCGGCCGGGCGGCTACACTTCGCGCCATGAAGATCGCCAGCTGGAACGTCAACTCCCTCAACGTGCGCCTGCCGCACCTGGAACAGTGGCTTGCGCAATCGCAGCCGGACATCGTCGCGCTGCAGGAGACCAAGCTGGAAGACGCACGCTTCCCCGATGATCCGCTCATCGCGATGGGCTACCGCAGCGTGTTCGCGGGGCAAAAGACCTACAACGGCGTCGCCGTGCTCTCGCGCGAGCGTGCCAGCGACGTGCAGGTCGGCGTGCCTGGCTTCGAGGACGAGCAGAAGCGCGTGATCGCCGCGACCGTGGGCGATCTGCGCATCGTCAACCTGTACGTGGTGAACGGGCAGGACGTGGGCACCGACAAATACGCCTACAAGCTGCGCTGGCTGGAGGTCGTGCACGATTGGCTGGCGCAGGAACTCCTCACCCATCCCCGGATGATCGTGCTGGGCGATTTCAACATCGCCCCGGACGACCGCGATGTGCACGACCCGGCGGTGTGGAACGACGACCACATCCTCACCTCGCGGGCCGAGCGCGATGCACTGCGCAGGCTGTATTCGCTGGGGCTGCACGATGCCTACCGCGCGCTCAACCCCGAAGAGGGGCAGTTCAGCTGGTGGGACTACCGGCAGGGCGGCTTCCGCCGCAACCTCGGCCTGCGCATCGACCTGACCCTGGTGTCCGAAGCACTGCGCCCGCATGCGATGGCTTCGGGCATCGACCGCGAGCCGCGCACGTGGGATCGACCGAGTGATCATGCGCCGGCGTGGGTGGAGCTGGGTTGAGAGGGCTTGCGGTTGTAGCTGTCGCTTGAGCTTGAGCTTCTTGCTGTTGCTGTTGCTGTTGCCTTCGTCTTCTTCCGCAAAGGCCCTGGAGCCAAATCAAAATGGATTCCAGCTTTCGCAGGAATGACGTGACGGAGCGGAATGCGTGACGGCGTGGGTCCCGGCCTTCGCCGGGATGACGGGGAGTTCGGGTTCCCGAGAAAAGCGAAGGCCCGGCAAGCCGGGCCTTTCGCCTTGCACATCGCGTACGACGCGCCTCAGCGCACGCGACCTCGCCGGAACAGATTCACGATCGCCAGCAGCACGATCGCGCCGACCAGCGACATCAGCAGCCCGCTCAGGCTGAAGTCGCCGCTGTTGATATCGCCGCCCAGCCCGAACATCCCACCGAGCCATCCGCCGATGAAGGCGCCCACGATGCCCACGATGATGTTCAGGAACAGGCCCTGCTGCGCGTCGGTGCGCATGACCAGGCTGGCGATCCAACCGATCACGCCGCCGACAATGAGCCAGATCAGGATGCCCAACATGCTCGCGCCTCCTGCGATGAAGGGGGTGCCCCGCGCGGGGCGACGCGAGTCTGTGCCCGCCGATGTGACGGACGCGTGCAGCGACGTGCTCAGGCCGGCGCGTGCGGCTCGTGTGCGTGCAACAGCACTTCCAGCGCGTGGCGCGGGAGCTTGCCGGTCTCGTTGCGCGGCAAGGCGTCCACACGGCGCAGCGGACGCGGCAGGAACACCGGATCCAGCTGTTGCCGCAGCGCGTGGTGGATCGCCGCCTCGTCCAGCGTCGGCGCGACGACCAGCGCGGCGATGCGCCGCACGCCGATGGCGTCTTCCTCGTCGAGCTGGAACATCACGCCGTCCTCGACGCCCGGCACCGCCAGCAGCTTGCGCGTGAGGTCGCCCAGCGAGGCGCGCTTGCCGGCGATCTCGAGCAGGTCGGCGTTGCGTCCGCGCAGCTCGAAACGGCCATCGGCGTGGATTTCCATCAGATCGGCGAGCACCACCGGCTCGGCCAGGTGCGGTGCAAGCACGGCGGTCCCGTCCGGCTGCGGCGCCAGGCGCACGCCCGGCAGCGGCGTCCAGGCGATGTCGCGCGCCGTACGACGGCGCGCGAACACGCAAGTTTCGGTGGAACCGAAGACTTCGCGCACTTCGCAGGCGTAACGGGCTTCGGCCTGCTCGGCGAGCTCCGACGGCAACGGCGCGGTCGCCGAGACGATGCCGGCCAGTGGCGGCAGGTCCAGGCCCGAGGCCACCAGCGCGCGCAGGTGCACGGGCGTGGTGATCAGCAGAGGCGGCGTCGGCGAATCGTGCAGCGCGCGCGCGACGTCGGCCGGGAACAACGGCCGCGCCGCATGCACGGCGACCGGCCCCAGCAGCGGCAGCAGCACCGACATCTCCATGCCGTACATGTGCTGCGGCGGCACGGTGGCGATGACGTGGGTGACGTCCTCGCGCAGCAGGCCGTCGAAAGCGGCGAGGTTCTGCGCGGTGCTGGTGCGGAAGCTGTCCCAGCGCTTGGTGTAGGCGCGCGGCTGGCCGGTGCTGCCGGAGGTGAAGCCGATCGCGACGAGCGCCTGCGCATCCAGGGCCAACGGCGGGCCGTCGAGCTCCTCCAGCTCCGCGGGCATGCGCACGCAGTGCGGCGGAGCGGGCGAGAGTTCGACGTCGGTCAGGCAGTAACTGTCCGGGTAATGCGTCAGCACCTGCTCGACCACGCCCGGCGCGCGCGAGGACGGCATCAGCGTCGTCTGTCCGCGCACCGCCACCGCGCAGAAGGCGACGAGGTAGCGGTAGCGGTCTTCGCACAGGTTCAACGCGTGGCGCGCGGCCGGAAGCCGGGCGGCCAGCGCGCGCACGTGGCGGGCGAACGCGGCGCGGTCGATGGCGTGGCCGCCTTCGTCGAAGGCGATGGGAAGCGATGGCGCACCGTGCATGAGCGGCACGGGCGAGGACGGGACGATGGTGGATTCGACGACCGCGGACATTTGGCGTTTGGCTGTGTTCTGCGGCGACGCCGCTTCCCCTGGCGTTACTTTACGCTGGCGGCCGCCACGGCTCCCCAACGACTGTTTCATGTCCCTGTCCGAACCCGCAACGAAGTGCCGGACCCCGGTGCGCTGGGCCTGGCGGCCGCACCCGCCGCGCGCCCCGGCCGAGCCGCTGGCGCGCGAATGGCTGGCCGCGGAGCTGGGCGTGCCGCCGCCGGCCTTGCCGCTGGGTCGCGACGCGCGCGGCCGGCCGCGGCTGGGCGGCGCCCTGGGCGCCTGGGACTGCAATTGGAGCCACAGCGGCGACGGCCTGCTGATCGCGCTGGGTCACGGCGTGCGGGTCGGCATCGACCTGGAACACCTGCGCCCGCGAGCGCGTGCGCTCGATCTGGCGCAGCGCTACTTCACCGCGCCGGAGCTGGCCTGGCTGCACGCCGCGCCGTCCGCGGCGGTGCGCGACCACGGCTTCCTGCGCCTGTGGTGCGCGAAGGAAGCGGTGCTCAAGGCGCACGGGCACGGCATTTCCTTCGGCCTGCACCGCCTGCGCTTCGCCGAGTCGCCCGACGGTCTGCGCCTGGTCGAATGCGACCCCGCGCTGGGAGCGCCGGGCGACTGGTCGCTGCTCGAATTGCAGCCGGAGCCGGATTACCTCGGTGCGCTGGCGTGGCGAAGCCGGGATTCGTGATTCGTCAGGAGCGGCACGGCGGCCCCCAAGGTACCCTGTGCGCGCTTTTGCGAATCCCGAATCCCGAATCCCGGGCGTTCCCATTCCCCATTCCCGTTCCACCGCATGAACACCCCCGCTCCCTTCGACCCCTCGCTGCGCCGCACCCTGGACGATGGCCTGCGCGCGCTCGCGCTGGACCCGGCCGCGGCCGCGCCGCTGCTGGACTACCTCGCCCTGCTGCTGCGCTGGAACAAGACCTACAACCTCACCGCCGTGCGCGATCCGCACGAGATGGTGGTCAAGCACCTGCTCGATTCGCTGGCGATGCACCCGTACCTGGACGAGCTGGCCGCGCGCGGCGGGCACCTGGCCGACCTGGGCACCGGCCCGGGGCTGCCGGGGATTCCGCTGTCGATCGTCAAGCCGGGCCTGAAGGTCACGCTGGTGGAAAGCAACGGCAAGAAGGCGCGCTTCATGCGCGAAGCGATCCGCCAGCTGGGCCTGCCGGGCGCGCGCGTGGCCGAATCGCGCATCGAAGCGGTGGACGAGCCCGGCGCGTACGACGCGATCACCGCCCGCGCCCTGGCCACGCTGCCGCTGATCCTGGAACTGGGCGGCCACTTGCTCAAGCCCGACGGTCGCCTGCTGGCGATGAAGGGCGTGCACCCGGCCGACGAGATCGCCGCGCTGCCGCCGGGCTGGCGGGTCGAGGGCTCCCATCCGCTGCGGGTCCCGGGGCTTGACGCGGAGCGTCATCTGATCGTGATCGCCCGGGCAGGTTCGTAAACCGGACGCAACCGTCGGTCTACCGGGACCGTCGCAAGTGCTTGATCCGGCGCAGCCCGCGCCCGCAGGCGCATGGCCGGAGCCCATACAGCTACCGGCGAAGGCGCGCGCGAGTTCCCATCCGGGCATAATCACCGGTCCGGCCCCACGCCGGCCTCATTCCGCGCCTTAACCATTACCAGCCCAGGACGAGCCGCATGGCCCGCATCATCGCCGTCGCCAACCAGAAAGGCGGGGTCGGCAAGACCACCACCGCCGTCAACCTGGCCGCCGCGCTCGCGCGCACGCCCAAGCGCGTGCTGCTGGTCGACCTGGACCCGCAGGGCAACGCGACCATGGGCAGCGGCATCGACAAGCGCGAGATCGAGACTTCGATCTGCGACGTGCTGCTGGGCGAAGCCGAGGCCCCGTCGATCCTCAAGCGCACCGCCGAGGAATTCGACCTGCTGCCGGCCAACATCGAGCTGACGGCGGCCGAAATCAGCCTGATGAGCGCCACCGACCGCGAGCAGCGCCTCAAGGCCGCGCTCGCCCCGCTGCGCGCCAACTACGACTACATCCTGATCGACTGCCCGCCGGCGCTGTCGCTGCTCACGCTCAATGCGCTGACCGCGGCGGACTCGATCATCGTGCCGATGCAGTGCGAGTACTACGCGCTGGAAGGCATCAGCGCGCTGCTGGACACCATCGAGGCGCTCAAGGCCAGGCTCAATCCGGCGCTGGAGATCGAAGGCGTGCTGCGCACCATGTTCGACGTGCGCAACAACCTCGCCAACGCGGTCTCGGCCGAACTCACCAAGCATTTCGGCGATCGCGTGTTCCGCACCATCGTGCCGCGCAACGTGCGCCTGGCCGAGGCACCGAGCTACGGCCAGAGCATCGTCGGCTACGACCGCGCCAGCCGGGGCGGCATTGCCTACATGGGCCTGGCCGGCGAAGTGCTGCGCCGCCAGCGCGAGCGCGACACGGCAGCCAAGTCCGCACGCGCCGAAGTTAAGGAGACGACGGCATGAGCGTAGCCAACAAGAAGCGCGGCCTGGGCCGCGGTCTGGAAGCATTGCTCGGGCCCAAGGCCGCCGCCGAGGCGCCGGCCCTGGAGGCCGTGGAAGGCGACGTGCTGCGCCACCTGCCCGTGGACGCGCTGACGCCCGGCAAGTACCAGCCGCGCAAGCATTGGGACCAGGAGAAGCTGGCCGAGCTGGCCGAGTCGATCAAGGCGCAGGGCGTGATCCAGCCCATCGTCGTGCGCGACCTGGGCGGCAAGCGCTACGAGATCATCGCCGGCGAACGCCGCTGGCGTGCGACGCAGCTGGCCGGGCTCAACGAGATTCCGGTCGTCATCCGCGAAGTCGACGACCGCACCGTGGTCGCGATGGCGCTGATCGAGAACATCCAGCGCGAGGACCTCAATCCGCTGGAAGAGGCCACCGCGCTGCAGCGCCTGATCGACGAATTCGACCTGACGCACGCCCAGGCCGCCGAGGCCGTCGGCCGTTCGCGCGCCGCCGTGTCCAACCTGCTGCGCCTGCTGGAACTGCCGGCGGAAATCCGCGTCCTGCTGGAAACCCATTCGCTGGAAATGGGCCACGCCCGTGCCCTGCTGGCGCTGACGCCGCAGGCGGCGATCGCCCTGGCGCGCCAGGCCGCCGAACACGGCTGGTCGGTGCGCGAGGTCGAACACCGCGTGCAGCAGCTGTCCGCCGGCCAGATCCCGACCAGCAGCGCCGCCAAGCCCAAGGCCGCCAAGGCCCGGCCGCAGGCGGACATCGCCGCGCTGGAACGCGAGCTGTCGGAGTCGCTCAACACCAAGGTCAACGTGTTGCACGGCCGCGCCGGCAAGGGCCGGCTGGTGATCCACTACACCGACCTCGACTCGCTGGAAGGCGTGCTCGAGAAGCTGCGCGGTACCGTCACCGAGTAAGGACGAGGCGGCCGGCATGAATCCGTACCGCTACAAGGTTTCCCTGCGCGCGATGCACCCGCGCGACGACCTGCGCCCCCTGTTCGACCAGCTCGGCCTGGCGCCGGTGCGCACCTGGCGCGCGGGCGAGCGTCGCGCCACGCCGTCCGGCGCCGCCCTGAGCGGCGTGTACCGCGAAAGCTACGCCTACACGAATCTGACACATGGATCGCGAAACTGGTCGGATGAGGACCTCCAGGACTACCTGAAGGGCGTGCAGCAGCGGCTGGCGATGCATCGCGACACCCTGCACACGTTCTACATCCGGGGCGGACGTTGCGGCCTGTCGATCGGACTGTCGGGCGAAAGCGGCTTCGGCTTCGAGCTCGATCCGGCATTGGGCGCGGGACTGGCGGACCTCAAACTGACCCTGGGTTTCGATTTCCACGCCGAACCCGACTGACCTCCACCCCCACGGGACCCCGATGGCTGACATTTCCTCCGGCACCATCCTCGTCACCGGCGCCGCCGGCTTCATCGGCGCATACACCTGCCGCGCACTGCAGGCACGCGGCGAGACCGTCATCGGTCTGGACAACTACAACGACTACTACGACCCGAAGATCAAGCGCGACCGCGTGGCCGCGCTGTGCCCGGACGTGGACATCCGCGCGCTCGACCTGACCGACCGCGACGGCCTGGCCGCGCTGTTCGACGAAGTCCGCCCCACGCGCGTGGTGCACCTGGCCGCGCAGGCCGGCGTGCGCTATTCGCTGACCAACCCGCACGCGTATGTCGACAGCAACCTGACCGGCTTCGTCAACATGCTGGAGTTGTGCCGACACCGCGGCGTGCGGCACCTGGCGTACGCGAGTTCGTCTTCCGTGTACGGCGATTCGGCGACGCCGCCGTTCTCCGAAGACCAGCGCATCGACCAGCCGCGTTCGCTGTACGCCGCCACCAAGGCCGCCAACGAACTGATGGCCCACACCTACGCGCACCTGTACGGCCTGCGCGCGACGGGCCTGCGCTTCTTCACCGTGTACGGCCCGTGGGGCCGGCCGGACATGGCGCCGCTGCTGTTCTCCCGCGCGGTGCTGGCCGGACGGCCGATCGACGTGTTCAACCACGGCAAGATGCAGCGCGATTTCACCTACGTCGACGACATCGTCGCCGGCGTGATCGGCGCGCTCGACCACCCGCCGGAAGGCGAAGTGCCGCACCGCGTCTTCAACCTCGGCAACCACACGCCGGTGGAGCTGGAGCGTTTCATCGCCGTGATCGAGGCCGCCGCCGGCGTCACCGCGCAGAAGGTGTACAAGCCGATGCAGCCCGGCGACATGATCCAGACCATGGCCGACACGCAGCGCGCGCACGACGCCTTCGGCTTTGATCCGGCCACCTCCATCGAAACCGGCCTGCCACGCGTCGTGGCCTGGTGCCGCGACTACTTCGGCCAGAACGCATGAGCGCATCCCCGCACTTGTCCGTCGTCGTCCCGGTGTTCAACGAGCGCGACAATGTGGCGCCGCTGGTGCACGAGATCACCGCGGCGTTGCGCGGCCGCGCGCCGCAGGACGGCGGCGATTTCGAGATCGTCTACGTCGACGACCAGTCGCGCGACGACACGCTCGACGTGCTGCGCGCGCTCAAGGCCGACGTGCCCGAACTTCGCGTGGTGCACCACGTCACCCAGAGCGGCCAGAGCACCGCGATCCGCAATGGCGTGAAGGCCGCGCGCGGTCAATGGATCGCCACGCTCGATGGCGACGGCCAGAACGATCCGGCGGACATTCCGAAGCTGCTGGCCGAGCGCGCGAAGTCCACGGGCGAGGTGAAGATGTTCGCCGGCTGGCGCGTCAACCGGCGCGACAGCGGCAGCAAGCGCTGGGCGTCGAAGTGGGCCAATGCGATCCGCGCGCGCATCCTGCGCGACGACACGCCCGACACCGGTTGCGGGATCAAGCTGTTCGAGCGCGCCGCGTTCCTGGAACTTCCGCACTTCAACCACATGCACCGCTACCTGCCCGCACTGATGCAGCGCGCGGGCTACAAGACCGTGAGCGTGCCGGTGAACCACCGCGCGCGTTCGACGGGCGTGTCCAAGTACAACAATCTCAACCGTGCGCTGGTGGGCATCAGCGACCTGCGCGGCGTGGCCTGGCTGATCCGACGCGGCAAGGTCACGCGCACTGAAGAAGTCTGACCAGGGGGTTCCAATGGAATACGACTTCATGAACCACCCCATCGCGTGGCTCGAATGGACCGGGCTGCACATGTCGCCGTGGAAGATCATCGGCCTGACCGGCGCGCTGATGTTCGGCGGCCGCTGGCTGGTGCAGTTCGTCGCCTCGCGCAGGCACGGGCGGCCGGTCATCCCGCGCCTGTTCTGGTACATGAGCCTGATCGGCAGCGCGATGACGCTGGCGTACTTCGTGTTCTCGCAGAAGCAGGACTCGGTGGGCGTGATCCAGAACCTGTTCCCGGCCTTCACGGCGGCCTACAGCCTGTACCTGGACATCAAGCATCGCGGGTGGAAGCGGGATCGCGCGACGCATTGAGCGGGTTCGGGAATCGGGAATCGGGAATCGGGAATCGGGAAAGCGTCTCCGAAGCCGTCATCCCGGGGAAGGCCCGGGATCCAGGCTGTCACGCGGTCCGACACTTCCCGTCATTCCAGCGAAAGCTGGGTCTCTTGGGCCGCCGCCTGGCGGCACTATCCATTTTGCTGTGCTGCTCACAGGCATCGGGAAGGCGTGAAAAGTCCCTGGATTCCCGCCTACGCGGGAATGACGGTGGGGCGGTTTGCCGGAGAGGAAGTGCCCGTACGCCATAAGGTTGCGGACCTACGTCCCGGCCTCCGCCGCGATGACGGCAACCTTTGGGGTGCGCCACCACCCCGCCCCCTGTGCCAAATGTGTCCATCCGCCCCGCCACCGCGGCCTTCGTCGCGCTCCCGCTTCCGGCCCATGCCATCGCCCCATCCGCGATGCGATCATCCGGCGATCCATCGCCCGGGGAATTCCGTGAAACGCCTCCTGCTCGCGGCCGCGCTGTCGGCCCATGTCGCCCTTGTCTCGTCCGCCGCCCTCGCCGGGCCCGTCGACGACCGCTTCCAGGCCATCTACAACAAGGAATGGACCTGGCGGCAGGCCGAGACCGGAGCCGCCGACGAGGACAATGACGGCTCCAGCGACCGCCACACGCTGCCGTCGATCGACGCGGCCAGCCAGAAGGCGCGGCTGAAGGTGTGGGAAGACGTGCTGCGCCAGCTGGACGGCGTCGACGTCGCCCAGCTCGGCGAACAGAACAAGGTCAACTACGCCGTCTACCGCGCACAGGTGGAGAACCTCGCCGCCGACGTGCGCCTGCGTTCGTACGAGATGCCGTTCAACTCGGACTCCTCGTTCTGGTCGAACCTGGGCTTCATGACGCGCCGGCCGCTGCGCACGACCGCCGACTACGAGGCCTACATCGACCGACTGCGCGACGTGCCGCGCTACTTCGACCAGAACGTCGCCAACATGCGCGCCGGCCTGTCGCGCGGTTTCAGCGTGCCGCGCGCGGTGCTGGACGGACGTGACGTGTCGATCGCGGGCGTCGCGGAGGTGAAGGACCCGCAGCAGTCGAACTTCTACGAGCCGTTCAAGCGCATGCCGGCGTCGATTTCCGCAGACGACCAGGCGCGCCTGCGCGAAGCCGGCGCGGCGGCGATCCGCGATCGCGTGATCCCGGCGTACGCGAAGCTGCTGACGTTCTTCCGCAACGACTACGTGCCGCACGCGCGCAAGACGCTGGGCGCGGAGCAGATGCCGGACGGCCAGGCGTTCTATCGCCAGCAGATCCGCGAATACACCACGCTCGACCTGAGCCCGGAGGAGATCCACCAGATCGGGCTGACGGAAGTGGCGCGCATCCAGGCCGAGATGGACGCGATCATCAAGCAGGTCGAGTTCAAGGGGAGCTTCGCGGACTTCCTGAAGTTTCTGCGCACCGACAAGCAGTTCTACGCGACCACGCCGCAGGAGTTGCTCGACAAGGCCGCGTGGATCTCCAAGCGCGTCGACGGCGAGATCGGCAAGTTGATCGGCACGCTGCCGCGCGGACGGTTCACCATCGTGCCGGTGCCGCCGGACATCGCGCCGTTCTGGACCAGCGGCCGCGGCGGCGCGGGCACGTACTGGGTGAACACCTACAACCTGCCCTCGCGCCCGCTCTACAACCTGCCGGCGCTGACGCTGCACGAATCCGCGCCAGGCCACGCCCTGCAGGGTTCGCTGGCGAAGGAACAGGGCGACCTGCCGGCGTTCCGTCGCGAGACCTACATCTCCGCCTACGGCGAGGGCTGGGGCCTCTACAGCGAGAAGCTCGGCGTGGAGATGGGCATCTACCAGACGCCGTACGAGGACTTCGGTCGCCTGACCTACGAGATGTGGCGCGCGTGCCGCCTGGTCATCGACACCGGCGTGCACCACAAGGGCTGGACCCGCGACCAGGCGCTGGCCTATCTGCGCGACCGCACCGCCCTGAGCGAGCACGAGGTGACCACCGAGGTCGACCGCTACATCTCCTGGCCCGGCCAGGCGCTGAGCTACAAGCTGGGCGAGATCACCATCGTCCGCCTGCGCGCCGAGGCCGAGAAGGCGTTGGGGCCGAAGTTCGACGTGAAGGCCTTCCACGACGCCCTGCTCAGCGAGGGCTCGGTGCCGCTGCCGGTGCTGGAGGAGCAGGTGCGGGCGTTCATTGCGAAGTCGGCCGGGGCCAAGACGGGCTGACCGCCGGCCGCGTCTGGCGGGAGGCGGGCTCCCCGCCTCCCAGCGCGTTCGGCCTGCCCCGCGCGGCGGCGCGCTCGACGCACGGGCTGGCAAATCGTGCCGCGGCGCGGCATAATGCCCGGCTCGCTGCGTCCGGTCTGTCCGTCAGGACTCGACCGGGCGGGGTCCGGAAGCACGATTCCGTCCCGCCGCCGGCAGCCAGGATTCACCACCCGCATCGTGCATCGCTTCCGGAGGTCCGGACGCGGAGGGGCCGCCGCCTCCCTGGCCAAGGGAGACACCATTTACCTTTCGAGGTGCGTATGGCCCGTATTTGCCAAGTAACCGGCAAGCGAACGACGACTGGCAACAACGTCTCGCATGCTATGAACAAGACCCGCCGCCGCTTTCTTCCCAACCTCCACGAGCGCCGCTTCTGGGTCGCTTCGGAGAACCGTTGGGTGAAGCTGCGTGTTTCCAGTGCCGCCCTGCGCACCATCGACAAGAATGGCATCGATGCCGTCCTCGCCGACCTGCGTGCTCGCGGCGAGAAGATCTGAGGAGAACTGACCCATGGCTTCCAAGCGCGACAAGATCCGCCTGATCTCCTCGGCCGGCACCGGCCACTTCTACACCACCGACAAGAACAAGAAGAACACGCCGAACAAGATGGAGGTCAAGAAGTACGACCCCGTCGTTCGCAAGCACGTGATCTACAAGGAAGGCAAGATCAAGTAAGCCGCCTTCCGGCTTGTTGGTTGCAATACCGAAACCCGCCGAAAGGCGGGTTTCTTTTTGCATGCACGAAATTTCTGCCCCCGCCACCATGCCGCTGCGCGTGGAGCCAAAAAAGCTACGGCCCCTTTCGGGGCCGTAGCTTTTTTGCTTGTTACTGGGCAACAACGAGTATCAGAAGCGCTGACGATACTGCAGGTAGTAGAACGCACCCGGCAGGTCGTACTGCGGATCGAACTGGTTGTACGGCGCCTTCAGTGAGAGCGGTGGCTCCTTGTCGAACACATTGTTGGCGCCTAGCGCGACAGTCGCATTCCACGGCGTGTTGTAGCGCACCTGGATATCGTGGTACGTCACGGCGCCCAGGTGGTTGCGCGGCTCCGGACCGTCGGCAGTGACGCGGTCAGGGTCAGAGCAGTAAGCCCTGGCGTCGTTGCTGCCGCCCGCGTACGGGCACTCTTCTTCCAGACCGGACTTATATCGCATGCCCCACGTCGCGCCCCAGTCGCCCATCGTCCAATCCAGGGAGAGGTTCGATTTGATGCGCCAGTACGGGTCACGCGCGAAGTACAACCCTTGCCGATGCTCCTCAACCGAGTCGGCCGTGGCCTGGGTGGCCCAGTCGGAGATGTAGGAGCTATCCCAGGTGATCGAGAACTTACCGAACGAGGTTTCCGGCAACTTGTAGTGAACCGTCATATCCCAACCCTCGACGTTATACGACGCGAGGTTCAGCAGCGGCATCCTCAGATGCGTGATGATGTTCGGATCGCCTGGATATGCGGGATCTCGAGAATAGAGGCCACAGTAAACAGCCTGCTCACCCGGCGTTCCCGCGTAGCACTTGTCCAGGATGAACTCCGCATCGGGACGAATGATGGCGTTGTCGATCTCGACCTTCCACCAATCCAGCGAGATGTCGAAACCCTCCAGCCAGCTCGGGTTGTACACGAAGCCCAACGTGCGGGTCTCCGAGGTTTCCGGTCGCAGCTGCTGGTTCGACGCCCAAGTGAAAGGCTCCAGCGTCTGGCGCGAGGAACCGTCGCCCGGCTGCTCGAACGTGATCGGAACGCCCTCTGCATTGCATCGGGCCGCGATCTGCGGATTGCCGCGCATACCCGAGTGCGAGGAGCACGGGTCGATATAGCTCTCGAACGAGTCGGAGTCGCCCGCGAACAGATTGTTGATCGTCGGAGCGCGGAAGCCCTGTGACCAGTTTCCGCGGATCAGCAGGTCGTTGATCGGCTTCCAGCGGAAGCCGAACTTGCTGTTCAGCGTATCGCCAAAGTTCGAGTAGTCCGAATAGCGCGTAGCCAGCGAGAAGTCGAGCAACTTAGCGCCAGGCATGTCCGCCAGCACGGGCACAGCCAGCTCGAGATAGGCCTCGTCCAGCGAGTAGCCACCGGCCGTAGGCTTGGTGCCGTTGCCGGTACTTAATCCTGCGGCGATGAATGCGTCCGGATCGAACTGACCGCTCTCGGTGCGATGCTCGTAACCGGTGGCGAACGCAAGCGGGCCGGCCGGTAGGTCAACGATGTCGCCGCTGACGTTGGCGTAGTAGCTCTTCGAAGTGACGCGGCTGGAATCATGCGCAGTGAATCCGGTGAAATCCAGCGCCCCCTGCGAGAGGCCGCCCAGCCCAGCCAGAGGGTCCATCGGCACGCAGCCTGCGATCACATTGCCTGCGCTTCCGCACTTCACGATGCCGTCGGCGTCGCGGAATGACGGACCATAAGCGGCCTCAATCGCCCCCACATTGAACAGACCATAGGTCAGATCGTTCTCGTCGGTGCGGTCGTACCGGTATCCCATGTCCCAATCGAATGGGCGGTCAGCGACATCGAAAGAACCTTCGAAGCCACCGTAGAAATGCCAGTTCTTGACGTTCTGATTGAAAGATCGACCACCGGACTCTTGAAAGCGGCGGTTGACGCTTCCCACCAGATCGACCGCGCCACCTGGCACGCTCCCATTGTACTTACCGTTCGGGTTCGTCGGGTTGTAGTAGCTGTCCGCCGAAAGTGTCATGCCCGTGACCGGCATTGCGGCGAGCAGTTGCTCCGAAATGCGTTCGTTGTAGAGCATCTCGGTCTTGAAGCGCACATCATCTGTGATGTCGTAGTTCGCCTGGGCGAACAGAGACGTACGCTCCTGAGGTGTCAAAAGGTAGTTGTCGGGCGCCGTGTTATAGCCATCTACCGACGAAACATACCGGACCGGTCGGCCTTGTGCGTTCAGGACATAGCGCTTGTTGTCGGCCGGATTCACGAACGATCCCGGAAAGCCCGTGCCCGATTGGCCACCGAAGAACGGGGGGCCGCCAGCGGAGATCTTGCGATCGCCAGCCATCACGGCCTCTTCCTTCACATACGAGGCTCCGATCATCACGTTGCCGCGATCATTGCCCGTGCCGATGGTGAAGTCGTACGCCTGGCGCTCGCCGTCACCCTGTTGGTATTGGCCAACGTAGGCACCGGCCTCGGCGCCTTCGTAGTTCTTGCGCGTGATGATGTTCACCACGCCGGCGATTGCGTCGGAACCGTAAATCGTCGAAGCGCCGTCCTTCAGGATCTCCACGCGCTCGATCATCGCCACCGGAATCGTGTTGAGATCGACAGTGCCTGACATGTCCTGAGTCCAGCGACGGCCATTGACCAGCACGAGAGTACGACTCGCGCCGAGGTTACGAAGGCTGATCCCCGAGGAGCCGTCACCGCCGTTGTTGAACGTCGAGTTCAGCGCGGCGCCGTTGCTCGAGATGCGCTGGAGCACGTCGGCGACCGAGGTCACGCCCTGTTTCTGGATCTCAGCGCGGGTCAACGTGAGGATCGGCTGCGAGGTCTCGACGTCGGCGCGCTTGATACGCGACCCCGTCACCTCGATCTTGTCCAGCGTGGTCGCGTCCTTGCCAGATTCCTGCGCCATGGCGAACGCCGGCGACAGCGCGATCGCGATGCCCGCCGGCAGCAGGCCGACGCGCACGGCGGTGCGCAAACTACGATGCTTCATTTCTCTCTCCAGATATCTGTTATGGGCGCGTTAAAGCGCTACGAAACCTTATGGCCCGAGTGCGCCGCGACGGTTTCCCGTGCGTAGCGGACGCGCTCGCGACTCGCGGCAATGTGGTTTGCGCGCGAAGGGGCGCACATTTGCGCAGTGGGCTGTTCGCTGTGTGCGATCGAGTTTCGGTAGTCCGATGCGGTCATGCCGAAATGCGCGCGGAAGCTGCGGGCGAAGCTGCAGTTGTTGTCGAAGCCACTGGCGATGGCGACCTCGCCGATGGTCATCGGTGTGGTCGACAGCAGGTTCGCCGCGTGTCGCAACCTCAGGTTGGCGCAGGCGGCCTGCGGGCTTTCGCCGTACAGGCGGTGGAACACCTTGGAGAAGTACCACATGGAGAACTGGGTGCGTTCGGCCAGTTCGGAGACGCGGATGATGCGGTCGCAGTTGCCTTCCATGAACAGTCGCGCGCGCTGCATGCGCTCGAACACCTGGCGCTTGCGGGCCAGCGAGGCCCCCGGGCACTGCGGGATGCGGCTGCGGTCGTCGCCCTGCATGGCCTCCAATGCCAGCAGCAGCGAGCGCACGCGCGCCTGGTAGCCCGTCGCGCCGGCCGTGGCTTCGGTGTGGCGTGCGGCGCGGTACCACGCGCGCGCGATCGACCGCGCCTGCGCCGCCGGCACCTGCCCAAGGCCGACGTGAAGGTCGAAGCTGCCGAAACGCGTCATGGCCTTGAGCGCTTCGTCCGACACGGCAATGCCGATGCACACGCCCTGCGCGTCGGCCTGGACGAGCGGGGCGGAATCGCGGGCGAAGGCGATCCAGTCGCCGGCGCGCAGGTAGAAGCGGCCTTCCTTCGCCTCGACCCAGGCGCTGCCGCGCATCTGGATCCAGATCGACAGCTCCTGCCCGTGGAACTCCACGCTGCCCAGGCGCGAGGCGCCGACGCAACGTGTCCACTGGCCTTGCGCCGGGCCGATGCGCAATAGGTGTCCCCGGTCAGCCCACTTTGCCTTATCCATGAATCTTCATGTCGTGTGAGGGTCCCGCAGGCTGATCGAGCAACGCGAAGGCCGCCACGTGAGAAATTCGCAGGCAGGATCAGCACGTTTTCCGGCCCGATGCGGGCATCCCGGTCTCATGCTCCAATGCCGCCCATGGGCATCGAACTGCACCCGGGCTATTGGCTGTTGCTGCTCGACTGGCTGATCCGCCTCGCCGCACTGGCGTGGATTCCGGTGAAGAGTCCGCCCGCGGCGGCGCGCACCTGGCTGCTGCTGGTCGGCTTCCTGCCGCTGTTCGGGCTGCCGCTTTATCTGCTGCTTGGCCACCCATGGCTGGCGAAGCAGCGCCGGCAGCGTCAGGCCCTGGCGTCGCAGCTGATCCGCGACCGCCAGCGCGACCTGTCCATGCTGCGTTGGACGCCGGCGGCGCACGGCATGTCGGCCGACATCGCGCGACTGGCCGAACGCCTGGGCGATTTCATGCCGATGCACGGCAACACGGTCGCGCTGCTGGACGATTACGACGCGTCGCTGGCTTCGCTCATCGCCGATATCGACGCCGCGCAGGACGAAGTCCACCTGCTCTACTACCTGATGTTCGACGACCACGTCGGCCAGGCGGTGACGGCGGCACTGATGCGCGCCAGTGCGCGCGGCGTGCGCTGCCGGCTGCTGCTCGACGCCGTGGGCGCCAAGCCCGGCCTGCGCGCGTTCGCCCGGCCGTTGCGCCAGGCCGGCGTCGACGTGCGCGCGATGCTCGCCGGCGGACTGCGCTGGCGCAGCCTCTCGCGCATGGACCTGCGCAACCATCGCAAGCTCGCCCTGATCGACCGGCGCATCGGCTACATCGGTTCGCAGAACCTCGCCGACGCGGAGTTCGTGCGCGAGCGTCCGAATCGTGAGCTTGTCGCGCGCGTGCAAGGCCCGGTGGTGCGGCAGATCGCGGCGCTGTTCGCCAGCGACTGGCTGATCGAGACGGGCGATCGGCTGGTGATCGGCGAATTCCCCACCCTCGTCGAAGGCAGCACACCGGCGCAGTTGCTGCCGAGCGGCCCGGCGTATCCGTTCGAGAACGCACGCAACGTGGTGGTCGCGCTGGTGCAGCGCGCTCGCAAGCGCGTGGTGCTCGTCACGCCCTACTTCGTACCTGACGACATGACGCTGGGTGCATTGCGCGTGGCGGCGCTGTCGGGCATCGACGTGCAGCTGGTCCTGTCGATGAGCAACAACCAGCGCATGACGCGCTGGGCGCAGCGTTCGTACTACGACGAGCTGCTCAAGGCCGGCGTGCGCATCGCGCTGTACCGGCCGCACTTCCTGCACGCCAAGCACCTGAGCGTGGACGACGAGGTGGCGCTGATCGGTTCGATCAACCTCGATTTCCGTTCCTTTGCGCTCAACGCCGAGGCCGGCCTGCTGTGCTACGACCCCGCCGTGGTGGCGCGCCTGCACGAGGTGGAGCGCGATTACCTCGCCGACGCCCAGTGGCTGGACCTGCACGACTGGCGCCGCCGGCCGCGCTGGCACCGCAGCGTGGAGGGCATGGCGCGGCTGGCCGATTCGCTGATGTAGGGCGGCCGGGCGCCGGGGCCGCGCCTGGCCGACGCCGGCGTTCTACACTCGCCATGTCTACCTGCGAGGCGGGCCTTACGTGATTCCGGGCTGGATTCTGCTGCTGGTGTCGGCGGGCTACGTCGGCGTGCTGTTCGCGGTCGCCTATTTCGGCGACCAGCGCGAGACCACGCCGCGCGCGCGCTGGCTGCGGCCGGCCGTCTATTCGCTCGCGCTGGCGGTGTACTGCTCCTCGTGGACGTTCTACGGCGCGGTGGGCACGGCCGCGCGCACGGGCCTGGGCTTCCTGCCGATCTACCTGGGGCCGCTGCTGATGCTGGCCTTCGGCTGGCGGATCCTGGAGCGGCTGGTGCTGATTTCCGGCGAGCACCGCATCGTTTCCATCGCCGACTTCCTCTCCTCGCGATACGGCCGTGCACCGGGGCTGGCGGCGCTGGTCGCGTCGGTGGCGTTGACCGCGGCTGTCCCGTACGTCGCACTGCAGTTCAAAGCGGTGGCGATGAGCGTGGAGGTGTTGGCCGACGTCCCCAGCGATGCGGGGCTGCTCTCGGACCCCGCGTTCTACGTGGCGCTGCTGCTGGCGGCGTTCGCGATCTTGTTCGGCACACGCCAGATCGACGCGACCGAGCACCATCGCGGCATGGTCCTGGCGATCGCGCTGGAATCGCTGGTGAAGCTGCTGGCCTTCCTCGCCATCGGCCTGTTCGCGCTGATGCACCTGCCGGGCACGGGCAACCTGATGGAACGCATGGTGCAGGCCGCGCCGGTGGTGATGGCGCCGGGGCTGCCGGCGGGATTCGTCGCGCAGACGCTGCTGGCCTTCACCGCCATCGTCTGCCTGCCGCGCCAGTTCCACGTCGCGGTGGTCGAATGCCAGGACCCGTCCGACCTGCGCCCGGCCCGCTGGCTGTTCGGCGGTTACCTGGTGCTGATCTCGCTGCTGGTGGTGCCGATCACGCTGGCGGGGCAATCGCTGCTCGCCGGCAGCGGTGCATCGCCGGACACCTACGTGCTCGCCCTGCCGCTCGCGCTGCAACAGGAGACGCTGGCGCTGATCGTGTACATCGGCGGGTTCTCCGCGGCCACGGGCATGGTGATCGTCGCCAGCGTGGCGCTGGCGACGATGGTGAGCAACGATCTGGTCATGCCGCTGCTGCTGCGCGGCGGTGCACTGCACGAGAGCCAGGGCATCGACAAGCAGGTGCTGTGGGTGCGTCGCATCACGATCTTCGTGCTGGCGATGATGGCCTACGGCTATCACCGCGGCTCGGCCTACTACGCCGAAGGCGAGGACACGCTCGCGCAGCACGGACTGCTGGCGTTCGCGGCGGTGGCGCAGTTCGCGCCGGCGCTGATCGGCGGCCTGTACTGGCGGGGCGCGAGCCGTTCGGGCGCATTCGCCGGTCTGTTCGCGGGCACGGTGCTGTGGCTCTACACGCTGCTGTTGCCGGCGCTGGCGCGCGGTGGCTGGTTTGGCAGCGGCTGGATCGAGCAGGGCCCGCTCGGCGTGGACTGGCTGCGGCCGGAGCAGCTGTTCGGTCTGCACGGGTGGGATCCGCTCACGCACGGTACGTTCTGGTCGCTGCTGTTCAATGTCGGCGTGTTCCTCTTCGTGTCGGTGCGACAGCGCCCGCGACTGCAGGAGCAGCTGCTCGCCGCGCCCTTCCTCGATCCCTACGTGCAGCGCCCCGCGCTCGGTCCCGGTGGCTGGGCCGGCAGCGTTCGCGGCGGCGAACTGCTCGCGCTGGCCGAGCGCATCGTCGGCGAGCGCCATGCGCGTCGTGCATTCGAGGAATACGCCCAGCAACAGGGCCGCGCATGGCAGCCCGAACAACCCGCCGACCGCGCGCTCGCGCAATTCACCGAGCGCCTGCTCGCCTCCGCGATCGGCGCGGCGTCGGCGCGCCTCACGCTCACCACCGCGTTGCGCGGCTCGGGCATGGAGCTGGGCGAAGTGGTCGCGCTGCTCGACGAAGCGAACCAGGAGCTGCGCTTCAACCGCCAGATCCTTTCCACCACGCTGGAAAACATCAGCCAGGGCGTGAGCGTGGTCGACGCGGAGATGCGCCTGGTCGCCTGGAACCGGCGTTATCAGGAGCTGTTCGAGTACCCCGACGGCATGCTCTATGTCGGACGGCCGGTGAACGACCTCATCCGCTGGAATGCCGAGCGTGGCGAAATGGGACCGGGCAGCATCGAGGACCAGGTGCGTCGTCGCCTCGCCCACCTGCGCGCCGGCGCGCCGCATGTGTTCGAACGCGTGCGCGCCAACGGACAGGTGATCGAAATGCGCGGTCGCCCGCTGCCCGGCGGCTACGTCACCACCTACAGCGACGTCACCGACTACAAGCGCGCCGAACAGGGCCTGCGCGAAGTCAACGAAACGCTGGAGCAGCGCGTGGAACTGCGCACGCGCGAAGCCGAAGCGGCGCAGCAGTCCAAGACGCGCTTCCTCGCCGCGATCAGCCACGACGTGCTGCAACCGCTAAACGCCGCACGGCTGTTCGCAAGCGCGCTTCGCGAGACGCCGGACGCCGTGGAGCAGGCGCACCTGGCCGAACGCGTCGACGCCTCGCTGCGCGCCGCCGAGGACCTGCTCGACGGTCTGCTCGACATCTCGCGCCTGGATGCCGGCGCACTGCGCATCGAGATCACCGACTTCGACGTCAACGAGCTTCTGCGCGAGCTCGTGGCGCAGTACGCGCCGGTGGCCGCCAGCCGTGGTCTGCAACTGCGCGTGCGCGCGCCGGACACACCGCGTCCGGTGCGCAGTGACCGCCGCCTGCTGCGGCGTGCGCTGCAGAACTTCCTGGCCAACGCGTTGCGCTACACGCGCGAAGGCGGCGTGCTGATCGCCGCTCGCGTGCGCGATGGCGCGGTGGAATTGCAGGTGTGGGATACGGGGCCCGGGATTTCCGAGCATCACCTGTCGCAGATCTTCGACGAGTTCCGCCGCTTCGAGCAGCCCAGCACTGCGGGCGAGCGCGGCCTCGGCCTGGGCCTGTCGATCTGCCAACGCGTCGCGCGCACGCTCGAACACCCGTTGCGCGTGCGATCGCGCGTCAACATCGGCAGCGTGTTCTCGATCACCGTGCCCTTCGGACGCGCGATGTACGCCGCGCCGACGCCCGAGCCGCACCTGGTGATGGGCGGCGATTCATTGGCCGGACTGCGCGTGCTGTGCGTGGACAACGATCGCGAGATCCTCGACGGCATGCGCAGTCTGCTGCAACGCTGGGGCGTGGTGCCGCTCACCGCCGCCAATGCCGACGAAGCGCTGGCGCTGTTGTCCGAGCATCCGGACGTGGCGCTGGTGGACTATCACCTGCACGACCGTCTCGATGGGCTCGGCGTGATCGATGCGCTGCGTTCGCAATGCGGACGTCCTCTGCCCGCCGCGTTGCTGACCGGCGACGGCAGCGACGCGCTCAAGCTCGCCGCGCGCGAGCATAACTGCCGCGTGCTCACCAAGCCCGTGAAACCGGCCTCGCTGCGCGCCTTCCTCGCCGCGCAGCGTCAGGCCGTGCAGGTGTGACCCTCAGCGCGAAGCACTCACGCGCCACACGGCGTTGCCGACGTCGTCGGCGACCAGCAGCGCACCGTCGCGTGCGATCGCCACGCCGACCGGGCGACCGCGCGCGTTCTCCTGCGCATCGAGGAAGCCGGTGAGCACGTCCACCATCGTGCCGCGGGGTTGTCCATTCGCGAACGGCACGAAGACCACCTTGTAGCCCGACAGCGGTTTGCGGTTCCAGGAGCCGTGCAAGCCGACGAAGGCGCCGTCGGCGTAACCGTCGCCCAGTTTCTGCCCGCGCGCGAAGGTCAGCCCCAGCGGCGCCACGTGCGAACCCAGCGCGAGATCCGGCACGCGCGCACGCGCCACCAGGTCCGGCTTCTGCGGCTTCACGCGCGCGTCGACGTGCTGGCCCCAGTAGCTGTAAGGCCAGCCGTAGAACGCATCGGCATCCACGCGCGTGAGGTAGTCGGGCACCAGATCGCTGCCCAGTTCGTCGCGCTCGTTCACCACGGCCCACAGGGCGCCGGTGTTCGGCTCCCATGCCAATCCAACGGGATTGCGCAGCCCGCTCGCGAACACGCGCCGCGAGCCCGTGGCCGGATCGATGACGAGCACGGCGGCGCGGTCGATCTCCGCCTCCATCCCGTTGTCGGCGATGTTGCTGTTGGAGCCCACCCCGACGAACAGCTGCTTGCCGTCCGCAGAGGCCACCAGGCTCTTGGTCCAGTGATGGTTGAGCTGGTCCCCGCTGCCGGGCAGGTCGAGCACCTTCTGCGGGGCGGCGCTGGCCTGCTGCTGCCCCGTGGTGTACGCGAATCTCACCAGCGCATCGGCATTGGCCACGTACAACGTGTCGCCGACGAGCGCCATGCCGAAGGGCGAGTTGAGTCCCTGCGCGAAGACAGAGCGCGTTTCCGCGACGCCATCGCCGTCGGCATCGCGCAGCAACGTGATTCGGTTCGCGCTGGGCACGCCGGAGCCGGCACGCTTCATCACCGATCCCATCACCTTGCCCTTGATCCCGCCGATGCCACGCTTGCCCGGCGGTGCGTTGCTCTCGGCGACCAGCACATCGTCGTTGGGCAGCACGTACAGCCAGCGCGGGTGATCCAGGCCGCTCGCGAATTCCTTCACTTCAAGGCCCGCGGCCGGCACCGGCATCTCGCCCACGCCCCATCCCTTCGCGGGCGCGATGTGCACGGTGGGAATCGCGGAGGATTCCGGCGCCGCGAGCGTCGGCTTCTTCCCGGTGTCTTCGCCGCCACGCAGTTGGGCCTCACCGCCGCAGCCGGCCAGGCTTGCAAACAGTGCGAAGGCGATGGCTTTTCTCACGGCATTCACGGCGCGCATCCGCTACGGAATCGGTCTGCAGCAGTACGCCAGACGGCGTGGATCGGACGTGATCGGTGCAGGCTGCGGTTCAGCGGGATGCGTGGGTCAGCACGGCTCGGTGAGCGCGACGAAACGCCGCTGCATCTCCTGTGCGGTCACGTCCTCGATGCTGTGGCCGATGTTCCAGCGATGGCCCGCAGGGTCGCGCACCACGCCGGAGCGCTCGCCGTAGAACTGGTCGCGCGCAGGCATCACCAACTCGCCGCCGCGGGCCAGGGCGCGCGCGATCACCGCATCGGCGTCGTCCACATGCACATGCAATGTGACGCACGACGGTGCCGACGCCTGCGGCGGCGCGATGCCGTACTCGGGGTACGGCTCGCACAGCATCAGCGTGGTGCCGGCCAGCGTGACTTCGACATGCCCCACGCGTCCGCCGCTGTCGACCAGGCGCAGTGTTTCCTGCGCGTCGAAGACCTCGCGATAGAACGCGACGGCCGCATCGGCATCGGGCACGCACAGGTACGCGAACAGCTCACGGGTGCTCATGGTCGGTCTCCGCAATGAAGGTGGCCCACGCTATCGCGCGGTTCCGCTACGGTCTTGAAGGAAATTGACCTCAACGTGGCGGCCACCGGCCGGATTGCCGGCCCGGTATGTCTGCGGCGTAAGTCCCGAGAGCGCACGGAATTCGCGCCCCAGGTGCGCCTGATCGCTGTAGCCGGCGGCGAACGCGACGTCGGCGAGCGCGCGCTCCGGCATCAGCGCGAGCGCGCGCCGGAAGCGCAGGACGCGCGCGTACTCCTTCGGCGACAGCCCCGTCGCGGCGCGGAAGCGCAGGAGGAAATGGCGATGGCTGAGGCCGCTGTCGGCCACGGTCTCGCGCACGAGCCGACCTTGACGCAACGTCTGCATCGCGCGGGCGATGGCCGGATGCATGGCGCGGATCGGCCGCACCTGCGCAAGCAGCGCCTGCTGCAGCACGATCGCCCGGTGCTCTGCACCGTCCGCGCACGCCAGGCGATCGCGCAGGCGCTCCACGTCGAGCGGATTCCACAGGTCTTCGAGCGCGACGTGTTGCCCTTGCAGTGCATCGGCATCGCAACCGAACAGCGCCTGCATCGCACCGGGACGCAGTACCGCGCCGACGGACGCAGCGCCATCGACGTGTTTCGCGTAGAAGCCGTCGCGTGCCCCGGCCAGCGTCGCCGTACCCGCGCATCGGCCGTGCGCATCGGACGCATCGCGATAGAGCCGCAACGGCGCGTCGAGGCGAACCGACAGGTGCATCGTGCCGGACGGCAGTACGTGTTCGCGATGCGGCGCCACATGCAAGGAAGCCTCACGCGACCAGACGGCCTGCACGAAGGGGCGCAATGCGGCGATGGGGCGCGACGGGCGCATGGTGCGGAGCCTACACCCGGGGCGGGCAAGGCGCCGTCGCGGAGCGGGTCAGTCGACTTCTTCGGGCGGGGGCACGATCGCGCTGGGGTCCAGCGCGAGGCGGCCTGCGATCAGCACCGCCTGGGTGCGGTTGCTGGCGCCGAGCTTGCGCAGGATCGCGGTGACGTGCGCCTTCACGGTGGCCTCCGACACGCCCAGCTCGTAGCCGATCTGCTTGTTGAGCAGACCCGCGCCGAGCATCTGCAACACGCGGAACTGCTGCGGCGTGAGGTCGCGCAGGCGTTGCGCGGCGTCGTGCTCGTCGGCATGCGCGGCCGGCGCGGACAACGCCACCGCCGGCGCCCAGCGGTCGCCGTCGAGCACGCGCGTGATGGCTTCGCCCAGCGTCGCCGCGTCGGCGGATTTTGGAATGAAGCCGACCGCACCGTGGTCGAGCGCGCGACGCATCACCGTGGGTTCCTCGCGCGCGGACACCACCACGATGGGCAGCTGCGGATGCAGCGCGCGCAGGTGCACCAGCGCGCTGAAGCCCTGCGCGCCGGGCATGTTGAGGTCGAGCAGGAGCAGGTCGGCGTCCGGCTCGGCTTCGACCAGCGTGTAGAGCGCCTCGACGCTGTCGGCCTCGCGCAGCTGCGCGTCGGGCAGCACGCGCGCGACCGCGCCGCGCAGGGCTTCGCGGAACAGCGGGTGGTCGTCGGCGATGAGGAGTGTGGGCATGGGGTTGGCTCGTCATTCCCGCGAAGGCGGGAATCCAGGTATCAGAGTCGACTCCGCTCTCCGGCGGGTGTGACGCGGTTCGAGTTGGATCCCCGCCTTCGCGGGGATGACGCAGCGTGCCAGATACGCTGTCTGCGCAGAATCGTCAGCCGCGCCTCACGGCACGCGCCGTTCCTTCACCAGCGATTCCACCACGCTGGGGTCCGCCAGCGTGCTGGTGTCGCCCAACTGATCCGGCGCGTTCTCGGCGATCTTGCGCAGGATACGGCGCATGATCTTGCCCGAACGCGTCTTCGGCAGGCCCGGCGCCCATTGCAGATGGTCCGGCGTGGCGATGGGGCCGATCTCCTTGCGCACGTGCGCGATCAGCTCCTTGTGCAGTTCATCGGTCGGCGCCTCGCCGGCGATCAGCGTCACGTAGGCGTAGATGCCCTGCCCCTTGATGTCGTGCGGGAAGCCGACCACCGCCGCCTCGGCGACCTTCGGATGCGAGACCAGCGCGCTTTCCACTTCCGCCGTGCCGATGCGGTGGCCGGAGACGTTGATGACGTCGTCCACGCGGCCGGTGATCCAGTAATAGCCGTCGGCGTCGCGACGGCAGCCGTCGCCGGTGAAGTACGTGCCCGGGTACGTGCGGAAGTAGGTATCGATGAAGCGTTGATGGTCACCGTAAACGGTGCGCATCTGGCCCGGCCAGGAATCCAGCAGCACCAGGTTGCCCTCGGCCTCGCCTTCCAGGCGCGTGCCGTTGGCGTCGACCAGCGCGGGCTGGATGCCGAAGAAGGGCTTGGTCGCGGAACCGGGCTTGAGGTCGATCGCACCCGCCAGCGGCGTGATGAGGATGCCGCCGGTTTCCGTCTGCCACCACGTGTCGACGATGGGGCAGCGTGAATCACCGACCACTTCGTAATACCAGCGCCACGCCTCCGGATTGATCGGCTCGCCCACGGTGCCCAGCAGGCGCAGCGAGGCGCGCGAAGTCTTCTGCACCGGCTCGTCGCCGTCGCGCATCAGCGCGCGGATCGCGGTGGGCGCGGTGTAGAAGATCGTGACCTTGTGCTTGTCGATCACTTCCCAGAAGCGCGACACGCTCGGGTAGTTCGGCACGCCTTCGAACACCAGCGCGGTGGCGCCGTTGGCCAGCGGGCCGTAGACGATGTAGCTGTGGCCGGTGACCCAGCCGACGTCGGCGGTGCACCAGTAGATGTCGTCCTCGCGCAGGTCGAACACCGTCTCGTGCGTGTAGCTGGCGTAGGCGAGATAACCGCCGGTGGTGTGCAGCACGCCCTTGGGTTTGCCGGTGGAACCGGAGGTGTAGAGGATGAACAACGGGTCTTCCGCGTTCATGCGTTCGGGTGCGCATTCGGCCGGCTGGTCGTCGACGACAGCGTCATACCAGCGGTCGCGCGGCATCTGCATGTCCACCGCCGAGCCGGTGTGGCGCACGACGAGCACGGTCTCGACCGTGTTGGTGCCGGGCATCTTCAACGCAGCGTCCACATTCGCCTTCAGCGGCACCTTCTTGCCGCCGCGCAGGCCTTCGTCGGCGGTGATGATGAGCTTGCTCTGGCAGTCGGCGACGCGGTCGGCGATGGACTGCGGCGCGAAACCGCCGAACACCACCGAGTGGATCGCGCCGACGCGTGCGCAGGCGAGCATCGCCACCACGGCCTGCGGGATCATCGGCAGGTAGATCGTGATGCGATCGCCCTTGCGCACGCCCAGCGAGCGCAGCGCGTTGGCGAGCTTGCACACGCGCTCGTGCAGCTGGCGGTAGGTGACGTGCTCGGCGGGCTTGGCCGGATCGTCGGCCTCGAAGATCAGCGCGGTCTTGTCGCCGCGTTCGGCGAGGTGGCGGTCCAGGCAGTTGACGCTGGCGTTGAGCTCGCCGTCCTCGTACCAGCGGATGTGGAAATCATCGAGGTTGTAGCTGACATCCTTGATCTTCGTGGGCGCGACGAACCAGTCCAGCCGTTTGGCGACCTTGCCCCAGAACGCCTCCGGATCCTTCACCGATTCGGCGTACTGGCGCTCGTAGTCCTCGCGCGTGACGCGGGCCTTGGCGGCGAAGTCCGGATCGATCGGATAGACGGTGGCGGGGTGGTTCATTGGCGTGCTCCGGGACAGCGTCGAAGTCATGGGCGAAGGGCATTCCCGCCGCCGCGCGGGCGGCCGGCACGCCAGTGTGCCGCATTCGCTGTTAAGCCTCATCCGGCGGGGTTTAGACGTTAGTCGTAAAGCACCGCGCCGGGGCTGCGTCTACGACCAATGGGGAATGGTTGTGCAGTGCGATGGCCCAGCAGGCTCGCTGGAGCCGAGCATCGGGCCCGGCGTTCCTTTGGGAGGGGAATCATGTCCGCAAGCATTGCCACGACGTCGAAGGCCGCGACGCCCCGTCGCCGCCCGCTCGCCGCCGCATTGCTGGTCGCGCTGGCGTTGCCGGGGATGGCCTTCGCGCAAACGGCGAAAGAAAAGGAGCTGGAGGCGCGTGTCGCCCAGCTCGAAGCGATGGTCCAGCAGCTGGTGGCGCAGCAGCAACAGCAGCAGAGCCAGATCAGCGAAGTGAAGACCGCGCAGGCCGCCGCGCCGGCGACACCGGCCGCACCGGCCACGGCAACGGCGGGTGCTCCGAAGGTGCAGCCGATCCAGACCACGACGATCACGCCGAACGCGAACCCCGGGACGCGTTTCTACTACGGCGGCTTCATCAAGCTGGACGCCTCGGTCACCGACACCAACGACGGCGACATTCCCGACGGCACGGTCGGTCGCCTGTTTTACGTGCCCAAGGCGATTCCGGTCGGCGGCGGGCATCTGGCCGAAGGCGGCACCGACACCGACATGGGCGTGAACTTCTCGCGCTTCTGGTTCGGCGCCGACACCGACCTGGACAGCGGCGACAAGCTCAAGGCGTACCTGGAGTTCGACCTGTTCGGCGGCGGCAGCACTGCCTTCACCGGCAACGAGATCGCCACCAACACCTACGCGCTCACGCTGCGCCAGGCGTACGTGCAATGGAACAACTGGCTGGCCGGCCAGACCTGGAGCAACTTCCAGGACACCGCCGCGCTGCCCGACACGGTCGACTTCCTCGGCCCGACGGAAGGCACGGTGTTCGTGCGCCAGGCGCAGGTGCGTTACACCAACGGTCCGTGGTCGTTCTCGATGGAGAACCCGGAAACGGTGTTCACGCCGTTCAACGGCAACATGGCGCAGGTCGCCGGCGACGACGGTCCGATGCCCGATTTCACCGGGCGCTACACGCTCAAGGGTGATTGGGGCCACTTCGGCATCGCGGGCCTGGTCCGGCAGCTGAAGTACCAGGCCGCCGGCGTCGCCGCCACGCCGACCGCGCCGGCGCGTCCGGCCGTGGAAGACGAGAGCACCGGCTACGGCCTGAGCGTCTCGGGCAAGTTCAACCTCGGCAAGAACGACGACATCCGCTACATGATCACCGGCGGCAGCGGCATCGGCCGTTACCTCGGCCTGGCGCTCAACAACGACGCCGTGCTCGATGCGCCGGACACCAACCCGAACCGCGGCCTGGACAACATCGACGTCATCGCCGGCTTCGTCGGCTGGCGCCATGTCTTCAGTCCGAAGCTGCGCACGAACCTGTTCTACTCGCGCGCCGAGTACGACCAGGACACGGACTTCACTGGCCTTGGCATCACCAAGGGCGCGCAGTCGGCGCACTTGAACCTGATCTACACGCCGCTGCCCAAGCTCGATGTCGGTGCGGAGCTGATCTGGGGCCAGCGTGAACTCGAGAACGGCGACCGCGGCGACCTCAATCGCCTGCAGACGCACGTGAAGTACAACTTCTAAGGGGCAACGACCGTGTCCACCATCACCGCAAACAGCTCCAAAGACGTACCGCTGACGCAAGGGCACAAGAAGGTCATCTTCGCGTCCAGCCTGGGCACCGTGTTCGAGTGGTACGACTTCTATCTGTACGGCTCGCTCGCGGCGATCATCGCCAAGCAGTTCTTCAGCGGCCTGAACGAAACCAGCGCCTTCATCTTCGCGCTGCTCGCCTTCGCGGCGGGCTTCGCGGTACGCCCGTTCGGCGCGATCTTCTTCGGCCGCATCGGCGACATGATCGGTCGCAAGTACACGTTCCTGGTCACCATCGTCATCATGGGCCTGTCGACCTTCCTCGTCGGCATCCTGCCCAACTATGCGTCGATCGGTTTCGCCGCACCGGCCATCCTCATCGTCCTGCGCTTGCTGCAGGGCCTGGCGCTGGGTGGTGAGTACGGCGGCGCGGCGACGTACGTGGCCGAGCACGCACCGCACGGCAAGCGCGGCCTGTATACGAGCTTCATCCAGACCACCGCGACGATCGGCCTGTTCCTGTCGCTGCTGGTGATCCTAGGCGTGCGCACCTACCTGGGCACGGAAGAGTTCGAACGCTGGGGCTGGCGCATTCCGTTCCTGCTGTCGATCATCCTGCTAGGCGTGTCGGTGTGGATCCGCATGCAGCTCAACGAGTCGCCGCTTTTCCAGCAGATGAAGGCCGAGGGCAAGCAGTCCAAGGCGCCGATCACCGAGAGCTTCTTCTCCAAGAACGGCAAGATCGTGCTGCTGGCGCTGCTGGGTGCGACCGCCGGCCAGGCGGTGGTGTGGTACGCGGGCCAGTTCTACGCGATGTACTTCCTGACGCAGTCGTTGAAGGTGGACGCCACTACCACGTGGCTGCTGATCGCCGCCGCGCTCGCCATCGGCACGCCGTTCTTCATCGTGTTCGGCTGGCTCAGCGACAAGATCGGGCGCAAGAAGATCATCATGGCGGGCTGCCTCATCGCCGCGCTGACCTACTTCCCGCTGTTCAAGGCCCTCACGCACTACGCGAACCCGGCCATCGCCGAGGCCAGCACCAACGCCCCGGCCGTGGTGCATGCCGATCCGGCGACGTGCTCGTTCCAGTTCGATCCGGTGGGCAAGAAGGTCTTCACCAACTCGTGCGACATCGCCACCGCTGCGCTGGCCAAGGCCGGCGTGCCGTACACGATCCAGCCGGCGCCGCAGGGCAGCGTCGCGCGGATCACCGTCGGCGCGGTGGAAGTCGGTGGCTTCGAAGGCGCTGGGCTCTCCAAGGAAGACAGCAAGGCCAAGACCGATGCCTTCGGCGCGGAACTGAAGAAGGCGCTGACGGCCGGCGGTTATCCGGAGAAGGCCGATCCGGCGCGCATCAACAAGCCGATGGTGCTGTTGATCCTGGTCATCCTGGTGCTCTACGTGACGATGGTCTACGGGCCGATCGCCGCGTGGCTGGTGGAGCTGTTCCCCACGCGCATCCGCTACACCTCGATGTCGCTGCCGTACCACATCGGCAACGGCTGGTTCGGCGGCTTCCTGCCGACGATCGCCTTTGCCCTGGTCGCGGCCACCGGCAACATGTATTACGGCCTGTGGTACCCGATCATCATCGCGCTGATGACGTTCGTGATCGGCTCGCTGTTCCTGCGCGAGACGAAGGACGTGGACATCACCGCGAACGATTGAGGGTGGTGGTTGGTTGAAATGCGACAACGCCGGCCTTGCGCCGGCGTTGTTGTTTATGGCGTTTGGAGCCAGGCATCCTCGCCTCCGTTCACCTCGCCCTTCTCTAACGTCATCCCGGCCTTCGCCGGGATGACGGTGCGAGGTGCGTGCGCGGCCAGCCCTCTTCCGAGGCCTCCTCACCCACCAGCTCCCGTCGCCGCTTCCTGCTCAGCGTTCCAAACGCACGCTGATACGACCACGTCACCAGCTCGCGCAGATAGTCCTCCGGCACGCGGCGCACATCGACGACCGTCACCCAGTACCAGCGCCCCATCCATCGCGCGGGTTTGATACCCGGCTGGTCGGTGAGTTCGACGAAGCGCTCGGGCGTGGCGCGGAAGCTGAAGCGCCAGCGTTCGGGCTGGCTGGTCTTGAAGTACGCGAACGTCTTGCCGCCGACCGAATAGACGAGGATGTTCGACGGCTCGCCGTGCAGGACCTCCTTCGCCGCGGGGAAGGAGGCGCAGAAGCGTTTCAGACGCGCAGTGTCCATGGGCGCATTGTCGCGCGCGGGCTGCTGACAGCGCAGTGTCAGCAGAGCTGAAGGCCCGGTGCGGGCCCATTGCGAAGCCACGCATGAAGAGCCCTGGGATGTAGCCCGGGTGAGCCGAAGGTGCACCCGGGGCAGGTTTGCGGCGGCCGCCGTCCCGGCTGCGCTTACCCGGGCTACGAGACTTGCGTTCGCGGCGACGCAAATGAAAAACCCCGCCGAAGCGGGGTCCTTCACGCATGCGCCGGCGCATCACGCCACGCCTTACGCCACCTTCACGATCCGCAACGGATTGCTCCATTCCTTCAGCAGCTCCGCTTCGCGCGCCTTGGCCTTGTGCAGGTGGTCTTCCTTGACGTGGCCGTAGCCGCGGATGTGCTCCGGAATCGACGCGATCTCCGCCGCGAGGTCCACGTTGGAACGGTCGAGCTTGCCGAGCAGGCCTTCGATCGTCCTGAAGTAGTCCTCGATCAGCTGGCGCTCCATCTTGCGCTCCTCGGTCTTGCCGAAGATGTCGAACGTGCCGCCGCGCAGGAAGCGCAGCTTCGCCAGCCACTTGAACGCGGTGAACACCCACGGGCCGAATTCCTGCTTGATCAGGCGGCCCTGCGCATCCTTCTTCGCCAGCAGCGGCGGCGCGAGGTGGAACTTGAGTTTGTAGTCTCCGTCGAACTGCTGCTCCAGCTTCCGCTGGAAATCGCCACTGGTGTACAGGCGCGCGACCTCGTACTCGTCCTTGTAGGCCATCAGCTTGAACGCGTAACGCGCGACGGCCTCGGTGAGATCGGTCGTGCCGGCGACGTTGCGCTCGGCCGCGTGCACGCGCGCGACGAAATCGCTGTAACGCTTGGCGTACGCGGCGTCCTGGTACTCGGTGAGGAACTTGGTGCGACGCTCGACCACTTCGTCCAGCGAACGCGACAGGCGCGCATCGTCCAGCGGCAGGAAGGCGACGTTGTCGGCGCTGCCGTGCGCGGGCACGTGGCGCAGTTCGTCTTCCTTGCGCGTGGAGCGCGGCGCGGAGGTCGCGCCCCACTCGGTGCTTTCCCACGGGCCCGGCGAGAGCATCGGCAACTCGTGCGGCGTGGCCTCGGCCTGCGTCGGCGCGTTGCGGATCAGGCCGGCGGCTTCGGCGACGGCGTTCGGATCGATCACCGCCAGGCGGCCCCACGCGAACGCGGTCTTGTTCATCTCGATCGCGGCGCCATTGAGCTCGATGGCGCGCATCAGCGAATCCATCGACAGCGGCACCAGGCCCTGCTGCCACGCGTAGCCGAGGATGAACAGGTTCGTCGCGATGGCATCGCCCATCAGCGCGGTCGCCAGCTGCGTCGCATCGACGACGTGCGGATCGTTGCCGCCCAGCGCGACCTTCACCGCGGAGATGATGTCGGCCGCCGGGAACTGCATGTCCGGACGCGTGGTGAACGTGCCCGGCATCGCTTCGTAGCTGTTGAGCACGACGTTGGAACGGCCCGCGCGCACCTTCGACAGCGCCCAGTAGTCGTTGACGACGACCATGTCACAACCGATCACCAGGTCCGCCTCGCCCGCGGCGATGCGCACGGCGTGGATGTCGTCCGGCGACTTCGCGATACGGATGTGCGTGGTGACCGCGCCGCCCTTCTGCGCCAGGCCCGTCTGGTCGAGCACGGAAGAACCCTTGCCTTCCAGATGGCCGGCCATGCCGAGCAGCGCGCCGATGGTGACCACGCCCGTGCCGCCGACGCCGGTGATCAGGATGTTCCAGGGCTGCGAGAGATCGGTGGCGACCTTCGGCATCGGGAGATCGGCGAGGCGATCCTTCGCGCCGGAGCCCTTCTTCTTGCGCAGGCCGCCGCCTTCCACCGTCACGAAGCTCGGGCAGAAGCCGTTGACGCAGCTGTAATCCTTGTTGCAGTTGCTCTGGTCGATCTCGCGCTTGCGGCCGAACTCGGTTTCCTTCGGCAGCACGGAAACGCAGAACGACTTCTTGCCGCAATCGCCGCAGCCTTCGCACACGAGCGAGTTGACCATCACGCGCTTCTGCGGATCGACCATCTTGCCGCGCTTGCGGCGGCGACGCTTCTCGGTGGCGCAGGTCTGGTCGTAGATCAGCACGGAGGTGCCCTTGATCTCGCGCAGGCGCTTCTGCACGTTGTCCAGTTCCTTGCGGTCATGGAATTCCATGTCGCCCGGGAAGATCTCGCGCTTGCTCCACTTCGCGATGTCGTCGGAGACGAGGATGATCGTCTGCACGCCTTCGCTGCGCACCTGGTGCGCGATCTGCGGCACCGACAGCGTGCCGTCCACCGGCTGGCCGCCGGTCATCGCCACTGCGTCGTTGTAGAGAATCTTGTAGGTGATGTTGACGCCGGTCGCGACCGACTGGCGGATCGCCAGCGAGCCCGAATGGAAGTACGTGCCGTCGCCCAGGTTCTGGAACACGTGCGGCGTTTCGGTGAACGCCGCCTGGCCCGACCACGTCACGCCTTCGCCGCCCATGTGGGTGAAGGTGTCGGTGCTGCGGTCCATCCACGTCACCATGTAATGGCAACCGATGCCGCCCAGCGCGCGCGAACCTTCCGGCACGACGGTGGAGATGTTGTGCGGGCAACCCGAGCAGTAATGCGGCACGCGCGGGAACTGCGCGCGCGGCAGGGCGAGTTCGGATTCCTTCTCCGCCATCCATGCCATGACGTTGCGGATGTGTTCGGAATCGTGGAAGCGCTGGATGCGACGGCCGATGACGCCGGCGATGGTCGCGGGCGTGAGTTCGCCGGTGGAGGGCAGGATCCACTCGCCGCTTTCGTCGTACTTGCCGACGATGGACGGGCGCTGGCCGCTCCAGTTGTACATGTACTCCTTCATCTGGCGCTCGATGAAGGCGCGCTTTTCCTCGACGACGACGATGTCCTCAAGGCCCTGCGCGAACTTGGTGATGCCCACCGGCTCCAGCGGCCAGGTCATGCCCACCTTGTAGACGCGGATGCCCAGGTCCGCGCACGCCTGCTCGTCCAGGCCGAGGTATTCCAGCGCCTGCAGCACATCGAGGTAGGACTTGCCGGTGGTGACGATGCCAAGGCGCGCACGCGGCGAATCGATGACGACGCGGTCGATGTTGTTGGCCCGCGCGAACGCCTGCGCGGCCTTCACCGCGTACTTGTGCAGGCGCATTTCCTGGTTCATCGGCGGATCCGGCCAGCGGATGTTGAGCCCGCCTTCCGGCATCTCGAAATCTTCCGGCAGCACGATGCGCGTGGCCATGGGATCGACGTCGACCGAGGCCGACGACTCCACGGTTTCGGCGATCGTCTTGAAGCCGACCCAGCGGCCGGTGTAGCGCGACATCGCCCAGCCGACCAGGCCCATGTCGAGGATGTCCTGCACGCCGGCCGGGTTGAGGATCGGCATCATCGCGCTGACGAATTCGTCTTCCGAACCGTGCGGCAGCGTCGAGGAACGGCAGGCATGGTCGTCCGCCGCGAGCGCGAGCACGCCGCCGAACTGCGAGGTGCCGGCCGCATTGGCGTGCTTGAACACGTCGCCGGTGCGGTCCACGCCCGGGCCCTTGCCGTACCACATGCCGTAGACGCCCTGCACTTTCGCGCCGGGGAACAGGTTGGTCTGCTGCGTGCCCCAGACCATCGTCGCGCCGAGGTCTTCGTTGAGACCGGGCGTGAACTTCACGCCGGCGTTCTCGAGGAACTTGCGCGCGCGCCACAGCTCCAGGTCGAAACCGCCCAGCGGCGAACCGCGATAGCCGGAGATGAAGCCGGCGGTGTTCAGGCCCAGCGCTTCATCGCGCAGGCGCTGCATCAGCGGCAGTCGCACCAGCGCCTGCACGCCGGACAGATAGATGCGGCCCTTCTCGCGGCTGTACTTGTGTTCGAGCGTGTAGTCGGCGTCGAGCACGGAGTTGGTGAGCGCGGTGTTCGCCGAGGACGGCGAGCTGAGTTCGGCGGTGCTGGTCATGCGTGGCTCCGGCGCGGCGGGGACCGCGGAGGTGGCTGCGAACGCCCGGCGCCGGGCCTCACGGCCGGCGGGCCGCGAGGTCGAAAGTGCCGAGCAAAGACTCGGAATTATAGCAGCCCGTCCCAGTCCGGCCCGGACGCGGGGTGCCGGAGAGCGTCGGGAGGTGACGTTGCCTGTTCAGCATGGACGCCACACTCCCGAACAAGTAGCCCGGGTAAGCGGAGCGCACCCGGGGCGCGGCAGGCAGAAATCCCCGGGGGCGGCTTCGCCTTACCCGGGCTACGGGATCACTGGATTCACGCCTTCCCGGCAATCCAGGTGCCCTGCACCTTCAGGTCCTCGTCGAGCACGACCAGGTCCGCCCGGTAGCCCGGCGCGATCCGCCCCAGCTCGCCGCCCAGGCCGATGAAGTCGGCCGGGTACTGCGACGCCATGCGGCACGCCTCGTCCAGCGGCAGGCCGAGGCGCTGCACGGTGTTGCGCACGGCCGAGGCCATGTCGAGCGCCGAGCCGGCCAGCGTGCCGTCGGCGGTGGTGCACTGGCCGTCGCGGCAGATCATCTCCACGCCGTACAGCGAGAACGCCTCGCGCTCGCCGCCCACCGGCGGCATCGCGTCGGTTACCAGCATCATCTTTCCGCGCGGGCGCGCGGCGATGGACACGCGCAGCGTCGCGTCGTGCACGTGGAAGCCGTCGACGATCAGGCCGCACCACGCGTCGGCGTTCTCCAGCGCCGCGCCGACCGCGCCGGGTTCGCGCGAGTTCATCGGCGTCATCGCGTTGAACAGGTGCGTCACGCCGGTGATGCCGTGCGCGAACGCGTCGCGCAGTTGTTCGTAGGTCGCAGCGGTGTGGCCGGCGGCGATGATGACGCCGCGTGCGGCCAGTGCCTGCAACGTCGCGGCATCGAAGCGTTCCGGCGCCAGCGTGACGAGCGTGATGCCGTCGTTCCCGAGCGAGGCGACCAGATCGAGTTCGCCCGCATCGGGCGTGTGGAACTTCGACGGATCGTGCACGCCCTTGCGTGCGGCGTTGAGGTACGGCCCTTCCAGGTGCACGCCGAGCACGCCCGGCACCTTCTGCGCGATCGCTTCGCGGGTGGCGTCGATGGCGCGGCGCATCACTTCGACGTCGTCGCTGATCAGCGTCGGCAGCATGCCGGTGGTGCCGTACTTGCGATGCGCGGCGGCGATGCGGCGCAGGCCTTCGACCGTGGGCTCGTCGTTGAGCAGCACGTCGCCGCCGCCGTTGACCTGCGTGTCGATGAATCCCGGCACGAGATAACGACCCGCAAGATCCACCACCTGCGCGTCCTTCGGCGGCGGGCCGGGGAGCACAGCGACGATGTGGCCGTCCTCGACGAGCACGCTGAGGTCGGTCTCGAAACCGCGTTCGGTGAGGATGCGGCCGTGGGTGAAGGCAATCGTGGTCATGGCGATCTCGGGATTAGAGATTCGGGATTCGGGGCGCGCTGATCGGCCTTCGCCTGACCAATCGCGAATCCGGAATCACGGTTTCACACCGTCTCCGTCACCTTGTTCAGATGCGGCGGCACGTCCGGATTGTGGCCACGCGTGACCGCCAGCGCATTCACCGCCTTGTAGAAACTCTGAACGGCCAGCAGCGGGGTGCACGCAGGGTGCGGCGCCAGCGGCATCGGCAGCACGCCTTCGCGTGCGACCGCGCCGGGCCAGGTCAGCCACACCGGCGCGCCGCGCGCGCGGAATTCCTCGGCGACCGCGGCGGTACCGCTGCCGGTGTCGTCATCCTGCGCGAAGGCCAGCACCGGGAAGCCCGGCCCGACGATCGCCATCGGCCCGTGCTTCACTTCCGCCGAGGAGAACGCTTCGGCGTGCAGGCCGCAGGTTTCCTTGAACTTCAGCGCCGCTTCCTGCGCCGCGCCCAGGCCCAGCCCGCGGCCGACGACGAACAGGTTGCGCGCGTCCTTCAAGCCTTCCACCAGCGGCGACCAGTCCTGCTTCCACGCTTCGCGCAGCGCATCGGGCAAGGCGTCGACCGCGGCGAGCAGCTTCGCGTCGCCGCTCCAGCGCGCGGCGAGTTGCAGCAGCGCGGCCAGCGAACACAGATAACTCTTCGTTGCCGCCACGCTCTTCTCGGGGCCGGCGCGCAGCGGAATCACCGTATCGGCGATCTGCGCCAGCGGCGAGTCCTCGACATTCACCAGCGCCACGACCAGCGCGCCACCGGCGCGTGCGATCTCGGCATTGCGCACCAGGTCCGGGCTCTTGCCCGACTGCGAGATCGCGATGAACAGCGCGCCCTGCAAATGCGGGCGCACCGCATACACCGAGCCCACGGACGGCGAGGCCGAAGCCGTCACCAGCCCCAGCGTGGTTTCGAACAGGTACTTCCCGTAGGTGGCGGCATGGTCGGAACTGCCGCGCGCGCAGGTGACGATGAACGCCGGCGGCGACTGCTTCAGGCGCTGCACCAGTGCGTCGATGACCGGCGCGTTCGCGGCGAACTGCCGCGCGATGGCGTCGGCGGCTTCCTGCGCCTCGACATGCATGCGCGTGGCCGAAGCGGTGAGTGCGACGCTTTCGTTCGACGGTTCGCTCAAGGGATTACTCGCTCTGGAGTTCGGCAACGAAGTCGTAGGCATCGCCGCGGTAGAAGGATCGGGTGTATTCGACGACGCGGCCGTCGTCGAGGAAGGTGCGCCGTTCGATGAAGAGGCCGGGACTGCCTTCGGGCAGGTTCATCAGCCGCGCCTGCTCGGCATCGAAGGCGATCGCGCGCAGGCGCTGCAGCGCGCGCGTGGGGCGCAGGCCCATCTTCTGGAAGGTCTCGTACAACGAGTTCTCGACCAGATTCGGATCCGGCAGCACGGTCTGCGGCACGACGGTGCGCTCCAGCGCCAGCGCCATGTCGTCGGCGATGCGCAGGCGGTAATAGCGCACCACCTGCGCGCCGGGCGACAGGTTCAGCGCCATGGCTTCATCGGGCGTGACTTCGCCGATGCCGCGCTCGATGAAACGCGACTTCGGATCCAGCCCGCGCGCGCGCAGATCGTCGGTGAAGCTGGTGAGCTTGGAGAACGACTTGACGATGCGCTCGGCCACGAACGTGCCCGAACCCTGGCGCTGCATGAGCAACCCGTCGGCAACGAGACCGGAGATGGCCTTGCGCACGGTGACGCGCGACAGGTCGAGCAGCTTGGTCAGCTCGCGCTCGCTGGGCAGGGCCTGGCCGGGCGTGAGTTCGCCGTTTTCGATCGCGTGCTGCAGCGTTCGGCGCAGGTGCTGGTAGGCCGGGGCGCGTCGGGCGTCCGCCTGGCGGTGGAACTCGTTGACCAGATAGTCCTGCATGGCCGGGGAGAATACCAGTCAGATACCAGTTACGGCAACGGATGCCACGGCGGGAGCAGACCGGCGGCACCTGGCGGTACGACCAAAGTCGAATGAAGGCCCGAGGCGCGCTCCCCGCAGTCGGATTTCGCGCCGCCGTAACTTCAACCGCATGAAATTGCAGGAATATCGGGTGAAGCCGCCCCGCGTCCCCGCCGTTCATCGCGGCCTTTAGCCCCATTTGCACCAGTGGTATCGGACTGGTATCTTCACTGGTATGCCTGTGGTCTTGAAAACCTACCCCTTCCGGAGCGCTCCGTGACCGCCTCCATCGCGCCGATGGCGCCTTTCGACCTGATCATCTTCGGCGGCACCGGCGACCTCGCCCTGCGCAAGCTGCTGCCGGCCCTGTTCCATCGCTACGTCGACGGCCAGATCGTCGCCGGCACGCGCATCTACGCGCTCGCCCGCGACAGCCAGAGCGACGAGGCGTACCGCGAGCGTGTACGCGAGGCGCTGCAGAAGCACCTCTCCTTCGACATGCGCGCGCCGACCGCGCTGGAACCGTTCCTGCAGCTGCTGCACTACCGCCGCATCGACCTGCAGGCCGATGGCGGCTGGGGCGAGCTGGCGGGCGAACTCAACGACGAATCGCGCGTGCGCGTGTTCTACCTCGCCGTCGGCCCCGACCTGTTCGGCAGCGTGGGCGCACGGTTGCAGGCGCACGGACTGACCGGCGCGAACACGCGCGTGGTGGTGGAAAAGCCCATCGGCCACGACCGCGCCAGCGCCGCCGCCATCAACGACGCGCTCGGCCAGGTGTTCGCCGAGTCGCAGATCTATCGAATCGACCATTACCTGGGCAAGGAAACGGTCCAGAACCTCACGGCGCTGCGCTTCGGCAACGCGTTGTTCGAGCCGCTGTGGAAGGCCGAGCACATCGACCACGTGCAGATCACCGTGGCCGAGACCGTGGGCCTGGAGCGCCGCGCCAGCTACTACGACAAGTCCGGTGCGCTGCGCGACATGGTGCAGAACCACATGTTGCAGCTGCTGTGCCTGGTCGCGATGGAACCGCCGTCCTCGCTCGCCGCCGATGCGATCCGCGACGAGAAGCTCAAGGTGCTGCATTCGCTCAAGCCCATCGAGAACGGCACGACCTCGCACGTCACCGTGCGCGGCCAGTACCGCGCCGGCGCGGTCGAAGGCCGCCCGGTGCCGGGCTATCCCGAGGAACTGGGCGCCACCGATTCGCGCACGGAAACCTTCGTCGCGCTCAAGGCCGAAGTGCGCAACTGGCGCTGGGCCGGCGTGCCGTTCTATCTGCGCACGGGCAAGCGGCTGGCCGAGCGCATGTCGGAGATCGTGGTGACGTTCCGCAAGGTCCCGTATTCGATCTTCGGCGATGAACCCATCTCGCAGAACCAGCTCGTCATCCGCCTGCAGCCCGACGAAGGCGTGAAGCTGTGGCTGATGAACAAGATTCCTGGCCCGGGCGGACTGCGCCTGCGCCGCGTGCCGATGGACCTGAGCTTCGCCGAGACCTTCGGCGGCCGCCAACCCGAAGCGTACGAGCGTCTGCTGATGGACGTGGTGCGCGGCAATCCGATGCTCTTCATGCGCCGCGACGAAGTGGAAGCCGCATGGGCGTGGATCGATCCGATCCGCGCCGCGTGGGAAGCCAGCGCCGAAGCACCCAAACCCTATACCGCGGGCAGCTGGGGACCCAGTGCAGCCGTGGCCCTGATCGAACGCGACGGAAGGACGTGGCATGAGGACGCTGTCTAAAAGCGCATTGGCGGAGCGATTGACCGTGCTGACACCTGATCCGTTGCCCGTTCGCGAACACCTCTTCGACGACAAGTCGGAACTCGCCGTCGCGCTGGCGAAAGCCGTCGCCGCCGACCTGCGCGGCGCGATCGCGCGCCGCGGCGCCGCGCGCCTGGCGGTGTCCGGCGGCACCACGCCGCGCGCGTTCCTGAGCGAGCTGTCGAAGCAGACGCTCGACTGGGCGCATGTCACCGTCGTGCCGGTCGACGACCGCTGGGTCGCACCCGACCATCCGCGTTCGAACGAACGCCTGCTGCGCGAGACGCTGTTCCAGGGCGCCGCCGCGCAGGCGCAACTGCTGCCCTTGCGGCGGCCGACGTCGACGCCCGAGGCCGCACTGCTTCCCGTGCTCAGCCAGGTCGCCAACGAGGCGCTGCCGCTCGACGTGGTCGTCCTCGGCATGGGCGAAGACGGACACGTCGCTTCCTTGTTCCCCGATCTCGCGCGTCGCGATATCGGCCTGCAACCCAGCGGCCGTGCACCCGTGCTGGCCATCCGCAGCGCCGCCGCGCCGGAACCGCGCATGACGCTCACGCTCAGCGCGATCTTCACCGCGCCGTCGCTGTACCTGCACATCGAAGGCGCGAAGAAGCGCGACGTGCTCGACAACGCCGCACGCGATCCGCGTTCGACGCTGCCGATCCGCTCGGTGCTGTCCGGTGCGCCGGTGGTGCCGCTGCTGTACTGGAGTCCGTAGTTCGATGTCCAACCTGCATCCCGTCATCGCCGACGTCACCGAGCGCATCCGCAAGCGCAGTGCGCAGCGTCGCGCCGACTACCTGGCGCGCATCGATGCCGCCTGCGGCCGTGGCCCGCACCGAGCCACGCTCTCGTGCGGCAACCTCGCCCACGGCTTCGCCGCGTGCGGCAGCGACAAGGACGCGCTGCGCGCCGGCCATTGCGCGAACATCGGCATCGTCAACGCCTACAACGACATGCTCTCCGCGCACCAGCCGCTGGAGCGCTTTCCGTTCCTGATCAAGAACACCGCGCGCAGCGTCGGCGCAACCGCGCAGGTCGCCGGCGGCGTTCCGGCGATGTGCGACGGCGTGACGCAGGGCCGCGCCGGCATGGAGCTGTCGCTGTTCTCGCGTGAAGTGATCGCGCTGTCCACGGCGGTCGCGCTCTCGCACGACATGTTCGATGCCGCGCTGTACCTGGGCGTGTGCGACAAGATCGTTCCGGGCCTGCTCATCGGCGCGCTGAGTTTCGGCCATTTGCCCGCGATCTTCGTGCCCGCCGGCCCGATGACGTCGGGCCTGCCGAACGACGAGAAGTCGCGCGTGCGTCAGCGTTACGCCGTCGGCGAAGCGACGCGCGAGGAACTGCTCGAAGCCGAGGCGCAGAGCTACCACGGCCCAGGCACGTGCACGTTCTACGGCACGGCCAATTCCAACCAGATGCTGATGGAACTGATGGGCCTGCACCTGCCCGGCTCCAGTTTCGTCAATCCCGACAACCCGCTGCGCGATGCGCTCACGGCCGAGGCCACGCGCCGTGTCGTGCAGATCACGGCGCTCGGCGACGACTACCGGCCGATCGGCCGCATCGTCGACGAGCGCGCGATCGTCAATGGCGTGATCGGCCTGCACGCCACGGGCGGCTCGACCAACCATCTGCTGCATCTCATCGCGATTGCCGCGGCCGCGGGCATCGAGCTGCGCCTGGAAGACTTCGACGCGCTCTCCTCCGTCGTGCCGCTGCTGGCGCGCGTGTATCCCAACGGCAGCGCCGACGTGAACCATTTCCACGCGGCGGGCGGCCTGGGCTTCCTCATCGGCGAACTGCTCGACGCGGGCCTGCTGCACGGCGACGTCGAAACCGTCGCGGGCCCGGGCCTTGCGCGCTATCGCGTGGAAGCCAGGCTTGCGCCGGAACAGCGTGTCGATTTCGTACCGGCCACCGGACGCAGCGGCGATCCCACGGTCCTGCGTCCGGTGGCCGAGCCGTTCCGTCCCGACGG